>JALPYG010000041.1 GCA_023271215.1 Dehalococcoidia bacterium
AGAACTACGAGAAAGAGGTGATACAGTCTGAGTTGCCTGTCCTGGTGGACTTCTGGGGCATTCGCTGCGCCAGATGCATGACTCTTATGCCAGCCGTGGAGAAGTTGGCAGGGGAGTACGACGGCAAAGTGAAGTTCGGCAAGGTGGATTGCCCCAAGAATCGGAGGCTGATAGTGAGCCTCCAGGGAGAGGTGCAAACTCTGCCCACCTTTCTGTTCTATCGGGATGGGGAGATAGTGGACAAGCTGGTGGGGGACGACGTCACCGAAGCGGATATCATCGCCAGTCTGGAGAAACTTTGAGATGGAGGTTTAACATGCGCTTAGAGCTTGGGATAATCAAGATCAAGGACGTGCAATTTGGCGATAAGACCAGGGTCGAAGACGGCACCTTAGTGGTAAACAAGAAGGAGCTAATTGATCTGCTCCTGCAGGATGACAGACTGGCTGAAGCGGATGTCGAGCTGGCGCGACCAGGAGAAGAGGTGAGGATAATCCCGGTAAAGGACGTGATCGAGCCGAGGATTAAGGTAAATGGAACAGGAGAGCTCTTTCCGGGAGTAATCGGGCGGATGGGAACGGTAGGCGTGGGCAGGACACGTGTCCTCAGGGGGGCAGCGGTGGTCACCGTAGGCCGCATCGTAGGCTTTCAGGAAGGCTTGATAGACATGACCGGCCCTGGTGCCCGGTACACCCCATTCTCTGAGACAAACAATGTGGCATTGATCGTTCAACCTGTCGAGGGGCTAGCCCCATACGCCCACGAGGAGGCGTTGCGCCTCGCCGGGCTGAGGTCCGCGGCTTACCTGGGTAACGCCGGCAGAGAGGTCGCCCCTGAAGAGGTGGAGGTCTACGAATTGACCCCAGTTACTGATACCACCCTCCCCAGGGTCGCCTATGTTTACCCACTTCTGTCAGAGGGACTGTTGCACGACACCTATCTCTACGGCGTTGACGTGAAGAATATCTTACCTACCATTATTCATCCCAACGAATTAATGGATGGAGCGATAACGAGCGGCAACTGCGTCTCCGCCTGCGATAAGCACACCACCTATCATCACACGAACAATGCGGTAGTCAGGGAGCTCTATCGAAGGCATGGCAAGGATTTGAACTTCATCGGGGTGATCATCACCAACCTGAAGGTTACCCTGGCGGACAAGCAGAGGTCTTCAGATTATGCCAGCAAACTAGCCAAACTCCTCGGGGCAGAAGGGGTGATTATCACCAAGGAAGGCTTCGGCAATCCCGATACCGATGTGATGATGCTCTGCAAGAAGATCGAAGACCGTGGGATAAGGACCGTGTTGATCGCCGATGAGTTTGCCGGAAGAGACGGTGCCTCACAATCCCTGGCAGATACAGTTCCTCAGGCTGATGCCTTAGTCAGTGTAGGGAACGCAAATGAGGTGGTGACTCTTCCCCCCTTGAAGCGTATCATCGGGGACCTGAACCCGGTGGAGTCCATTGCCGGAGGCTTCGATGGCTGTCTGGCAGCCGACGGAAGCGTAGATATCGAGATACAGGCCATCATAGGCGCCACATGCCAGTTAGGTTTTGGCAAACTAACCGCTCAAGGATATTAGTGCAAAGGAGGAACAAGGATGGGAAAGTATAGAGTAGTCCACTACCTGAACCAATTCTTCGCCCAGATAGGCGGAGAGGAGGAAGTTAACATTCCACCCGTGATCAAGGAAGGGGTCATCGGCCCCGGCAGGGTCCTGCAGCAGGCATTAGGGGAAGAGTGGGAGATCGTGGCCACAGTGATCTGCGGCGACAGTTACTTCGCCGAGAACATCGAGGAGGCCTCGGCAAAAGTGGTGGAACTTGTTTCCTCCTATCAGCCAGACGTATTTGTGGCCGGCCCGGCATTTAATGCCGGCAGATACGGCGTCGCCTGCGGAGCCTCGTGCTCAGCGGTAGGCAAAAAACTTGGCATCCCGGTGGTTACAGGAATGTATAAAGAGAATCCCGGATTGGATATCTATCGCAAGGAGGTTTACATCACCCCCACCTCCAATTCCGCTCGGCGCATGAAAGATGACATCCCTGCAGTCGCTTCCCTCCTGCGCAAGCTCGGCCTCGGGCAGGAGATCGGATCTCCACAGGAGGAAGGTTACTTCCCACGTGGGCTGAGGGTCAATCGATTTGTAGATCGAACAGGTGCGGAGAGAGCGGTGAACATGCTCCTGCTGAAACTCAAAGGAGAGCCATTCCAGACCGAGTATTCCATGCCCACATTCGAGCGCATTTCGCCCAGTTCTCCTCTCGGTGACTTGAGCTCAGCTACCATAGCTCTGGTAACCTCGGGCGGGATAGTGCCACGAGGGAACCCCGACCGAATAGAGTCCGCCAGCGCCTCTAAATTTGCCGGATACGATATTGCTGGTCTGGATGCCCTGACCCCGGCGGCTTACGAGACGGTGCACGGAGGTTATGACCCGGTTTACGCCAACGAGGATCCGGATAGAGTTTTGCCGCTTGACGCTATGCGTGCCCTGGAGAAGGACGGAACCATCGGTAAATTGTATGATCGCTACTACGTTACCGTAGGCAACGCCACCTCGGTGGCCAATTCCGAAAGGTTCGGGAAGGCGATCGCCGCGGAGTTGAAATCGGCCGGGGTCGGTGGGGTAATCCTTACCTCCACCTGAGGCACTGATACGCGTTGCGGTGCAACGCTGGTGAAAGAGATCGACCGGGCAGGATTGCCCGTCGTACATGTGGCCGCGATAGTGCCCATCTCTCTGACCGTGGGGGCCAATCGAATCGTGCCCGCGGTGGCTATACCCCATCCCTTAGGGAATCCCGCATTGCCCAAAGATGAGGAAAGACAGTTGCGTCTGAATCTGGTTAAGAAGGCGCTGCAAGCGCTGCAAGTAGAAGTTGAAGAACAGACGGTGTTTGAGGAATGACTTAGGGACACCTCTCGCCTCAATCCTCCCCGGTCACACAACCGGCACAGCTCCTCGGAAAGTCGGGGGCATTGATCAGCCGCCGAATCAATCTAATACTATATACAGCTCCCACTGCCATTCGTGCCTGATGCGCCTGGGAGAAGAATGGCCGGGTGTGGTTGAGTTTTTGGTCAAAGGCAGAGGGTAAAAAGGATTGTGGGAAAGTCGAAGACTTCTCCAAGCATCGTCTCCTGGGAGATTCAAACGGAGGTGTAACCCGAAATGCGAGCTATCTTGAGCGTTTCAAACAAAACAGGACTGGTTGATTTTGCCAGAGGTCTGGTGGACCTGGAGGTGGAGATATTCAGCACCGGGGGAACGAAGAAAACGCTCCTCGAAACCGGCGTGCCGGTGCGCAGCATCAGCGACATTACCGGATTTCCCGAGATCCTCGATGGCCGGGTGAAAACCCTTCACCCCGCGGTTCACGGTGGAATCCTGGCTCGCCGTGATCTCCCCAGCCACGTGGAGGAACTGGCCGCCAGTCGGATCGGCACCATCGATATGGTGGTCGTCAATCTCTATCCCTTCGTCCAGACCGTTACCAGACCCGATGCCACCATGCAGGATGCCCTGGAGAACATTGATATCGGTGGCCCTACCCTGATCCGGGCGGCGGCTAAGAATTTCCCTCACGTCATTGTGGTGGTTGCTCCCGCTGACTATCCGCTCATTCTGGAGAGGTTGCGCTCCGGCAAGATGCGCCAGGATGAACGCCGCAGGTTGGCACAGAAGGCATTCCAGCATGTGGCAACGTACGATACCGCCATCGCTCAATATCTGTTCCAGGGAGAGGGCGGCTTCCCCGAGGATATGACCATCGCCATCAAGAAGCGCTTTGATCTCCGATACGGGGAGAACCCGCACCAGTCGGCCGCATTCTACCGCGAGGAGCGAGTGGGAGCAGTGAAGGAAAACAACATCTGCACCGCAAAGCAGCTCTGGGGAAAGGATCTTTCCTTCAACAACATCCTCGATGCCGATGCTGCCTGGAATGCGGCCGGTGAGTTCTCTGAGCCCACTGTGGCCATCATCAAACATACCAATCCCTGTGGGCTGGCCTCCCATCCCGATCTCGCCGAAGCGTATCGCCGGGCTCTCTCTGGCGACCCTGTCTCCGCCTTTGGGGGAATCGTTGCTGTGAACAGGCCCCTGACCCTCGCCATCGCCCGCGAGATCATCAAGACCTTCTATGAGATAGTCGTCGCTCCGGGGTACGAGTCCGACGCCGTGGAAGCGCTCAAAACCAGGAAGGACCTGCGGATACTGGATATGGGACCAATGGAGGCAGCAGTGCCGGCCGGCTCACTCGATTTTCGCCGTGTCGGTGGAGGACTCCTGGTTCAGACACCGGACATTCTTGCCGAAGACCCGAGAAGCTGGCGAGTGGCGACCAGGCGGGAACCAACCCCCGAAGAGATGGAAAGCCTCACTTTTGCATGGAAGGTGGCCAAGCATGTTAAGTCCAATGCCATCGTATTGAGCAAAGGCACCACGCTTCTGGGAATGGGTGCTGGACAGCCAAGCCGGGTGGATAGCGCGGAGATCGCCCTGAAGAAGGCTGGAGCAGAGGCGAAGGGAAGCGTGATGGCCTCCGATGCCATGCTCCCCTTCCCGGATGCTCTGGAGATAGCAGCCAGAGGCGGCGTCACCGCCGTGGTACAACCCGGCGGCTCGGTACGAGATGCTGAAGTGATCGAGGCAGCCGACAGCTACGATCTGGCGATGATCTTCACCGGGGTAAGGCACTTCAGGCACTAACCCATGGGGGACACAATACCTATTTCTTCGAATTCCCCCTTTCGCACATCTACCAGTCCCTCTTCGGAGATGCGCAGGAAAGGTATCGCCTGACTGGTAAAATCTTCTTGCCCGCTGCCATCGTTTCGGCGGTCAGGCCGATGATTCGGTCATTGCCCCTGATGACGCTCGCCCAATAGATCTCACCCAGGCCGAGGATGTCCTCACGTTCCAGGAGTTTCCGCAGCGTCTCAGAATCCATCCCACGTGCCTCAGTCGCCGGACTCATGGTAACCATGGGAGGGGCGGTATGGCCAGGTCTGCTTTCTCATTTCCCAAAGCCACATTTACCAGACTTCGTATCTCTGCCGCATCTGGTGTTGTGGTTGCCTTCATGATCTCCTTCCTCATTAAGAAAGCGTAATTCCTCCCTCAACATTACAGCAACCTTTGCTGTCCGCCGCCCTCAGCAGCATAGCCCAGATGGGCTCGTGCCGGTTCCCCAACTCGCCTCCCCGCCGGCGTTCGAATCACAAATCCCATCTTCAGGAGAAATGGCTCGACGACGTCAACCAGGGTATTCGTCTCCTCGTTCAACGTAGCTGCCAGGGCTTCGACACCGACCGGACCGCCGCGGTAATTCTCCAGAATGGTGGTCAGATACAGCCGGTCAAGCCGGTCCAATCCGGCGCGGTCGACACCTTCCCTGGTCAGCGCCTCGTCGGCGAGCGCCTGAGTGATCTTCCCATCGGCAGTCACCTCCGCATAGTCCCTGACCCGGCGGAGCAACCGATTGGCAATCCGCGGTGTTCCCCGGGAGCGCCGCGCGATCTCCATCGACCCTTCTTCATCCAGGTGAACCCCCAGAATACGGGCCGATCTCTTCACTACCCTAGCCAACTCCTCGGGAGCATAATAGTCGAGATGATAGATCATTCCGAAGCGATCGCGCAGCGGTGGAGTCAGCAGGCCGGCCCGCGTCGTTGCCCCCACGAGGGTGAAGTGCTTCAGTTGATAGGGAAGGGTCCTGGCGAAAGCCCCTTTGCCATAGATGAAATTTACCTCGAAGTCCTCCATCGCCGAATACAGATACTCTTCAATGGTACGAGAGAGCCGGTGAATCTCATCGATGAATAACACCTCACCGGTATCGAGGTTGGATAGGATGCCCACGATATCAACCGGCTTCTCCAGCGCAGGTCCAGCGGTATGGATGATCCTTGACTGCATCTCGCCGGCGATGATGTAAGCCAGAGTGGTTTTACCCAGCCCTGGTGGCCCATGAAAGAGGATGTGGTCTATTGGTTCACCCCGGTTCCTGGCCGCTGTCAGGGCAATTACAAGGCTTTCCACCACCTCTCGCTGCCCGATATACTCATCCAGAGTCCGGGGGCGAAGGTTCCAGATAAAGCGCGCCTCCTCATCCTGCTCCTTGAAGACCCCTGCTCCTTCCTTAGCTGTGCCCTGGCTCGATGGGTTGCGGCTCATGTCGTCCATTTTCTCTCCGCTCGAAATACCTCACGAATAAGTCCCTCGGTATCCGTTAACCCGGGATTCTGCCCCAGAGCCTCCTCGACCTTTAGCCTGGCATCAGCGCGCTTATACCCCAGACCTGTCAGCACCTCGATGGCCTCGTCTTTAATGTCCTTCCTGGCCACTGCCGGCATACTGTCGTAGCCCTCATCCTTGAGCAGGGCAAACTCGGCAACCTTTTCCTTGAGCGTGGCGATGATTTTCTGGGCGGTCCTCGATCCGATCCCAGGCATTCTCTGGAGAACCTGCGCATCCCCGCTCTCAATAGCGTTGGCTACCGTGGATACTGAGAACACGAATGCCCGGGCCGCCTTCGATGGGCCGATATCCTCAACGGCGATCAGCTTCTCGAAGAACCGCCGCTCGAAGTCGTTGTTGAAACCGACCAGAACCGGCCGGGGCTGCCTCTCGGAGACATGATAGTAAATCTGAAGAGCGATCTCCTCTCCCTCTTCTTTGCCTCGATCGGTGAGGGATCGCATGACAAACAGGGGGAGCAGCACTTCATACCCCACCCCGTTCACATCCACTACTACCTTTGAGGTTTCGTTATCGATGCCTCTGATGGTTCCCTTGATGTAGGAGATCATTTCCCTGTCCTCCCTATCCTGCGCGGGTGACCTTTTGGGGTGACACATTGACCGGCCCTTACCGCAGCCATGATCGGGCTGGCTGCTATCCAGTGATGGCATATCGCTACTGCTAACGCATCGGCTACGTCGTGAGGCTGGGGCAGTTCCTTGAGTCGGAGCCTGGCGGCAATCGCCTGCTGCATCTGCACCTTCGAGGCGCGACCGCTTCCGGTCAGGGCTGACTTGATCTGGGTAGCGGCATAGCTGAAAACCGGAACCATGCTCCTGGCCGCCGCCAGGCAAATGACGCCCCTAGCGTGCCCCATCAATATCGCCGTAGCGGGGTGTTCGTAGTGGGAGTAAAGCTCTTCCAACGCCATGGCTTGCGGACTAAACCGCCCCAGCACATCAATTATACCATCGTAAAGCAAGGACAATCTCACCTCCAGCGCATCATTAGCGGAAGCGGCGCGGATCACGCCACCTTCCAGCAGGGAGATCTCGCCATCAGATATCTCGATAACGCCGTAGCCGGTAGTATTCAGTCCGGGGTCAATGCCGAGGATTCTCATTTATTTGCCTTTCGATTATGGCATCCTGCATAGTATTGAATTATCAGGGGTCAGGGGTCGGTTGCCAGCCCACCCCAGACCCCTGCCGACCGACAACTGACAACTGCTCTGGCTTGATCATCTGGACTTGAAATACTTGCAGCCCCTGATCTGGTCTTCCTTCAATTCCCACAGTGTTGCCTGAATTGATTTGCGCGATAATGGCAATGCCAGATCATCTTCAGCCCAATGAAGATCGAATATACGATCCCAACTTTCAACTATCCTGTTGTGAAATTCCGGATCTGGAAGTGGTTTCTGGGTGAAAAACGAGAGCCCGTGAGCCTCCAGCTCCGCCTCGAATTTCTCTCCTTCAGATTCAGACTGCGGCAAGTACCAGTAGTTCAGAACGTAGTGCCAGAGGTCAAAATCAGAGAGAAGAACCAGGCCGTCGGGAATCTCAAATTCAATTCTGACACCTTTCTCGCCTCTTGGGATATGCCCGCTCGATCGGAGGTCCGGCTTCGCCCTGACTTCATTCTCCCAGTGACGCCATGCCCAGATGGGGAATTGATTCCGCTGGACACGTGGGGCAATCCGTCTCTCCATTTGCTCTATCATCCACTGGTATGCGAGAAGAAAGTCCTTCTCAACATGTTGCCGCATCACTCGCAGGACTCCTCGGGCCTGAAGCTCAGACCAGGCATCTTCCGTTTGGATAGTCCACAAGATCATGTTTTCCCGGTCTCGACACCCAAGTGTGGCTCGGCCAATTACATCCGAGCAAGTCACCCTTTCCTATCATCCGGTATGTACGGAATCAGTCCTTTACGGTAGGCGATCTCTTGTACCTCTCGTGGCATTCCACGCACATCAACGATCAGGCCATTTATCATAAGCATCCAGATTAGAGGATTGCGATCCATGCGGCTTGGCAGACACCAATTCGGATCCAGTTGGTGCATGTCCAACACATCACGAACCACCCTGGATTTAGCTGACCCCGTGCTTTGACTGATGCCGAATCCGTAACACAGATCGGCAGCACTCATGTAGGGTTCTTGACTCTTGTCAAACAGAAAGTTGGCAAACCCTAGAGCATAGACGATGCCACATGCCCAACCCGCAGTACGGCCTTTTGTGAGAGGAGAGGGACGCTTACGACATAGGGCTGCGGTCAGTTGACGGGATAGCTGCGCATACTCCTCATTGAGGTTTTCCTTGCAGAATTTATCTGTAAGTGCCGTTATCGCATCGAACGTTGACTGCATTTGCTTTGGTACTTTTTCTGTTTTGTTAGCCATATTGATATTCCTCCCGCATACGTAATGCCCAAGCTCGGCCGCGCTGAGCGATATTGCACTTAAGGCCCCATACCCCCTTAGCCCTTCGCCTGAGATGGGAGGGGATGAGGGTCGCCTTTTGCCCTTAGCTACCCTAACTGCACTTAGTATACCCGCAACCATAACAGATGTGACATCCCTCCTGATAGACCAGAAGGCCGCCACAATCGGGGCACTGCCCTCCCATAAAGCTTCCCGGCTTCACAGGCATCCCCCCGCTATCGGTACCCACCATCTCAGGACCACCGGCACTATTCTGTGGAGGGCCATTGTTGAGATGGCGCTCCAGCACCGTACCAATAGCATCGGCACAGGAGAGCACCGCACGACCCCTGTCCCAGGCAATGGACGGACATCTGATTCCCTTTATGTGTTTTACCAGGGATTCCACACTCAACCCTGCCCGCAGCGACATAGAGATCAGCCTGCTGATAGCCTCGAGCTGTGCCGACGCACAACCCCCGGACTTGCCCAGGCTGGTAAACACCTCACAGATTCCCCGCTCATCGAAGTTCACCGTGATATAGAGATTGCCGCAGCCGGTGGTCATCTTCTCTGTTACACCAAAGGTGGCGTCCGGCCTTTGGCGGGGTATCATTCCCTTTTCTTCCGGTCGCTTCTCCTTCCCAATGTCCAGGACCTGAGCTTCCCGGCTCCGGTCCCGATAGATAGTGATGCCCTTGCATCCCTCTTTGTAAGCCAGCATATATGCCCTGGCCACATCCTCCCTGGTGGCCTCGTGCGGGAAGTTTATGGTCTTGGAGACAGCGTTGTTGGTATGTCTCTGAAAGGCAGCCTGCATCCTGACGTGCCACTCGGGGCTGATATCATGGGAGGTAACGAAAACCTGCTGCACCCATTCCGGTATTCCTTCTATGCCCCGAACCTTGCCTTGCTCTGCCAGGGCTTTCATGAGTTCATCGCTGAAAATCCCCTCCTTCTTGGCGATCTCCTCAAAGAGGGGGTTTACTTCCACCAGTTTGTCACCGTCCAATATGTTGCGGGAGTAACTCAGCGCGAAAAGAGGCTCGATTCCGCTGGAGCAGTTAGCGATAATGCTGAGCGTACCGGTGGGGGCAATGGTAGTCCGGGTGGCATTCCTCACCCTCGGGGCTTTGCGTTTGTCGTAGATGCTGCCCTCGAAAGCGGGGAAAACGCCTCTCTCCCTGGCCAGCTCCACCGAGGCGGCGGTAGCTTCCTTCTCAACGAATTCCATGATGCTCTTGCCGGTCTTGAGTGCCTCTTCGCTATCGTAAGGGATTCCCAGTCGCATCAGCATATCAGCAAAGCCCATCACCCCCAGTCCGATCTTGCGGGTGGACTTAGTCGTCTCCTCTATCTCCGGAAGCGGAAACTTGTTCACATCGATGACATTGTCCAGGAATCTGACGGCCGTTTTCACGACCCGGGCGAGCTTTTCCCAATCAATAGCTGGGACCCCATCCTCTTCGCCGATCATCCTGGAAAGATTAATGGAGCCGAGATTGCAGCTCTCATAGGGGAGAAGCGGCTGTTCGCCGCAGTTATGAACATAGAGCCCATTGGCATCGAAGGCGTTTATGCCTGGAATCTGGACATCATAAACGTCCTCCTCGCCCTCGAGAACCACCTCGGTTACAGTAGCGACGAAGCGCTCCCGGTTCATTCTCCTCTTATAGCAGTTGATAGCTTCTTCAAGTTTTCTGCCTTTCTCCACATCGGTGAATCCTATTTCGCTGCAAAAGCGCCTCAGATTCTCCTTTGATATTACCAGTTCATGCTGTGGCTTTATGGAATGTTCTTTGGTTCCACCCTTCCCGTCCGGCAATCTTGAAGCGCCACTGACACGCCGGTTCTGATAAATCCGGGAGAAAATCCCACGCCGCAGCAACATCCGCTGAACCGACTTGAGCATCTCCAGGTCACTTTGAGCAAGCCTCACACTAATACCCTTTGCTTGACTTCCCTGGACTGAGCCATCGGCATCAAATAATCCCCTGAGAAGGCCTCGGTAAAATGCTGACGACGCCCTCTCCATCTCTCTGGTGATCGTTTTCCTTTCGGGATTTAACCCCAATCTCCTGGCCAATCTTTTTATGTACCCCACGGATAAACGATATGACGAAAGTATGGCCTTGTCCTCTTTAATCGTCCCGTCACCCAGAAGCAACCCGATGAGGTATCCCTCATCCTCAGTATACTCCCCCCCCCAGGTCCCGAAGTCTCTCTGATCGTTCAGGATAACTCTGTCTCCCGGGGCTAGATCCACAACCTTAACCCACTCCATTTCTGTTCTGTATCTGGTCATCTCTGTTGCTGCCATGATGGGATGCTCTGCGGTAGCCCGCAATTCAAAGCCCTCCCGGGTCTTCACCCGGTAGACAGGTTTCACCCCTGTCCTGAAGAAGCCCTTTTCTGAGCTTTGTACCGCCCTCCCCTCGACCACCGCCACGAACTTCCTGCCGATCACTTCCTTGACCGGCCTCGGCCCGGCAGCGGTCATGATCCACGTATCAGCGCTCACGCAAGGATTGGTGCTTTCGATTGAACCGAGGTGCGGGGTGGGGTTATCCCTGTTGATGCGGTCCAGGAAAACCAGCCCCGGGTCGCCATTTCGCCAGGCCATATCCACCATTTTGTCAAATACTTCCCGGGCATTTAGCCGGCCGGCGACCTCCTGCGTCCGGGGGTTGACGAGGTCGTAGTCTGCACCCTGCTCCACGGCTTTCATAAAGGACTCAGTAACCGCCACCGAGATGTTGAAATTGCTGAGGACGTCGTGATTCTCCTTGCACGTTATAAAACTCATAATATCGGGGTGGTCTACGTTCAGGATCGCCATATTAGCGCCGCGTCGCATCCCGCCCTGCTTGATGACATCCGTAGCCGCATCAAATGCCCGCATGAAGGAAACCGGGCCACTGGCAACACCACCGGTGGAGCCCACTCGATCCCTCTCCGGCCGCAGCCGGGAGAAAGAGAACCCGGTGCCGCCGCCGCTCTTATGGATGAGAGCGGTATATTTTACCGCATCGAAGATCGATTCCATGGAATCCTCTACCGGCAGAACGAAGCATGCGGAGAGCTGCCCCAGCTCACGGCCGGCGTTCATCAGAGTGGGGGAATTGGGCAGGAATTCCAGATCGGCCATTATCCGGTAGAATTTCTCTTCCCACGAACGAATATCAGCCTGGGGGTCGTACATCTCCTCGGCAGAGGCAATGTGGCGCGCCACCCGGCGGAACAATTCCTGCGGCGATTCAACAACCTGTCCATCCTTATCCTTTCTGAGATACCTTCGCTCCAGCACCACCATAGCATTAGGGGCGATTTCAATGACCCCTGATCGGGATTCGGCAGGACGACCTTGCGCCTGAACCCCTGCCTGCGTAGGGGGAGGCTTCTCAGGGGCGAGTTTCGCCGAGGATCCTCTTTTCTTTCTCGCCTTCGGGGTCTCGGAGAGAACTTCCCTTACCTTAGCCTGGATCTCCGCCTCCGAAACCCTACGACCCTTGATCCCGTCTGGCACCAGGTCCTCCATCCCCGGTAGAGGTTGAAGCCGCTCCAGCCGCGCGATCACCTGTTGGGCAAGTTGTTCCAGCAAATCCCTGTCAGCGATGCCGGTGGATTCAGCAGCCGCAAAAACTGCCCGGGCAATCTTATTCTTAAGCTGACGGTCACTGATATTGTCTTTTCCCCTTTGTCTCATGACACTGCCCTCGGCTACCCTGGCGAAGAATGGTTACTCCTGGACATGAGGGGCAACTGGCCGGCGATCTCATGCCTGGCCGCGAGGGTGTCTACCTCCTTTTTCAAGCTCCCGATATCGGTAAATGCCCGATAGACGCTGGCGAATCGGATATAGGCAATATGATCCAACTCCAGCAGCCGCTCCATAACCATCTCTCCGACCGCCGAACTGGGTATCTCGCTCTTGCCCATGCGGTGCAGCTCCGACTCAATGTCGTCCACCAGCTTCTCCATCGCCCCGGTAGGGAGGGGACGCTTCTCGCAGGCTCTGACGATGCCACGGAGGAGTTTCTCCCGGCTGAACCTCTCCCGCCGCCGGTCTTTCTTAACGATAACCGCATTAGCGTTCTCTACCCGCTCCTGGGTAGTGAAACGAGTCCCGCATTTCAGGCACCGACGCCGGCGCCGTATGCTTTGACGCACACTGCGAGAGTCAGTCACCCGGGAATCCTGATGACCACAGTAGGGACACCACATAATTCACCCTATATATGGTAATGCCCAAGTAATATATCACAATATGTGGGCATTGTCAAGACGGCAAAGATCGGAAGCAGGAGGAGATCAGGCAAGGGAATTGACAACTGCTTCCCCTTGATATATCATCAGAGGTGTAGATGGGCGGTTAGCTCAGCTGGTTAGAGTGCTTGCTTGACATGCAAGAGGTCACTGGTTCGAGTCCAGTACCGCCCACCATAGTGAACAGAAGAAAGAACTCTAGATTAAGGATGTAAAGGGGAGTTGGTCCAGATGGATGGCAGCCATCACCAGTGGTTCAGTGGGCATAAGGGCAAAGGATGCCTCATGGACATGGTAGATGATGCGACCGGAATAACACTGGCCTTAATGAGGAGGGAAGAGACCACCAAAGCGGCTATGGAGGGTTTGGAATTGAGGAATGTGTTTTACCTTGAAGAGACCCGCGTGATCAGCAATGACTGGGTGGTACGGTATAAGAACCGCTTCTTGCAGATCGTTTCTCAATCGAAGCTGCCTCCTGCCAAGAACAAGGTCACTGTTCAGGAGCATCTCGAT
>JALPYG010000042.1 GCA_023271215.1 Dehalococcoidia bacterium
TGCCAATAGCCCCCTGTAGCGCTCAATTTATATGGTGCTGCCCCCATCTATGGCAAGGACCTGGCCGGTCACATAACTCGCAGACTCAGAAGCCAGGAAAACGATGGCTCCTACCATCTCCTCAGGCTCGGCTATCCGCCTCATGGGAGTCCTGCTCATAGCAACCTCGAGAATCGCCGGGCTGCTCCAGAGGGCCTCACTGAAGCCAGTCCTGGTCAGCCCCGGGGCTACTGCATTCACCCTGATATTGTATTGAGCCCATTCCTGTGCCATCACTTTGGTCGCCATGATCACCCCGGCTTTGCTTATGGAGTAAACCGGCAAGATGCCCGGGGTAATCCCCTCCACCGAGGAAACATTGACTATCGCGCCTCCGTCCTGTTCCTTCATCACCCGGGCCACCGCCTGGCTGAGAAAGAACAGCCCCTTCAGATTGAGGTTCATGATGGAGTCCCAGGCACGTTCCCCTATCTCCAGCGCCGGGTCCATGACCGGGTTGGTCCCCGCATTGTTCACCAGAATATCAATCCGGCCAAACTCTGCCTTGACCTGATCGACCAGATTGCTTATCTCCTCCACCCGCCCCACATGCACTGCTATGGCTAGAGATTTCCTGCCCAGACCCTTTATCTCTTCAGCCGCCTTCTCCAGGTCCGGAAGTTTCCGACTGGCTACCGCCACGTCCGCCCCTGCCCGGGCAAGCCCCAGGGCAGCAGCCTTGCCAATGCCCCGGCCACCGCCGGTTATCAGAGCCACTTTACCTTCCAGAGAGAAATCCATTTCTGCCTCCTGATCCGGACGAGCGGGGCCCGAATCACTACCATCCCACTACGATCTCATAACAACTTCCACCCTACCTTGACATTGTCAGATTAGGTGGTAAGCGATGAATTTCTTTCTGTCATTGCGAGCGAAGCGAAGCAATCCCTTCATTAGAGATTGCTTCGTCGCTTGCGCTCCTCGCAATGACATGGAAATGTGACAATGTCAAGCTACTTTTCCTCCATAAACGGGTAACGATAATCCTTTGGTGAAACAAAAAGTTCCTTGGTAGTTCTGGGCGATACCCATCTCAGCAGGTTGATCATGCTTCCTGCTTTATCATTCGTGCCGGATGCGCGGCTGCCACCGAAAGGCTGCTGGCCTACCACCGACCCGGTGCACTTGTCATTAATATAGAAGTTGCCGGCAGCATGAAGAAGCATCCTTGAGGCCAGGCTTATGGCTTCACGGTCGCGAGCAAAAATAGAACCGGTGAGACCATAGGGAGAGGTTGAATCACACAGTCGGAGCGTCTCTTCGAATCTGCTGTCATCATACATGTAAAGGGTGATCACGGGGCCGAAGATCTCCTCCTCCATGGTCTTGAAATGCGGGTCGCTGGTAACAATAACCGTCGGCTCGATGAAATATCCCCTGGAGTCATCGCTGCCACCGCCGGCGATGATTTTGGCATCGGATGAACGTCTGGCAAAGTCGATATACTCAGCGATCTTCTCAAACGCAGGCCTGTCGATTACGGCATTGACGAAGTTGGTAAAGTCCCGCACATCGCCGACCTTGATAGTTCTTGTGGTCTCGACAAGAAGTTCCGTAAGTGCTGGCCACATAGACGACGGAATATACGCCCTCGATGCGGCGGAACATTTCTGCCCCTGATATTCGAAAGCGCCTCTGACCATAGCGGCATTGACTTCATCGGGGTCGGCAGAGGGGTGCACAAAAATGAAATTCTTCCCCCCGGTTTCACCGACGATTCTCGGATATGTGCGGTAGGAGGCGATATTCTCCCCCACAATCTTCCACATACCCTGAAAGACCTCGGTGCTTCCGGTGAAGTGAACCCCCGCCAATTTAGGGTGTTTAAGAGCAATGGCACCTACATCCGGTCCGGATCCTGGAATGAAGTTGATCACCCCATCAGGCAATCCCGCTTCCTGGAACAGTTTCGTCAGATAGTAAGCTGAGAATACTGCGGAAGAGGCAGGTTTCCAGACAACGGTGTTGCCCATCATAGCCGGTGCGGTGGGCAGGTTTCCGGCAATGGCAGTGAAGTTGAACGGCGTTACCGCAAAGATAAAGCCCTCGAGAGGACGCTGTTCCACCCGATTCCATTGCCCTTTAGGGGAGAGGGGCTGCTGCTCATAGATGGCTTCCATATACTTGGTGTTGAAATTCAAGAAATCTACGAGCTCACAGGGGGTGTCTATCTCCGCCTGGAATACGTTCTTGCTCTGGCCTAGCATGGTAGCAGCACCTAACGTTGCCCGCCAGGGGCCGGAAAGCAAGGAGGCCATTTTCTTGAAGATACTGGCTCGTTCCCACCAGGGCATTGTAGACCAGCTTTTCCACGCCTCTTGCGAGGCTTCAATTGCTGCTTCAACCTCTTTCGAGCCGGCTTTGTGGTAGGTCGCCATGACGTGTTGATGGTCGTGCGGCATGACGCATTTACCCAGATTGCCCGTCTTGACCTCTTGCCCGCCAATTATAAGCGGGATTTCGATCGTTTCGCCGGAAAGTTTATCTAGCGCCTCCTTCAATTGTTTTCGTTCCGGGCTTCCGGGCTGATATGACAGGATAGGTTCATTTTCGGGATCAGGCATTGAAAATTTGGCATTCGACATAACTCACCTCTCTTTTATTTTTTGAGACCACTTGAAATCCCCAACCTGGCTTACCGGCATCACCTAATAGTATAGACCTCTTTCCCCTTACTGTCAAGGTGTTTGGCCAATTCCTTCCTCTACAGCCACTCAAATAATCCCACCCTCGCTCAACGGTTTGTTTTCCAGGATCCGGTCGGGGTGGAATACCGACAAGTCCAGCGCCGGCGGCCGTCCTGTAATCAGCTCAGACAGATAGCGACCAACAGCCGGGGCCTGCTGGAGCCCGTGTCCAGAGAAGCCGTTGGCCAGGTAGAACCCTTTGAGCTCGGGCCAGGGACCCAGGATGGCGTTGCTGTCGAAGGTATTAACCGCATACAGCCCGGCCCAGCCTCGCACCAGCTTGAGCCTGTCGAAGGCGGGCACGAACTCTGCCAACTCCGGCCAGAGAATCTCCACGAATCTCCTGCGGTCCCAGGTGAGATCGAACCCAACTGGATCCTCGTCCATGGACTTGCCCAACAGGATCAGGTTGCCGGTCTCAGTGCGGAAGTAAAGACCGGAAGGCAGGATGGTGAGCGGCAGTGGCCCTTCCAGTTTGGCCGCTATGCCCAGCACGAAGATCTGATGTTTGACCGGCTCCACAGGTAGTTTCACCCCGACCGTCCGGGCCACCTCCGTCGCCCAGGCTCCGGCGCAATTAACCACAATCTCGGCTGCCAGCCTTGCACCCGAAGCCAATCTGACCCCAGTGATCCGGTTGCGAGCGGTCGTCAGCCTGACAACCTCGTCTTTGATGAACTCTGCTCCGATAGACCTCGCCTTTGACTTGTAGGCCATGAGCAGGGAGTAGGGGTCCAGATGGCCGTCCTCAGGACCAAATGTGCCCCCCACATAGCCGGTAGGATCGTAAAGGGGATAGTGTTCTTTGACTTGCTCCGGTGACCACCATTCCACCTGACAGCCTAAGCCTCTCTGTAAGTTGAACGCTTCCTGAGCTACTCCGCGGCCATCCTCGTCCAGCAGAAAGAGGTTGCCTTCGCGGCGATACCTGATGTCCGGCTTGTCACCGTCCACAATCATGTCCTCCTCGAACCGCTTCAGAACCTCAAACGCATACTGTGAGATCTGAACATTCTCTTTGAGGCTGAACTGGATGCGTACGTTGCACATGGATAATGTGGTCGAAGCACGTTCATAGCTCGGGTCCCGCTCTACCACGGCCACTTTGAGTCTGTCGTCAGCGTTCAGAAGATTGTAGGCGGTGGAACAGCCCATGATACCGCCGCCCACAATGATCACATCATAGCTGTTCTTACCCATGATAACCACCAAACTTGTCACGCATCGAGCTCGCTACTGGAGTCCGAAGATTGCATCGGGAAGCCACAGCACTAATTGAGGGAAAAACAGAACCGCCAGCACCCCGATCAACTGAAGGGTTATAAAGGGTAGAGCGGATAAATTTCGCCTCCTGGCACCCACATTGTCCCTGCTCCCAGGTGAGCCAACTGCAGAGCTATCAACTCGGAAGTCCTGAACATCACCCCTTCGAGGTCGGCTACACCACGTATCGGAACGATCCATGCCCGCACATATCATGATATCCTACTCCAGCCATGAAGATGAGTCCAAACGCCGCCCCATCGCTAACCGGAGGTGTCATTATGCAGGCCCACATACTGTCATGACCTCGAGGCTCATTGAGCAGCGCTGTTCTCAAATGATCCAGATTTCGCCGGACAAAGTCTCTTTTATCCGGCATCGTCTTTCCCGGGACATGGGGAATCCCACCGGTCACCACCCTGACAGGCTCTCCCGCGGTGTGAAAATCAACCGTTGTCAACATCCTGTGAAATCTCATAGCAGTCACCCAATAGCTGGCTAAATGATACCACAGGGAACGAGGTCTGTCCATATCGACGTCGATACGAGCGTAGTAACAGGGGTTGACTCCCATCGTAGAAGCAGGTAGGATGTGTCCAGGTGAGTTCCCTGACAAGAGAGGTGAAAAGATGATCGATGCCCTGTTGACAGAGCCACAGAGGCAACTGAGGGACGAAGTAAGGGAATTCGTGAAAGGGGTTCCCCGGCAGTTGTTGCTGGATATGGATGCCGATAAGGTCCGCTATCCCACGGAAGCTTGATTAAAGGTCTGAAGAAAGCAAGGTTGGAGAAAGGAGGTAACATGCAGTATCTTGATGACTTTCAGGTCGGGGCCAAAACAGTTACCAGAGGGAGGACCATCACGGAAGCGGATATCGTCAATTTCGCTGGTTTCAGCGGGGACTGGTATTCACTTCATACCGATGCGGAGTTTGCCAGGACGACCCCCTTCGGGGAGAGGATAGCCCATGGGATGCTGGTGCTTTCGGTAGCTACCGGACTGATGCCTCTTGACGATATGGCCATCGTTGCCTTCTACGGCATGGACAAGGTGCGATTCATGTCACCGACGAAGATTGGTGATACCCTCCATGTAGAGATCGAGGTTGCCGACAAACAGGATAAGGGTGAATTCGGTATTGTCAGTCTAAAAGAGGTGATCAAGAACCAGAGGGGCGAGGATGTGGCGGTTTCCACTTTGAAGGTGGTGATTGCTAAAGCACCAGCACTAAAGACCTGACTTTTCGTCACTTACAGGCCCAAATAGGTTTTTCTCAGGGACTCGTCGGCGAGCAGGTCCTTAGCGGTCCCTTCACCCACCAGATGCCCTTTCGAGATAACGTAGTTTCTGCCAGCCAAATCGAAGGCAAAGCTGACATCCTGCTCCGTCATCAGGATGGTGCTCCCCTGTTCGTAAATTTCCTTCACCCGGGCAAACAAGTCCTCTTTCACCTTGGGGGCGAGCCCCACAGAGGGTTCATCGATCATGAAGAGCTTGGGCTGAGACATCATCGCCCGGCCGATAGTAAGCATGAAGCGTTCCCCGCCGGACAGCGTTCCCGATATTTGTTTCTCTCGCTCTTTCAAACGGGGAAACAGGTGATAGACCCTCTCCAGGTTCCGACTCACCACCTTTTTATCTTTACAACCGAACGCCCCAGCTCTTAAATTGTCCAGTACCGTCATCTCCCGGAAAGGTCTCCCCCTCTCCGGGCAGAGAATGAGCCCTCTTCTGGCTATCTCATGGGCGGGTAAGTTAGTTACCTCCTCACCATCGAATTTCACACTACCTTCAAGGGTTATCCTTCCCGCTCTTGTCCCCTTGAGCGTATCCTTCTCCCATTTCACCAGCCCGGCAATGGCTCGAAGAAGGGTAGTCTTCCCAGCACCATTCGGTCCAACAAGGCTGACGAATTCCCCTTTGCCTACCGTCAAGCTCACTCCATTTAACACCATTGCCCGGTCATAGAGGACGGTTAAATCCTTTATCTCAAGATACAAGAGAGCTCACCTCCTTCCCAATGTAAGCTTCAATCACCTCTTTGTTTCTCACCACCTCATCAGGGGTGCCCTCGACGATTATCTGGCCGAAGCTGAGCACGATTACCCGGTCCACGATCTTCATCAGATCAGATAATTTGTGCTCCACAATGACCATGGCCGGACCCTCGCTGTGCAATCTCCCGAACCGGCCCCCCCTATGCAGCCTCCTCAAAAACTTGCCCATGAGCTCCGTTTCGGCCGGGCTCAGCCCACCAAAGGGCTCATCGAGGAGAAGAAGTTCCGGCTCGGTGGCAATTGCCCTGGCCACCTCCAGGCGCTTCAGATCCCCATGGGATACTACTGAAGCCGGTTCGAGGGCAAGATCAGCGATGCCGCAGAATTCAAGCGCATCACGCGCCCTTAGCTCCACTGTCTTGACCCAGTCCCCCCTCCTCTTCGCCCTCGGGCAGAGGCAGGATACCATGACATTAGCCCCGACCGGCAGGTGGCGAAACGGCTTCACCACCTGGAATGTCGGAGCTATCCCTTTATTAACGATTTTCGCAGTGTCCTGCCCGGTTATGTCCTCTCCTTTGAATCTGACCGTCCCCGAGGTAGGTTTCAGGATCCCTGTTATCAGTCGCATCAGCGTCGTCTTCCCGGCGCCATTCGGCCCGATCAAACCGACCATTTCATCCTGGCCGACGTGGAAGGAGGCCCCATCAACTGCCCTCAGCTCCCCAAAGTGCTTGCACAGATTTTCAACCTCCAGAAAGGGTGCGGCCATCCTACTCCTCCATCTCCCTTAGCTCTCTACGGGATACTTTGCCAACATCGGTCTTGGGGATCTCACCGACAAATTCTATGATTCGGGGGATCTTGTAAGGGGTCAATTTCTCCTGACAGTATTCGATAATATCATGCTCGGATAATCTCCCCCGGGCATCATATTCCAGAACCACATATGCTTTGACGTTCTCACCCACCTTGATATCCCGTTCACCAACGACGCCCACCTCCTTAATCTGGGGATGGGTTTTGAGGACCTCTTCCACCTCCCGCGCATATACCCGAAGCCCCTTGTATTTTATGAGGTCCCGCTTTCTATCGTAGAGGTGAAAATAGCCCTCTTCATCCATCCTTGCCAGATCGCCGGTTCGCCACCACCGCTTGCCATTTATAATGGCTTCGCACTCCCTGGTAGCCTCGGGTTTATTCCAGTAGCCCCGCGTCACCTGGGGACCATTGATCACCAGCTCACCCAGCTCTCCCTGGGGAAGGAATTCATCCTTGTCGGGATCAACGATCGCCCCCATCACATTGGGTATGGGAATTCCGACGGCGCCGGTCTTCACCCTCCCCAATGGGCTACCGTGGCTTACGGCGACGAGCTCGGTCATACCATAAACATCATGAAGGGTAACCCCTGTCCGGGCCTTCCAATCCTTGGCGGTGAACTCGTGCAGGGCATCGGCACCGGAGGCAACAATCTTGAGATTCTTCCAGTTCACTCTATCAGTCTTCTCATAATCTTTGAGGAACTCATATATCGTCGGGGCCCCCACAAAATTGGTTGCCTTATAGGCGCTAACCGCATTCAAAATGTCGTCGGGGTCGGGGGTGGTGATTACCACCTGCGTATGGCCATGGAGTATTCCATTCAACAGTGCCATCATCTGACCAGCGGCATGATAGAAGGGCATATAGCCCACTCCTACCTCCTTACCCTCCTCCAGGAAGGGATAGAAGGCACGGAACTGCTCCAGATCGGCGATCACGTTGTAGTGGCTTATCATGACGCCCTTCGGCAGGCCGGTCGTTCCGCTGGTGTAAGGGAGGTTCAGGAGGTCCTCTTTGGGATCGATCTCCACTCCGGGGGGACTCGGGGGATATTTCTTGATGAGCTCCCCAAATTGATGGAATCCTTCTCTTCTGAAAAGATCGGGGGACGGAGCCGCCATTTTCTGGTATACCCCTCTTAGTATGCTCTTCCCCAGGAATCGCTTTGAGGCCGGGAGGGATTCGGCGATGTTGGTGAGGATGACGTTCTTCAGCCTTACCCCGGTTTTCTCCACCCCCTCATAGAGCATATCCTGGCAGATGATACTCTCCGCGCCGCTGTCCTCCAGTTGATGCTTAATCTCCGGGGAGACATAAACCGGGCTAATGGGGGTTACGATAGCTCCCAACTTTACCACCCCGTAGAAAGCGATGATGTGTTCCGGCGAGTTGAGCAGCAAGATCCCCACCCGGTCTCCTTTCTTGATCCCCAGGTCAGCCAGGGCAGTGGTCAATCTATCTACCTTCTCCCGCAGCTCGCGATAACTTATCTTCCTCCCGTAGAATATCACCGCGGTCTTATCTTTCCACTTCTCTGTCACCTCATCAAAGGCCTGACTCACCGACTTATCGGGGATATCGACCTCCGCAGGAACGCCCGCAGGATAATATTTGAGCCAGGGTCTTTCTTCGTATACAGATTTTGATTTCATTTTTTTCTCCTTTCTAGTTTTCTAGTGAGTGTTCAGCCGTCAGCTTTCAGCTATCAGGGAAAATCGGTGTGTCAAATCCATTAGAGTTCATTTTTCCGCACGTAAGGGGGCGCGGCAGGCTCTACAGTAGCGGCGCGTACGGATGTTGATCAGCTTACATCGGGGGCATATCTCCTCAATGTGGTCCCTCACCCACCGGGTGATGCCCTGGGGCATAAAGAGCAGAACGACGATGAGTATAAGAACCATCAAAACGATTCGATATATCTCCCCTACCGGGTGAAGGCGCACTAGCTCCACCAGAGGATAAAGGATAAAAACCCCGGCTACCGCCCCGTAAATGGTAACGATTCCCCCGAAGATTGTCCATATTATGGGTTGAAAGGAAAAGAAAAGCTCTAAGATTGAGGGCCCGGCGATTCTTATGTAGTGGGCATAAAGGCCGCCGGCGACCCCGGCGAAGAATCCGCTGATGGAAAAAACCATGAGCTTATATCGCACGGTATTGATTCCCGATGCTCGAGCGGTGATCTCATCTTCACGGATGGCATGCAAGATCACCCCCGTGCGGACGATCTTACTTCTCCCATCGGTGAGCTTCCACATCACCAGTATGGAGGCGGTTGCCACCAGAAGTATGATGTAATAGTCAAGAACCCGAGACCCCGAGAGGCGATCAACACCGAAAAGACCCAGCTCACCACCGGTGATGTCGGGGAAGACGAAGATAACCCCGATGAGGATTATAGGGAAGGCCAGGGTAACCAGGGCCAGATAAAACCCCCTCAGCCGCAGAGCCGGTATGCCGACAAGCAACCCGGCTATCACTCCGGCGATGGCCCCGATAGGGATGGTCGCCCAGGGTGGTACACCGAGATGTACGTTGAGCAGCGCCGCCGAGTAGGCACTAACTCCAAAGAACAACGCATGGCCGAGATTCAACTGTCCGGTAAACCCGGATAGAAAGTCCCAACTGGCGGCAAAGATGGCAAATAGGGCAGCGAGGGAAAAGATTTTCAGCACAAGGGGGTGGGGAATGATATGGGGAAGAAGGAATAACAGTGTGACGAAAATGAGGGCTATCACCCTCCCGGGGACAGCCAGTATCTCCCCCTGAAAGCCACGATATAGCCGGTAAAGATAGCTACCCATTTACAGCCTCTCTTCCTCGAAAACTACTCCAAATAGACCCTCGGGCCTCAACAGCAGAACGACCACCATAACACTCAAGCCAACTGCCCCCCTCAGAAATGCCCCCATGGGGACCAGAAAAATGACCGCAGTCTCGGCAAACCCGAGGATGAAAGCCCCGAGGATGCTTCCCTTAATACTCCCCAGGCCACCCAGGACAACTGCGGCCAGGACTATGGTGAGCGGATGCAACCACATAAGCGGATGGACCATAAATACGGGTGCGACCACCGCCCCAGCAACCGCGGCCAGGACCGCAGAGATGCCCATTGTTATCACGCATATCCGACTCACGTCTATCCCCATGACATTGGCTATCTCCCTGTCCTCAGCTACTGCCCTGATGGCGTTCCCCACCTGGGTCTTTGACAGCAGCAACCGTATAGCAACGAGGGCAAGCAGACTGGTTACAATAGCAATCACCTGCTGGTATGCAGCCCTGATGCCACCGATTTCCACAAATCCGTGGATGAAAGGATCAATCCCGCGGAAGTGCCCCCCAAATCCTATCAGCAAGACCTCCTGAAAAAGTATTGCCACCCCTACCGATATGATCATCACCGCTACTGGATGTTCCTTTACCCGGTCCAGAAACAGTTTATAGATGACTCTCCCTGTAATGCCCATGATCGCTATGGCTAGAACGATCGACGGCAGAGAAGGGAACCCAAGCATGATGCTCATGATGAGTATCAGGTAAGCACCCACCATATAGAAAGCAGTATGGGCCATGTTCAGTATCTTGGCCACTCCAAAAACAAGGGCGAACCCAACTGCCAGAACGGCATACATACCCCCAAGCACCAATCCATTGATCAGAATAGCTTCAACCATGATAACTCCCTTCCATGATAACTCCCTTCAAGATAACCCTTACTCCGTGCGGGCAAAGCGATCAGCGGTCAGCCATCAGCTTTCAGATTGCCGCTTACTGAGCGCTGAATGCTGATAGGCGCTTGCATTTTCATTTTCTCTGTGAACTCTGTGGCTACCAATCGCCGGGGCGTGCCCCATGGGATACGGGTGACGTTACCCCGCGGGGCTCACCCCGAATAGGTCCGTATCTTTATTGCCTTCCCTTCCAGAATTCTACCATCCAGGGCGGTAGCTTGTAATCCACGGTGCCTTCAAACCTTATTCCTTCCCACGCCTTATCGCCCAGGACGGCTCGCCCATCGGGCCAGACCACAACCAGCTCCCCATCTCGCCATTGAATTCCGAGACCAGTAATATATCCCGGCCCCCAGACTAGATCATGTGGATAAGGTGAATCTATTCCCGTGAACACTACCCTGCCCCCAACGCCAAGGAAATCTGTCTTCTTGAGTTCATCAATTACCGCATAGGTCTCAAGGGTGCCTGCCCTCTCGATAGCCTCTTTCAGCAGGTAAATTGAGTCATACACGCCGGCACTATAGTAAGGAAAATCACCAAATCTCTCAAGAAACCTGGTATAGAAAGGAATGGTTTTAGGTGTTATTTCTACAGGGCCTATGAAATTGAAGGTGACTTCCCACTCTACTTTTCCTCCAGTGGCCACCCAGTGCCGCTTACTCTGTGCGTCCGTATTAATTCCCACCTTGGCTGCCGGAATTTCAAGCTCACCCCATTGCCTGCTGGCCGTTACCCCTACAGGACCGAGGTAAGCGGTCATTATTATGTGAGCCCCAGCATCCTTTATCGCTGTCAACTCTGCGGTAACATCAGCTGCTATTGGAGATGGCCTCCACACCCCGACAACCTCCATTCCCATTTTAGGGAGCTTGGCTTGGGCAGCCGCAACTATAGGGTCTGTCCAGACCGCCTTTTCCATCATTATGGCTACCTTTGGCGTCTCAATCCCAAGTTCCTGTCTTATCTCACCAGCGACCATGTCCACAAGAGCGAAAATCATCTTGCCAAGGTACCTGGAATTTACCACCGCAGCTCCCCTGAAAAAGTACCTGTATCTCTCATAATCTGCTGCCAGACGCATACATTGCTCTGGATGGGCTGAGCCGACATTTATGAAGATTACCCCATGGTCTGCCATCACTTCTTGCTTGGCCAGTACCGCCTCTGTCCTTGCGCCCCCAATTACAAAATCTACCTCGTCAACCGTTATGAGCCTTTCCATAGCGCTTACCGCATCGACAACGCTGAGCAGCTCGTTAGAATCCGCCTTAAAGAGCTCTATCTGATGCATCACCCCACCTACGTTCACACCACCCGCGGCATTTATCTCATCTGCCGCCATCTGAGCTCCCCACCACGTATGTTCGCCGACGGTGAACTTCATCGGGCCGATAATCCCAATCCTGATCGTGGGCACTTCCTCAACCACCGGAGGACACGCAACCAGGACCGGCATCAGCACCACCAGCATTGCCACGACTGCCAGCATCACCTTTACTTGTCTGGACATCTTTCTATACCTCCTCGCTTGATTGTTGGCCCCGTTTGATACCAAATTGTCTCAACGGGGCAATCCCTGAGAACAAGAATCCTGTCGCTATTTCTCCATGTGCTCTCACCCCCTTCTCGCGCATCATTTTAGATTAGTATACCACCAAGAGATCTTGGCTGTCAAGCGTCCCGCCGGGGCATGCCTCATGGGACAGTGCTCCAATCATCCTGCGAGACTCACCCCCATATCGACTCCAGCCTCTTCCATGCAGTCGTTGTCAGCGCCCTTTGAATTGTGCCTCACGCTTTTCGAGGAACGAGTTGACTCCCTCGACGAAGTCTTCCGTGCGAAGCAAAAGTTTTGAGCGTAGGACTCAAAGTACAGTTGTTGCTCAAGCCCATTCAATAACCCGTTGTGAACAGCACGTTTGATTTGTGCCAGTGCCAGTGGTGCTGCTTTGGCTAGCCTCCTAGTCAGGGCAACGGCTTCGTCCATCAGGATATCATGCGGAACAACTCTATTGGCCAAGCCGATTCGCTCCGCTTCTCTAGCATCAATGATATCGCCCGTATACATTAGTTCCAATGATTTGCCGGCACCGATCAATCGTGGCATCAAAAAGGTGGCTCCGCAGTCCGGAATCGCGCCTCTGGCCACAAATGACATGCTGAATCTGGCGTTTTCGGAAGCAATTCTAATATCCGTGAGCAGTGCGATAGAAGTGCCTGCTCCGGCAGCTATACCGTTAACCGCAGCAATAACCGGCTTCTCCAAGTTGTAAAGCGGGACAGCAAAGGCACCAATGGCCTGCAGCCTCTCCTGCCGCGGCAAGTTCGAGCCAAGCTGAGTAATTGACGCCAGCAGATCGACATCAGTACCAGCACAAAAACCTTTGCCCGCTCCGGTGATTATCAGCACACGCACATCATCATCCTCTTCGACCTCTCTGAAAAGCTTGTGGAATTCCGCATTCATTTTCATGGTGAGGGCATTCAGTCTTTCGGGACGGTTGAGAGTTAAGACAGCG
>JALPYG010000043.1 GCA_023271215.1 Dehalococcoidia bacterium
CAGTGCTTGCCATCCGCTATGGCCTCCTTCAAGTGTCGTATGGCGGCAGCATCATGACTTGACATTTTTGAGTTTTAGGTTTTAGGTTTTAAGTTGGTGAACGCTTACAGCTTAATTATAGCCCTCATTGAGCATGAGGACAATGTCCGGTAAGTTTTAAGTTTTAGGTTTTAAGTTGCTGACCGCTGATAGGCGCTTATGTATTGACAATGGGTGTAAGATGATGTAGAATTCTAGATACAGGGTTCACAAGGAGGTATTCTAAAATGATTGAGATGAGTGTCGAAAGCATACGCGCGAAGAATCATCAGCGTGTGGTGATCCTCAGGGAAAAAGGCACCCAGCGCTGCCTTCCTATCTGGGTCGAGCCTGCTCAGGCAGATGCCATAACCAGCAAGTTGGAAGGGGTCATCTCACCTCGACCATTGACCCACGACGTGATGGAATCGATCATCACTAAGTTGGGGGCCAGGGTAAACTCGGTTGTCGTTAACGATCTCCAGAACGATACCTTTTATGCCAGGTTGATCCTGGATGTGAAAGGACAGTTGCTGGAGGTAGACTCCCGCCCCAGTGATGCCATGGCTATTGCCGTACGGACTGACGCGCCCGTTTATGTGGAAGAGGGGGTGCTGGACCGAGCAGGGATCTTGATCGATAGTGAGACCGGGGAACCCATACCTCAGCGTAAGGATGGCGATGATGTAGAATTCTAGATACAGGGTTCGGCGGAGGTATTACAAAAATGATTGAGATGCGTATCGACAGCATACGCGTGAGCATGATGAATTATCAGCGTGTGGTGATCCTGAGGGAAAAAGATACGGAGCGTTATCTTCCTATCTGGATCGGTCCTGCTGAGGCCGATGCCATAACCATCAAATTGCAGGGGGTCATCTCACCTCGACCATTAACCCACGACCTGATGGAATCGATCATCAGCAAGCTGGGGGCCAGGGTAAAGTCCGTCATCGTCAGCGATCTCCAGAACGATACCTTTTTTGCCAGGTTGATCCTGGACGTGAAAGGACAGCTGTTGGAGCTAGATTCCCGCCCCAGCGACGCTATGGCTATCGCGATACGGGCTGACGCACCCATTTACGTGGAAGAGGTGGTGCTGGATCGAGCAGGGATCTTGATCGATAGTGAGACCGGGAAACCTATGCCCCAGCATAAAGGTGGCAAGAGTGAAGTGACTGAGGAAGAGCTAAAGAGCATTTCCGCCTTCCGTGATTTCATCGACAACCTCAATCTGGAGGACCTCGGCAAGAGCTAGCCTCCCGGTTCAAGGTTCAACGGCTAGCCCCCAACCCGGAACCGTGAACGGTGAACCGTGAACCCGATTAGCGCCATTTCCAGAAGGATGGACTGAAGAGAGCCAGAAAGGTGAAAAGTTCCAGTCGCCCCACCAGCATGCACACTATCAGAGTGAGCTTGCCGGCAGCGGGGATAAAGAGGTAATTCTCCGCCGGCCCCACCAGCCCCATCCCTGGTCCAACATTCCCCAGGGTAGCCAGTACCGAAGAGAGAGCAGTGGTTTGATCCAGTCCGACAGCACTCATTATCAGGAAGGCGCCTACGAGGATAGTGAAGTACAAAATGGCAAATCCGGCAATTCTGGTGACGATTCCCGACGGCAGGGTACCCCCCCCCCAGATTTAAGGGAATAACCGCCCGGGGATTGAAGGCCAGCAATATCTGGCGATAAGCTAACTTGACCAGCACCAGAATTCTGATGACCTTCAGCCCCCCTCCAGTCGAGCCGGCGGAAGCGCCGATGAGCATCAGAATAAGCAAGACCGCTCTGGAGAACTCCGGCCAGGCGTTGAAATCGGCGGTGGTGAAGCCGGTAGTTGTCATGATGGATATGGCTTGAAAGCCGGCGTAGCGGAGCGCTTCTCCCACCGACAGGCCCATGCTTCTTACCAGGTCTATCCCGACGAAGAGGATGGCCCCTAAAAGGAAGGCGAAGTAGGCTCGAAGCTCAACATTAGCGAAAAAACGTCGTGGCTGGCGTCTCCACATGAGAAAGTAATACAACCCAAAGTTCACTCCGGCGGCCGTCATGAAGAAGGCAACGATGCCTTCGATCAGGGGACTAGCATAGGCACCTATACTGAGGTTCAGATGCAGAAAGCCTCCGGTTGACATGGTACTGAAGGTAATAGTGAGTGCTTCGAATACGGACACTCCCGCAAGCAGGAGCAACAGTGCCTGGAGTAGTGATAGGCTGAGGTAAACTTGCCACAGGATTTTGGCCGTATCTCTAATACGCGCCGTCAGTCGTTCCACCTGGGGTCCTGGAATCTCAGCCTCGAATAAGTGCGCCGCCCCGATGCCCAGGAGGGGAAAGAGAGCCACAAAGAGCATCACAATCCCCATCCCCCCCAGCCATTGGATCAGACTACGCCAGAGAAGAAGACTCTGCGGTAGGGCTTCAATTACTGGCAGAACAGTTGCTCCGGTGGTGGTAAGCCCCGAGACAGCCTCAAAATAGGCGTCGAGAAAGCACTCAATTGCTCCACCAAGCCAGAAAGGAAGAGCGCTGAATGCCGAGGCCACCACCCAGATGAGCACCACCAAGAAGATGGCTTCCCGCCGGCTTATTCCTCCCTTATCCCGGGGGATCAAACGCCAGAGGATCAGTCCCGTGCTGATGGTGAAAATCAGCGAGAGGATCAAGGCAAGTGTATCTTCCCCATAATAAAGAGAGAAAGCCAGCGGAAGAAGCATAGAGAGACCGAGGACGGTTAGCACCATCCCTAAGTAATGGAAGACCGGCTTGAACCTCATTTACTTGAAGAGCCTCTCTACTGCCGGAGTTGCCGGGAGGGGCGCAACTATAATTACATGATCTCCTGATTGTACGGTGGTATCGGGCGGAGGGATGAAAACGGAGTCGCCGCGGACGATGGCACCTACAATGGCCTCCTTTGGCAAGCCGGCTTCCCTGATTCTCTTATTGATGACGTGAGCCGTTGAACTGGTGGCGAATTCGATTGCTTGTATCTGTTCCCCACCAAGCAGGGCTACCGAGAGAACCCCACCGTGGAGAGCGAAGCGGGCGATCCTCTTGCTGGTGAGCAGGAGGGGAGATAGGGCGGTATCGATGTTCACCATTTCGGCCAGGGGAATATACTCCGGCTTGTTAATCAGCACCAGGGTATGGGGGACACCCAGGTTCCTGGCCACCAGTCCGCTGAGGATATTGAGCTCATCACTCTCGGTAGCTGCTATCAGCGCATCCGATGAGGCTACCCCTTCCTCGATAAGGAGGTCACGGTCTGCCACCTCACCCTGGATCACGACTGCCTTTTCCAGCTTGGCTGCAAGCTCCCGGCAACGCACTGTGTCGGGCTCGATGATCTTAACCGAAGTCCCGCTTCCGCCCAGCTCCCGGGCAAGATGAAATGCAACGCGCCCCCCTCCAAGGATCACCACTTTCCCCGCTCGGGATCGAGGGGAATCCAATGCCGGCGTCACTTCCTGCATCGCTTCTCGAGAGGCAATGACATGTATGTGGTCACCTCTCCTCAGAGAGTCATCCCCTCGTGGTATCTTGCTCTCATCGGTCCGGACTATAGTGACCACCATAGAGGACGGGGGCAGACCGATCTCACTCAGGGACCGGTTTAGCATGTCCTCTTTTTGTACCCTGAATTCCCTTATCTGAACCCGCCCGCCGGCGAATTCCTCCACCGGGGAAGGGTATAGGCCGGAGAGGACTACTGCTATCTCCTTTGCGGTCTCGATCTCGGGATTTATGAAAAGGTCTATCCCCAGGCTTTTCGGTCTGATCACGCGCCTTGTCGCCTGGGGCGATTTGGCCGGGGCGATGAAATATCCGGAATACTCCGGATTGCGAACTCGCGCAATGGTGCGGCTGGCACCCATCTCCTTGGCCATGAAGCAACTCACCATATTGGTTTCATCGCCGCCGGTGGTAGCGATGAATAATTCGGCTCGGTGTACCTCGGCCTCAAGCAGGATACGGGGAGTGGCGGCGCTGCCGAGGATGGTCTTGACGTCCAGTTGGCGGCGCACGTTGTCCATGGCCCTTTCCGACTGCTCTATCACGGCCACTTCCTGACCTTCCCTAGTCAATAGATAGGCTATGTGGAAGCCCGTTACTCCGGCACCGGCGATGACGATCATTTATTCCGCCTCAGTCAGCAGTCGGCAGTCAGCAGTCAGCAGTCGGCAGTCAGCAGTCAAGACTGAAGACTTAAAACGTACCCGTTCACCAGGGCCTAAGTTCTTGACTGGATAACAGGATAAACGAGATGGGAATTTAATACTTTACAATGTTAATCCTGTTATCCAGTCGAAAGAGCCTCTGGGATGGCTGAAGGGTTACCTTAAAACCTAAAACTTGAAAAGGCGACGCAAATATGTTCCCAATCCTACAATAGGCCGAATGCAAGGGTGAACCCTCGCTTGCGGCTTCCTCCACCGTAATACCACCTCACTGGGCCGGCTGGTGTGAAGCTGCTCCAGGTATCTTTTCTTCTCCATCCAGGAATACCTCCGATAAAATCAAGTATTAAGTTGTTAAGTTGTTAAGTTGTTAAGGGCGGGGAACTTAAAACTTAAAACTTAAGACTTAAGACTTAAGACTTAAGACTTAAGACTTAAGCCGTCGCCATTTCTCTGCCGTGATAATGGCCTGAATCTGTGAGATCGCCAGATCCACCCCGTCCTTCTGGCTCACGGCGACGTAATCAAACAACGGTAGAGTCTCCATCTCCCTCTGTGCGGTCTTCAAGCGAAGTTCTAAATCGGCCGTTGCTTCTGTCTTTCGCTCCCTTAGTCGCCGCTCGAGTTCCTCCATCGATGGCGGAGACAGGAAGATGAGTAGCGCCTCGGGCATAATACGCTTTATGGTGGCAGCCCCCTGGACATCAACCCTGACGATGACATCTTTGCCCTGGGTCAGGGCTTGTTGAACGGGCTTCTTTGGAATCCCGTATAGATTGCCGTAGACATTAGCCCACTCGAGAAGTTCACCTGTATCAATCATCTCCGTAAATCTTACTCTACTAACAAAGTGATAGTCAACCCCCTCCGTCTCCCCCGGTCGCTGCGGCCTCGTGGTGGCGGTCACGGCATAGAAGAAGGGATGACCCATCTCTTTCATCCGGGAGAGAAGCGCATCCTTACCGACCCCGGAAGGTCCCGATATGACGATAAGAAGCGGTGTTGAGCGGTTTCCTGCATCCTGCATGGCGTGAATCCTTAAACACTGAGCCTTGCCATATCTTCCCAGAACTGGGGATAGGAGATATCCACCACCTCGGCATCGCTTACGGTAGTCTCTCCTTCGGCGATAAGTCCGGCTATCCCCAGTGCCATAGCCAGCCGGTGATCGCCGTGGCTATGGCATCGCCCTCCCCGCAGTTGGGCCACACCGTGAATAATCATACCGTCGGGAAGCTCCTCTATATTTGCGCCCAGTTTGCTAAGCTCCAGAACGGTGGCCCTGATCCTATCGGCCTCCTTTACCCGAAGCTCCCGGGCATCACGAATAACGGTAGTGCCGCCGGCCACCGATGCGGCCACGGCAATCGCTGGAATCTCATCTAAGACACGGGGGATGAGATCACCTCCGATAGCGGTGCCATTGAGAGAACTCGACTCGACCAGGAGATCGGCTACCGGTTCGTTTCCCTCCCATCGCTCGTTTTCTATTTTGACCCTTGCACCCATCGATTGCAATACCTCGACGATACCACTTCTGGTAGGATTTGTTCCCGTGCCCAATATCCTTATCCTGGCGTCGTTATGTATTGCTCCTGCTACCAACCAGAACGCCGCCGAACTGATGTCGCCGGGTATTTGTGTATCAAGAGGTGAGAGGCAAGAGGGAGGCGAAAGGATGATATTGGAGCCCTCTGTCTTTACGTTCGCCCCCATAGCTTGGAGCATGCGCTCGGTGTGATCGCGTGAGGGTGCGGGCTCCTCTATAATCGTATCTCCGGCGGCAAAAAGGGCGGCCAGGAGGATTGACGATTTTACCTGTGCGCTGGCCACCGGGAGCCGGTAATGGATGCCCTGCAGCATTCCCCCCCGGATAATGAGGGGAGCTCTGGTGTTCTGCTCGCCGCCCCGGATATCAGCGCCCATCAGATTCAGGGGTTGGATAATGCGATCCATAGGCCGGGATCGAAGCGAGGCATCACCAGTGATCACGGAGACAAATGGCTGTGCCGCAAGCAGCCCCGCCAGAAGACGCATGGTGGTGCCGCTGTTACCGGCATCGAGTGCGTCTTTTGGCCTGCTGAAGCCCTTACCGGCTACGCCCTCGATGAGAACTTCGTTCCCGTGAAGCTCAATTTTTACACCCAGAGCCCGCAAACAAGAGAGGGTCGAAAGACAATCAGCCGCGGGCAGAAAATTGGAAATCTCGGCCCTCCCCCGGGCAATGCTGTTGAGTATTAGCGCCCGGTGCGAAATGGACTTGTCGCCCGGTGGGATGATCTCACCCTTGAGCGTGCGAACTCTCGTTACCCTTTGTTCCACCTTAGAGTCTGCCAGTCTAGAGTCAAGGGTCATTAGTCCCCCTCCCACCCTCGTCTCCTGACTCGGGACTCCCGACTATCCATGGGCAAGTTCTTCTTGAAGCGACGCCCCTCGTTCTCAAGCCACCTCTGGCGCATCTCTCGAGTCTTCAAAAACGATTTCTCCAATTCCTGCTCACCCTCCAGAACCAGGTGGCGATACTCGTTGAGCTCTTCGACATATCGGTCGATCCAGGCGATTATCGCTCTCTGGTTGGTGGAGCAAATCCCGTAGTTCAGCTCCGGACTTCCCGAAGCCAGGCGGGTTGAATCACGGTATCCAGTGGCGGCAAGCTTCGCCATCTGGGGCCAGAGAGGACTACGGGCGAGGACTGATACCAGGGCCGATGACAGGAGAATGGGGAGATGGCTTATCCCGGCTACCAGCTCGTCGTGCTCCTCGGCGCTGATGAAAAGCGGCCGGGCCCCCACGGATTTCACCAGGCTCTCCATTAAGTTTAGAGTTCTGAGTTCTGAGTTTCGAGGCCTCCCCCCTCCTCCTTCCTCTAAACTCGATACTCGATACTCAAAACTCGTTGCTGGAGTGAGACAATAGACGCAATCCTGAAAAAGCCCTGGCTCGGCCTCCTCCAGGCCGGTGGTTTCCTTCCCTGTCATGGGATGCCCTCCGACAAAACTCACCGTCGAGGGCAGATACTCCCGCGCCCATTTCATAATCTGAACTTTGGTGCTGCCGGTATCGGTTACTATCGAATTAGGGGAGAGATGACCGGCGATGTCACGAAGGATATCTTTGATCGTCAGCACCGGTGTAGCAATGACCACTACATCGGCCCTGGATACCGCACGGGCCAGCTGTGCCTCCGTTCCGTCTACCACACCTCGCCTCACGGCTTCAGATGCGGTCTCGGGACGCCTGGCAAAACCGATTATCTCAAGTTCATCCCCTTTTGCCTGCTTGAGGGCCAGGCCGAGGGAACCTCCAATGAGGCCAAGCCCCACGACTGCAATTTTTCGTGCGGTCATTAGCGTGTCTTATCAGAATCTCTACCCGGTAATCAAGCGGTAAATTGCCAGAATCAGCGGGAATAGTAAACGAAAACCGCCGGCAACAATAAAGATGACTAGAATAACAAAACCGTACCGGCTGAGCATTACCCTGAACCGCCACATCGAGTAGGGTAAGAAAGTAAACAGAATGTGGGAGCCATCCAGTGGGGGAATGGGCATCAGGTTAAACACTGCCAGGAGTATGTTGATCAGAACAATGAAGCCTATGACCGGAAATCCTGCTAAGGCGGGGAAGAATCGTATCAATAATCCGAAAACCAGGGCCACCAGGAGATTTGATGCCGGACCGGCTAAAGCTACCTTAGCTGATCCATATTTTTGATCCCGAAGATTGTAGGGGTTGAATGGAACCGGTTTTGCCCAGCCAAATAGAAACGGACTCCCGATGATGATCAAGAACAGCGGCACCAGGATGGAACCGATGGGATCCAGATGAGGGATGGGGTTCAAGGTAAGCCGGCCGGCATATTTAGCGGTCGGATCCCCCAGATGATACGCCATTGTCCCATGAGCAACCTCATGAATGACGATAGAAAAAATCAAGACAACGATCAGGATTATTGTTTCCATGACCCTTCCGCATCCAATGGCTAACGAAAGATATTATAACACAATTTCGGTGCGGGTAACAGTTAGCAGATAAAGGGATCGTGGTTGTTGAACCGTTGACTCTGGCTACTCGTTTTGTTACACTGATCCAGCATGCGACCTCCGGCATTGCCACCGGACCGTCGACTGACTCTAAATTGAGGGCTGAGGGAGTCCTCTCCCTCAGCTTTCCGGTGAAGGGAGGATTTGAAGTAGGTTGAAGGATTACTGCCGGCTGACTGTATATGGCTTTTGTATGGGTTCGGCCAATGTTGTTCCAGGCGTATCCGGCGGCACGATAGCATTTATCCTGGGTTTTTACGAGGAACTCATCGATGCCATCAACGCGGCGAATCTGAACTTTTTCCGTCGTCTGTTCACCCTTCGGCTGCGTGAAGCCTTCGACGATTTCCCGTGGCGCTTTCTGCTGGCGCTTGGTCTAGGCATCGTGATGGCTATTTTTACCCTCGCCAAGGGATTGATGTGGGCATTTCATCACCATCCTGAACTGGTGTGGGCGTTCTTCTTCGGGCTGGTGCTGGCCTCTGCGGTGGTGATTCGCAAGCGGGTAGTACGCTGGAGTCCCGTTACGCTGTTGATCAGCGGACTGGCGGCGGTTGCAACCTTCTCACTTATCGGGCTGACGCCCCGGCAGACACCGGATGCGGCCTGGTTTTTGATGCTCAGCGGCGCGATCGTCATTTGCGCTACGATATTGCCCGGCCTGTCCGGCGCCTTCATCCTGGTGCTGCTAGGAAAATACCAGTACATGCTGGAGGCTGTTGTGCGATTTGACGTACTCACTCTCCTGATCTTCGCCGCCGGAGCTGCCGGAGGATTGATCGTATTTGCCCGCGCCATTCGCTGGCTGTTCCTCCATTGTAGAGACAAAACTATCGCTGTGCTGGTGGGCCTGATGCTGGGATCACTGCGCGGTATATGGCCCTGGAAGGAACAGGGGCTGCCAACTGCTTTCACTCTGGAGGTGGCGCTGGTACTTGTCCTTGCAGCGTTTGGGATCGGGTTGGTGTTGATTTTGCAGTACCTGGCTGCTCGGGGTGAAGACTGAAGGTTGAAGGAACTTCAGCCTTTGGACTTCAGCCTTCAGCCTATGCAACTGCGGCTTGCTTATGCCATCTGTTCTGTGGTATGTTATATGGTAGGAAGGGAACAATGCCTTCAACCGAATTGTTCAACGGCTCCGAAAAACTGCGCACCGAGGTGATGGACATGGTCGATGCCATCAGGCAAAACCACGCCCTGGAGCACGCAACCATTGCTCTCCTCATGAGGCGACTGGAGGGCAAAGTCCGGCTGATCGGACGATCTGGACTGACAGGGTTTGAGATCTACGGCGACATCCCCACGAGGGTTCTGGAGGAGGTTGCCCCGGAGGCCTTGCGGCGTCTCCAGGAAGGCGAAGAGGAACTGGCAATTTCACCGGCGTGCGGGACAAATCTCGTGGTAGCCGGCCTGGCAGTGGGGGCAGCCTCCATGATCGCCGGACGAGGGCGGAGCGGGCTAGGCAAGTTCATTAGCCTCGTGGAGGCGGCGATATTGGCCATGCTGGTGGCTCAACCACTCGGCAGACTGGCGCAGAAGCATCTCACCACCAGAGCAGACCTGGCCGACGTCAGCACCGTGCGAGTTACCAAGCGGGGAGCCGGAAAATGGGCCCGGCATAGGGTCGAAGTTGTTCGTGAGTAGAATCGGAACAGCCGGCATCTAAATGGTGTAGCACAGTGACCCTTTACCATCGCCTGGTGATCAAGCTGGGAACCAACCTCATTACCGCCGGCAAGGATAGTCTTGACCGCCGGATGATGGCAAGGCTGGTGGATCAGGTGGCAGAGCTCCGTCGGCGCGGACTGGAGGCGATAATCGTTTCCTCTGGAGCGGTTGCTGCGGGGAAACACCGGCTGGGCATGAAGAAAAGGCGTCGCGATATTCCCTTCCGGCAGATGCTGGCCGCAGTGGGACAGGGTCGGCTGATGCAAGTCTACGACGAGCTCTTCGCCGCTTACGGAATCACTGTGGCTCAAATATTGCTCACCAGGCCGGATTTCTTAAACCGGCTGGCCTACCTCAATGCACGGAACACCCTGCTGGCGCTGCTGGAACTCGGGGTGGTGCCGGTTGTCAATGAGAACGATGTGGTCTTTGTCGAGGAGCTCGAAGGCACGGTCTTCGGCGACAACGATAACCTATCGGCTATGGTGGCCAATCTGGTCGATGCCGATCTGCTCATCATCCTCAGCGATGTGGCCGGGCTCTTTACCTCGGACCCGAACCGGGATGCCACCGCCAGGCTAATCCCTCGAGTAGAGAAGATAGATCAACCGATTCAGGATCTCGCCGGGGGGAGGTGTGGGGAGAGGGGCATGGGTGGAATGGCCACCAAGGTCGAGGCGGCCAGGCTGGCCACCTCCTCGGGGACGGCGGTGGTCGTCGCCAGCGGGCAGGAACCCCGGGTGATCCTCAGGCTGTCAGAGGGTGAGGCTCTGGGGACGTTCTTCTCCCCCGTCACCACCAGGATCGAGAGCCGCAAGCGCTGGATGCTCAGCCTGCCGGTTAAAGGCAGAATCGCCATCGACGCCGGAGCGAAGACCGCGCTCCAGAGGCGAAACAAGAGTCTTCTGCCGGCGGGGGTCGTCCGGGTGGATGGCGTGTTCGAGCGGGGTGATGTGGTGGCGATTGTCGATTCAGAGGACAGCAGCTTCGCGACCGGCATATCGAACTACAGCTCGACAGACATAGCTCAAATCAAGGGCTGCCGCTCCGACAGGATTGAGGGGATTCTCTGTCATGAATATGGAGACGAGGTGGTGCACCGGGATAATCTGGTGGTGTCTTAGCTGGAATAGGCAAGGATGCGAAACGCAATTGAAGAACTCGAAGCGAAGGGACAGGCCGCCAGGGCTGCCTCGCGGCGGCTGGCCTATCTTTCGACCGAGATCAAGAACAGGGCCCTGCAGAACATCGCCGAGAATCTGATAGGCCGGCAAGAGGAGATTCTGACGGCCAACAGGATCGACTACGAGGAGTCCAAATCTGCAGGCATGGCTGAAGCCATGCTCGATCGATTGATGCTCTCGGAGAGTCGGCTTGAGGGGATGGCTCAGGATGTCCGTGCCGTGGCCGCATTGCCTGACCCGGTGGGCGAGACCTTCGACATGCGCACCATGCCCAACGGCTTGCAGGTGGGCAAGAGGCGAGTGCCTCTCGGTGTAATAGGTGCTATCTACGAAAGCCGCCCCAATGTCACCATTGATATATCGATACTCTGTTTGAAGTCGGGCAACGCTATAATTCTCCGTGGCGGCCGGGAGGCGGTGCATTCCAATGCCGTCCTCGCCGGGATAGTACAGGAGGCGGCAACCAGAGCCGGCGTGCCGGAGGGATGGTGCGGCTTTATCGAATCCACCGAGCGTGCCCTGGTGGACCACATGCTCCGGATGAGAGGCACCATTGATCTGATTATCCCGCGTGGTGGGCAGGGGCTCATCCGTAAGGTGGCGGAGAATGCCGCTATGCCGGTGGTTACCGGCGGTGTGGGAGTGTGCCATACCTATGTGGATCGCCGTGCCGATCTCGACAAGGCGGTCGCTATCGCTTACAATGCCAAAGTGCAGCGCCCCACGGTTTGCAACGCTTTGGACACCCTGCTGGTTCATGAAGGAGTTGCTGAAAGCTATCTTCCGCTGGTTGCCATGGAATGGGCGAAGGCGGGGGTTGAGATGCGTTGCGACGAGCGAGCGCTGAAGATTCTGCAGCCCACGTTCGGGGGTTTCAGGGGGTGTCCCCCTGACGCTCTGAAGCTGGTCCCAGTTGCGGATCAGGACTGGGGCAAAGAATTTCTGGCGCTCATAGCCGCCATCCGGGTGGTGGAGTCTCTCGATGAAGCCCTGGATCACATCGAACGCTATGGCTCGGGGCATTCCGAGGCCATTGTTACCGAGGACTATTCCGCAGGGATGCGATTCTTAGCTGAAGTCGATTCTGCCTGCGTCTACGTCAATGCCAGCACCCGCTTCACCGATGGGGGCCAGTTTGGCCTGGGAGCGGAGGTGGGGATCAGCACCCAGAAGTTTCACGCTCGGGGACCGATGGGGTTAAGAGAGTTGACGACCTACAAATGGACTATACTGGGCGATGGACAAATAAGACCATGAAAGGAGGGCATGATGCCAGATTATCGTTTTGAGAGGGAGTGCCGCACACCGTATTCGGAGGCTTACGACATAACCCTGGACGAGAGCCAAGTGGGTAGAGTAGATATTCATTTTGCCGCCCACATGGTGAGCGCTACCCTGTGCGTGGGCGAGAATATGACTGCCGAAGAAATCCGGGAGCTCATCGATGTTATCGATGAGGAGCTGGTGCTTCCCGCTGATGTAGCGCGAGATGACTTTCTCGTCACCGTCTATCAGGGGCGCGAAGCCGGTGTCTTCAGCGATGAGGATAAGGACTTCACGGAGGACGAAGATCTCGACGAGGACGAAGACCTCGACGAGGACGAAGATCTCGAAGAGTGATTTGTAGCCCTTCCTGAACCGGTTAGGATTCAGGCATAGAAATTTCAAGAATTCCTATGCCTCGTAAGGGGGCGAAGCTCCTTTACGCATCCCAAGACACAACTGCTTTAGGGGGTTTCAGGGGGAGAATCCCCCTGATGATCTTCTCGTTTGCGATCGAGGAGCAAGCGTGCCGCGGTTTCGATTTAGCCACAGGGCACACGGAGACCCTTGTCCTCGCGAATGCGGGGAACAGAGAGGCTCTTTTTGATGCCTTATTGGTCTCCTGTTCTCTGTGAACTCTCCCTGCCTT
>JALPYG010000044.1 GCA_023271215.1 Dehalococcoidia bacterium
CCTCCGGATTGCTAGGATTGTTGCCAAGAAAAGGAGTTGGCAAGTCAGGGACGTTCTCGCCAGATTCAGGTGAAGGTTCGGCAAAAACTTTGGGAAACGAGTGAGGGATAGTATGCAAATAATTGAGGGAGAAGGCGTGACCAAATACTTTGGCGGCCTGGGTGCAGTAAGGAATGTCGATTTCTACGTAAACCAAGGTGAAGTGGTGGGGCTGATTGGTCCCAATGGAGCCGGTAAGACAACCCTTTTTAATTTGATAACCGGCGCCTTTATCCCTACATCTGGGGTGATAAGATTTAAAGGTGAAAACATTACTGGACTGAAGCCATACCAAATCAGTAACCGGGGGATAGGCAGGACATTTCAGCCAGTTAGGATTTTCCCCACTATGAGTGTTTTTGACAATGTATTATTGGGAGCGTTATTTGGCAGGTCAGGAAATAAATCTGCTGCCCACGCCAGACAAGAGACAATGAGGTTATTAGAGTTCGCGGGACTGGCAGAGAAGCAAATGATTCCCGCCGAAGCCTTGACCATTGGGGACCAAAAACTTGTTGAAGTAGCCAGAGCGTTGGCTACAAGGCCACAAATGTTATTGCTTGATGAGGTGATGGCAGGGCTTAACCCCGCGGAAGTAGCCCAGGCCATGGAGTTGATGAGGAAGATCCGGAATGAAGGGATTGCAGTTTTTTGGGTTGAACATGTTATGAAGGCAGTGATGGGTATATCTGACCGAATTATGGTGTTGCACCACGGTGAGAAGATCGCTGAAGGAATACCTAGGGAGGTAGCGAAGAATAGAACGGTGGTCGAAGTATATCTGGGGGAGTAGACCATGCTCAAAATTAGCAGTATAGATGTCTTCTACGGGAAGGCCCAAGCCTTGTGGGATGTTTCTCTGACAGTTGGTGAGAAGGAAATAGTGACTTTGATTGGGGCTAATGCGGCTGGCAAAACTACGGTGCTTACCACTATATCTGGTTTGATACATCCAGCTTCAGGTAGTGTGGAGTTCCTTGGCCAGCGAATAGATAAAATGCCACCCTACCGCATCGTTGAATTGGGTATTTCTCAAGTAAGAGAAGGGGGTGGGGGGTTTCTGGATATGTCAGTGCAGGAGAACCTGGAGATGGGCTCGTATGTTTCCAAATTGTGGAAACAGAAAAAAGAAACACTGGAGTTGGTCTATCAAATCTTTCCCGTACTAAAAGAAAGGGCATGGCAATTAGTTAGGACATTAAGTGGCGGTGAGCGGCAAATGTTAGCCATAGGGCGAAGCATAATGTCAAAGCCAAAAATGTTCCTATTTGATGAGCCATCGTATGGGCTGGCACCATTAGTGATAGCGGAAACTTTCAGAGTCATACAGGAGCTGCGCAATCAGGGGAGCACCATCTTGCTAGTTGAGCAAAATGTCCGACGAGCCATGCAAATAGCTGACCGAGCCTATGTGTTAGAAAACGGCCGAATCGTCATAGAGGGAGAGAGCAAGGAACTCATGCAAAACGAGCATATAAGAAAAGCATATCTTGGTATCTAAGAGAGTGGAGACCGAATAGTAGCCAAAGCTCGTAACAGGTAAGTTTTCCCAAAAATTGCGCTTGACAGGAGTCGTAAAGTGTGATAAACTACATTCAGGTTTTGGAAAAACTAAACTCTTACCAAAGCTCAAGCCCAGGAAACGAGGGTTCCTTGGGACGTTAATGAGGGAGGTGAGGCTGATTTGAAGGTAGCTGAAGGGGGGTGTGAGTTTTCAGGCATTACTAACTCAAAGTGATAAATGCAAAACATTTTGGAAAGGAGGAAGATTAGGTGGGAAGGCTAGATGGTAAGGTGGCAATAGTAACTGGTGGAGGGAGAGGTTTGGGTAAGGTTTATTCCCTGAGGATGGCTGAGGAAGGCGCCAAAATAGCTGTAGCCGACATCCTTGACAAGGAGGCTCAGCAAACAGCTGAGGAAATCAATGCCAAGGGAGGCTCTGCCTTTTCGCTTAAGGTTGATGTCACCTCTGAGGAAGACACGCGGCGCATGGCTGATGAGACGGTGCAGAAGTTCGGCAGGATAGATATTCTGATTAATAATGCTGGCTTATACTACGGAATAACGAGGAAGCTATTCACTGAAATCCCGATAGAAGAGTGGGACAGGATGATGGCAATAAATGTGAAAGGTCCTTGGTTGTGTGCCAGAGCGGTATTTCCTCAGATGAAGAAGCAGGGGAAGGGCAAAATAATCAACATCTCTTCTGAGTCGGTCTTCGCTGGCTCGAAGAACTTATCTCATTACATCGCCTCTAAAGCGGCAGTTATCGGACTCACCCGAGACCTGGCTGCTGAGTTAGGGCAATATGGAATTCGGGTTAATGTGCTGGCTCCTGGATTCACCGATACTGCAGCGAGCAGAACAATAGGAAGTATCGAGAAGTATGATGTGAGTCGTATTCCTCTGAGGCGTGTGCAACAGCCCGAGGACCTCGTTGGGCCTATTATCTTCTTTGCCAGCGATGAAAGTGACTTCATCACCGGGGCAACATTAATGGTGGATGGTGGCCGACAGATGTATTAGCAAAGAAGAGGCGAGAGTCATAAATGGGGAATGGATTACGAGGATATCAGTCTGGAAACCACGGATGGAGTAGCACAGCAGTAATTATTAACCGATTATGGTTGGCACTCTAAAATGGGAAGGAGGCGAAATCGTGGAAAAACTGAAGTTATGGGATGTGGTACCGGGGTACGACTTCGATGAAAAGATTGATGTTCCAGCAATGCATTCGTGGTTTCTGGATGCAACTCATTGTATACCACCGTGGACGCCGCTCTTCGGCTGGTTCTGGAATAGGTATGTCTCTCATGGATTGAAGTATGCTGCTGCTGTGTTAAGCATTCCCTCCTGTATGGGGTGGGAAATGAGATACAAAGATGGCGGGTGTTACCTAGCTTTTCACATAGTGAGAGATGAAGAACTGGTCAAGAAGCGTGAGGTTAAATTTCACGAGGCACTACAGCCGTGGTTTGAGGACTTCGATGGATTATGGGAAGGATACAAGCGAGAATTGCTGGGTATCTATGACAAACTCAAAGGGATTGACCTTGATAAAGCGACGAATATCGAGCTTTTATACCATAACTATGAGCTTATTAATGCCTACCGGCGAATGTGGGAGATACATTTTCTAGGAATGTACGCTAGCTTCAGTGGTTGGCAGATGCTTGAGACATTTTGTAAGGACCATTTTGGGTTAACAGACCAGAGCCCCGAGTTTCTGGCTATGTTAAGCGGCTTTGATAACGAGTTATACCAAGTTGACAAACGCCTGTGGGAGTTTGGTCGGCTTGCCGTACAAATGGGACTAGCTGATGTTTTGATAGAAAACCAAGACAAAGACATAGTCCCAAAGCTTGAGCAAACAGACCGAGGAAAACAGTTTGTTAAGGAGTTTTATGACTTCTTAGCCGTGGCAGGGTGGAGAATGGTGCGCAGCAACGACCTCAACGAGCCCTATTGGCTGGAGGACCCAGCCCAGCCCTTCGGCGTAGTTAAGAATTTCATCGCAATGGGCGGCGATTACGTATTAGATGAAGTAAGGCCAAGATTGGCAAGAAAGAGGGAACAGGCAGTGACATCGATGCTACAAAGAGTGCCAGATGAAAATAAGGAACGGTTTAGAACCTTGCTAAGAGTAGCCCAGAAAGCCAGTTGCTACAGTGAAGAGCACAATCTCTACTGTGAGCTACATTCTCACGCGTTGATGCGCCGCGGCTACATGGCAATAGGCAAACGACTTGCTGATGCTGGGACGATTGACCAGCCCGCTGATGTCTTCTTCCTAAACCCGGACGAAATTGAAAGAGTCATGCTTGTCCCTGAAGGTCATAAGCTGCAATACATAGTTAGCCGGCGGCGTACCATGTGGGAAGAAGCGAATCAAAAGGGGAACCCCCTTAGTTTTACAGAGCGGAGTAGCCCGGAAGAGGCAGTGGCACAAGACCTAATCCCATCACGGGACGTCATTGCTATGAAGGTTAGTGTTGGTGAAATGCCTCGCATAAGGCCAGAATTAAAGGCCGATTTCTATGGGCTATGTGGAGCTCCGGGTGTCGCTGAAGGATCATCTCGAGTTATAGTGCGCTATGCAGAATTAAGTTCAGTGCGACGGGGTGAAATTTTGGTTTGTCCTGGTGCAAATCCAGCTTGGTCTCCAGTGTTCGGCATAATTAAAGGCATTGTCGCTGATAGTGGCTGCAGTCTTAGTCATACTGCCATTATTGCTCGAGAGTATGGAATACCAATGCTGGGAAATATTCACGGAGCCAGCACAAGAATCAAAACGGGGCAAAAGATAAGGATCAATGGAAATGAAGGAACTCTGTATATTCTAGATAAGTAGGTCAAGGTGTGTCTGGCCATGAGTCAATGGAAGCTAGTATACCGACTCAATTGGGGGGTAAGGACGCTCTCTAAAGAAGATTGAATTCATCTAGGCGAACTCTGCCATCGGAAACTGGTGTGGTGGGGGATTATGCCCTTCCGCGCCCGGTTTACCAGTTTAACTATCTAATCTCTCCTGAAATAGAGGGGGATTTCAAACGAAAATTGAAGCTAAAGAATCCGAGACAGATTGAGGGTGACAACCTTCGGAAATGCAAGAGTCAAAGATGGATTCAAATCTGAGGCAGAATTGAGCAGCCTGACAAAGCAAAGGAGGTAAAGGGACAGTGCATGGTTGGGCGGGTAAGATACTAAGGGTTGATCTAGCCCGGGGTAATCACAGGATCGAGGATTTGGACCCACATATAGCCAGAGACTTTATTGGAGGCCGAGGTCTGGCTACAAAACTCCTGTTCAACGAGATCGACCCCAAGATTGATGCCTTTAGTCCGGAAAATAAATTGTTTTTCGCCGCGGGACCGTTGACTGGAAGCGGTGCTATAGGTGGCAGTAGGTTTATGGTGGTCACAAAATCACCCCTGACTGACGGCATTGGTTGTGCTAACGCTGGCGGTTATTTCGGCCCTGAATTAAGATTTGCCGGCTATGATATAGTGATCTTGGAAGATAAAGCCCCGGAGCCGGTTTATCTGTCAATTGAAAACGATGAGGTGCAGATTAAGCCAGCCTCACACCTGTGGGGGAAGACGACCGTGGAGACTGAGGATCTAATTAGATCAGAGATCAAGCACGCCCGGAAGGCCAAGGAGACCCAGATATGCTGCATTGGCCCCGCCGGTGAGAATCTAGTGAGAATGGCTTCTATTATGCATTCCGGTCATGCTGCGGGCCGCTCCGGGGTGGGAGCAGTAATGGGAGCAAAAAATCTGAAGGCGGTAGTTGTCAGAGGAACAAAGGGGATTCCTATAGCTGATGTGGATAGTTTCCAGAACCTTATCGCTGTTTTCTCAGATAGAATTAGAAAATCCCCCGTTCTCGAACGAAGGATTCTCTATGGTACCTGGACTGGGATATCGAGGGCCTACAAATTTGGCGTGATGGCCACCAAGAACTTCCGAGAAGGCCGCCTTGAAGGAGCGGATGGTGCCGAAAAGGTGCTGCGGCATAACTTCTTCGTGAAATCTCACACCTGCTTTGCTTGCCCCTTCCAGGAATTTAAAACTACCCGAGTAACCGACCCCGACTTCCGGAGCGAGGGTGATGGGCCGGAGTGGGAAAGTTTCTGTTTATTAGGTCCTAACTGCGGCATTACCAACTTGGCGGCTATAGTTAAAGCCGGTCACGTGTGTAATGAACTAGGCATGGATACCATATCGGCTGGGGGTACTATTGCCTGTGCTATGGAGCTTTATGAGAAGGGATTCTTGCCGGAAAAGGAGGTGGGCTATTCACTTCATTTTGGCAACGACAAAGCCATGGTTGAACTTATTGAAAAGACGGGGTGGCGCCAGGGTTTCGGGGACATGCTAGCTGAGGGTGGCTACCGACTGGCTGAGAAGTATGGACACCCCGAGCTTTTTATGGGGGTAAAGAAACAGGAGTTTCCCGGCTGGCACCCGCAAGGCTTTCAAATACTGGCCCTGGGTTATGCTACCAGCAATAGAGGAGCCTGCCACCTCAAAAATATTCACTATTACGATGATAGCCGATTTGAGACGGGCGGGCAGGCAGTTCTGGCGAAGACAGACCAAGATTACATTGCGGCAATGGATTCCTGTGGACTCTGCTATTCCATTTATGTCCGTGATTTCTTGCCCTGGTGCGAAGAGGTGCCACTGCTACTAGAAGCAGTCACCGGTGCTGGCTATACCAAAGACAGTATGATGCTGGCCGGGGAGAGAATATGGAATATAGAGCGACTGTTCAATTTGAACGCAGGACTTACCGCTAAGGACGATACTCTTCCCCCGAGAATACTTGAAGAGCCTGTGCTAGAAGAACCAGGTAGAGGACAGGTTGTCAAGCTTGACGAAATGCTACCGGAGTACTATGAGGTCAGGGGATGGGACAGGAATGGTGTTCCTACCCCAGAAAAATTAGCCGAGCTGGGATTGAACCAAGAAGGAGGCAGATAGTGCCCCGTATAAAGATAGACCGTGATAAATGCTGTGAATGTTATCTCTGCGAGACAACCTGCTCACTCCAGTACAGCAAAAACATTGTCAACCCTAAAAGGTCACGAATAGTGGTCTTCTTCAATAAGCCTGACGCTGACATTATTAACTGTGACCATTGTGAAGACGACCCTCTATGCATCAAGGCATGCCTCAGTGATGCTTTAGCTTCACTAGCAGACTAGGGAAGCATCTAGCGAACTCTGGAGCGGGAGGTAGCTCCTGATGACGGGATGGGTTAGGGCGCGCAATGAATGTACTGAAAGCTGTGGCTCACTCCATGTAGCAAATCTTAGAATCAAAACACTCATGGTTCGCTGATTTTCAGGTTGGTCCCCGAGAATCAGCAGCCAGCTTGGTGTGGACATTGAGACGCAAGCCCAATAGTGTTATAGGGCTATACACTTGACAGCCCTCTTGACGAATACACCTTCCGGTTCAACCGCAGGATGTGTTTGGCAATATAAAAATACACAAAACGGCGGCCATTTTATACAGATGGTTGCCAGCCAAATATTCACTTTTATTATCTCCCCTTACAACCGCTTCGGCATTATACACCGGCGTCCTCGGCCGTCAAGGGCAATGGCTTTCGCCTCCGCTTGGCGGACCCTGTGACGGCCTTCGGCCTCCGGCGGGGGGAGCAATCAAGCGGTTGTAAGGGCTAAGTTTTGCTCAATCTTCCCCCTTCCGGCCAGAGCCCTACGCAGGCGGTAGCTCTCCCCCGTAAAGGCCAGGATGTGGGCGTGGTGCACCAGACGATCAACCAGAGCTGTGGTAAGCCGGGTGTCACCGAACACCGTGGTCCACTGTCCGAACTCCAGGTTCGAAGTAACGATGACGCTGCAACGTTCATAGCAATCGGCAACGACATTAAACAAGAGCTCAGCTCCGTCCCTGTGCAAAGGCACAAAGCCTACTTCATCCAGGATCAACAGCTCGCATAGGCGCAAGTCCCGCATGTAGCGAGCCAGGGAACCGTTTTTGTGCTTCTCCAGTAGAGTATTGGCTAGATCGACTGACCGGAAGAAGCGTACGCTGGTTCCTTGCATACAGGCCTTAACCCCCAGGGCAGTGGCCAGGTGGGTTTTCCCCGTACCCACAGCACCCAACATAAGCACATTCTCCCGTTTCTCCAGGAAGACCAGGTCCGTCAGCGCGGCGATGCTGGTCGATTCCGGAAGGGTGACCGTTTGAAAATCAAAGTCCTTGAGAGTCTTGAGATTGGTAAAGGCGGCTTTCTTCAACAGTTTCTTGATCCGGTTCTGCCGGCGCATTTCGAGTTCAGCATCCAGTACCGCGGTCAGGTACTGCTCCCGATCCTCAAAGTTGATCTGGTCATAAACTCGGGGCACACCCCCCAGCTTCAGTTTCTTGCAGTGGACTTTAAGCAGCTCACACACCACCGGGACCACCTCCATCTCTCGTCAACTGGTCGTAAATGCTCATGTCAGGTGCGTAGCTAAGGATGCAGGCTGGAGTGTAGTCATCGGGTATCGTTTCTGGTATATATCCGTGGGTTTGACGGTACAGCAGATGACGAACACCTCCGGCGTCATGTTCGATACCCTCTCTGGTGGCCGCTGCCACCGCGGTGGCGATCTCTTCAATCTGATATCCCGACCGGAGCAGTTCGCTAACCAGTTCGATGCGTTGCCGGCGTGCCGCCCCCTCCCGGTTGAGAAAAAACTCCCTCAACGCCGTGGGCAGGTGCTGCAGGTAGGACGAGTAGTTAAGAGCCCTTGGTTTCCGGCGGTAAATATCCAGGTGGGCCACCCAGTCAATAGCAGTCTCTTTGGTACTATAAGGGCGCCCAAACATGCCGATGGGTTGCAGTCCCTGGTTCAGGATTTCAACCTGATCCCAGTGAACCTCAAGGAGCACCTGTTCACCCGGCCTGGCCCGGGGTACATCATAGGGATGGTTCTCAAACCGTACCCGGGAATATTTATCCACGGTGGCCGTAAGGAGGCGGACGACTTCAAAGGGCACTCCGGGGAGGGTTAGGAGCTTCGTCCGTTCCTCGGCCCACAATGCAGCAATTTCCCGGCCCTTCTCATAGTGGGTACGGTACATGTCGGCTTCCGCTTTCTGCAACAGTTCGCTGTTGAGTTGTTCCCAATCTTCGAACTGGGGCAGCGGAACAAACCAGTTACGCCGGGTGAAACCAACCTTGTTTTCCACGTGACCCTTTTCGTTGGCGCAACCAGGGTTACAGAACACCGGCTCAAAGCGATAATGCAGGCAGAACCGCTCAAATATTTCGGTTAGCTTTCGATCACTTCCCTGAAGTACCTTGGCCACTGCCGCCGGCAGGTTGTCCAGCCAGATCTTCTGCGGAACCGCGCCGATATGCTCGAAAAGGCGCTTCATGGCCTCTAAGAAGCATTCTGCGTTCTCTGCCGGAACAGCGTACGGGAATCCGGCATTGCTGAACGGGAAGGATAAAACCAGGCACTTGATCTCTTTGAGCTTTCCCTGCTCCACTACCTTGGCCGTGCCAAAGTCGGCATGGGCCTCCCCGCCGGGGTGCTCCAGTCTGGCATAGCGTTCCTCCTCCTCCTGGATCCGGAGTTCGTGCTTGCGCCGGGATACGTACTGGCGCACGGTGCGCTGGCCTCCCGAAAACTGGTGCTCGCTCACCAGACGATCATAGATGCGCTTGGCAGTATGTCGTTGCTTCTTTGGTGACAGGGAGTCTTCCATGAGCCAGGTATCAACGATTTCTTCGAAGGCATCCATTACCGGTCGTTTCTTGCACCGTTGTTGTTTCAAAGGCCTGCTCCAGTCCTCCCGGTCGGCATACTTCTTAGCAGTGCGCCAGTTCAGGTCAACCGTTTCAGCGATCTCCATAATGCTCTTGTCTTTCTTATCCCGCAGGTGTTTGATATACTGTATCTGGGCCATTGTCAGCATTCCTTTCATACCTCCTGTCGTGTGCTCACAACAGAAGGATAGTATGTTTTGGAGTGGCTGGCAAGGCCCCCTTATTACCTCAGGTACTATGTATTTTTAGACTGCCAAACTCTGTATTTTTATTATGCCATAAAGAGCCAGGATCTCGCCTTCCCGTAGCAAGCTGTTCTACCGACTGGTGCAGCAAGCAGTAGCGATCGATCCAGTACTTGCAAAAGACATCTAACGAGGAGCTGCAAGTCTGTAAACTGCAAGACATTGTGTCAAGGACAGTCAAGTGCATAGGCCCATAAAAAAATACAACGTGGTTCCATTAGACATGCAAGAATCAACAACTGAATTGTGGAATACGGAGGTGAGCTTCATGGGTTCAGAAAGGCTCATATTCTGGTTCGAGGAGGTAGGGGCGGGACACAGCGACGTAGTGGGTAGGAAATGCGCTAACCTGAGTGTTATGAGTCAAATGGGGATGCCCGTCCCCCCTGGGTTTGCCATTTCCATTGATGCCTATAGGAGGTTTATTAAGGAGACAGGAGTCGCTGAAGAGATAGCCGGCTATGTAAGCAGTCTGGGTGAGCTTAAGACGCTTGGGCAGCTTGAAGAGGTAAGCAGAGTCATTTGTAGCCTGATAGAGAGTAAGGAGATACCCATGGGTCAAAGGGAAGATATATGCTTACACTACGGAGCCCTATGTATCAGGGCTGGAATTCCCAGCGTTCCTGTTTCAGTTAGGTCATCTGGGCCTATGAGTCGACCGGGGATGTTTGATACCTATCTTAACGTTAGGTGTAAGGAGGAGGTGTTAGAGAAGGTAAAGAGGGTATGGTCAAGTGCCTTTAGCACTCGGGCCATCGCCTACCGGATCAGCAAAGGGATACCAGTCGATGGAGATATGCTAGGCGTTGCTGTTCAGAAGCTGGTAGATACCCGCTGTGCTGGCATCGGTTTTACTGTTGATCCGGTAACCGGTGAGTCATCGAATATAATCATCGAAGCCAACTGGGGTTTAGGAGAGGGAGTCGCTGGCGGGGCAGCGACCGTGGATAGATTTGTCATAGATAAGGAAACGTTGGAGATAAGAGACAGGATGATAGGTAATAAAACAGTTCAAATAGTGAGCAAGGGTGAGGGGGTAATGAGAGAGGAAGTGCCACCTGATATGCAGTCAATCCCTTGCATAGATGACCAGCAGGTGAAAGAGATAGCTAAATTAGCCAAAATCCTCGAAGACCGCTTGGGCCAACCACAGGATTTAGAATGGTGTATCGACTCCAATTTGCCCCTCCCTGAGAGCATATTCCTGCTACAGACCCGCACGGCAAAGATAGCGGTCCAAAAACCACAAACCGCCACTGATCACATCATCGATGCAATGGTGAAGATAATCTACCGACCATAACCTATACCGACCATAACCTATAACGTAAGCCGGGTTTCCAGTGCAGAAATGGATTCTCTCAGACTGAGCTTGAAGGAATCCATTACAACTCTTGGATGTTCACTCGACCTATGCACTTCGGATGTAAACAGCCCCCTCATCGGCATCTACCTTTATCCATTGCCCCGTCTTGATTTTGGTAGTGCCCTCAAAGGTGTTTACCACCGTTGGTAACCCATATTCTCGTCCCACGATAGCCGCATGGCAAAGAATTCCCCCTCTATCAATGACTACCCCCTTAATCAGTCCAAAAACTGGTGTCCAGGTTGGCGCTGTAGCTGGAGCAATCAGAATGTCACCTTCTTGGACATCGCCCAATTGCTCATAATTCAATATGACTCGAGCTGGTCCCTGAGCAACCCCCGGGGATGCAGTTATGCCATACAGGTCAGCCTTTAACTCCGGTCTTACCTTCGGCATCTCGCCAATAGAGGTTTTCATGGCAATAGCATCCCTTGCTGGCAACAGGTCTTTTTCTATTGCTTCTTCCAAACTACTTCGGTCCGTAATTACGGGTGGGTTTGGCATCTTTTGCCACTCCTCCCACTCAGCACGCCGCCGGTCGACTATGTATTGCAACTTATGAGCTTCGGGGACAAGCATGACACTCTCGACCTCCTCCGGGTTCAAATAGAAAATATCATCAGGTTTACCAATGGTTCGTGCGTGAACGAGCCGCCGTCCTATCCCTAGTAGACCACGGCGTATCAATGCGTGAGAGTACATGTCAAGATAGTGGTCATGCTCTTCAGTGTATGAGCTCGCCTTCTGAGCCAGCCTTATTAGCGCCGCAAACCATTCCTTTTCCTCAGCAGGCACCTTTTGAAGCAATGATGCTACTGCCCTTTCTCTTTCTCTCTCCAACCTTTCCCTAACCTCATCTAGAACAAAATCACCACCCCTCGCAATAAAGCCTTTGATAGCCGATATAGGTGGAGTAGGATCCTCAATCCATGTTGGCTCATTGATCTCAGCCATCCGCTGCATCCTCCACCCATTCACCAATAAGAAATTGCGGACCTCTTTGAGCCATTCGCTCCCAGCTTCAATCTGCTCAAGCTTTGGGATTATATCCCTGGCTTCGTTAGTCTCAAAAATATCACCCAAGCCTTTCTCTACAGCTAGCCGACCCAATTGCCACAGCTGTTTGTCTACTTGAAATACCTTATTATCAAAGCCTATCAGCAATTTCTGGAATTCAGGACTTTGATCCCCGATGCCAAAGCGCTTCTTAAACAAGTCCTCAAGTGTGAGCCAGGCATTGTAGGCAACATACATTCCCTGGAAGTGAATTTCCCACATTCTGCGATACATGCTTATGAGATCATAAAGGTGATACAACAACTCACAGTTCGAAGCGTTATCAATATCCATGGCTTTAATTGGCTCATATATCTCGAGCATCTCTTTCTTGTACCGGTTCCATATGCCAGCAAAATCCTCAATCCATGGACGTAGCGCCTCCCTAAATTTGACCTCGCGCCTCCTAATCTCTTCCTCATCCCTAACTATATGAAAGGCACAATACCCTCCGCCATTCTTTCCCTTGAACTCCCACCCTTTACAGGTAGGGATACTCAGTAAATCAGCACAATATTTCAGTCCATGGGAGCAATATCTGTTCCAAAACCAACTAAACATCGGTGTCCACGGCGGCACACAGTGAGTGGCATCTAAGAACCATGAGTGCATCTCAGGAAGGTCAATTTCTTCATTGAGCTCGTACCCTGGCAGTGCATCCCACAACTTCACTTTCGCTGTCATTTCTCCTCCTCTGTATTGTGGCTGCGACCTCTCTTGTGTTTGGCCAAATAGTCAAGGGGAAATTCTTTCCGCTTGAGATCCCCTTTCCCCTCGCTTCGTGATTTTGATACATAGTACATTCATCTATTTGCTTTAGCAACGCTGCTTGATATAACAGCATTCTTTCAGGGCATAATGCTTAGACCATGACGTAGCGCTGTTTTGTTCTATGACATAAAAGGATTAACCGTGTGTTAAATTTACCATAGAGTTA
>JALPYG010000045.1 GCA_023271215.1 Dehalococcoidia bacterium
TAAAACTCATGTAGGCCTCACCATTATCTCAAGTATATTGCTAATATCGTCATCTATATCAAGCCACCACTCCATATCCAATCTATCTAAAAGATTCAGGGAGTCTGCAGGTGACAGGTTGGTTCTTATGGTAATGAAAAGCCCTTCAAAATCTTCCTCGTAGTCTCTGTTCAATTCTAAATCTAGAAGAACATCCCTACCAAAGATGGAGAGTATATGTCTTGGAGCTTCAAGTAGAGTGTTAAGCAAAAAGAGATGGTCGTTTATAAATTGGAACACCTCATCCTTACTGTGCCCGTCAGAAAAGGTATAGAATTGAGATAAGGTAGCAAATCCCCCTTTTTCCCCAAGGGTTTTTATATCTTTGATTAATTGCTTATGGATATTGAGAGAATAAACATAAGCACTAGATGGTTGGAATTCTGTAACAACTGGCAAGTATACGCTGCTCATTTTAACCCACTACCTCTGTTTCTCTGTGTAGTGTCTCCATAAATTCAATAAAATCATCTCTTGCCTGTTGAATAAATTCCATATTAGCAAAAATCGGCTCCTCCGGTGGGACTCTATCGAAGTTTAGCACCGTCATATCATATTTTGAATGAACAATTTTATGTCTCAGAGCAATATATTTTTTAATGCTTTTTAAGATTCCACCCTTTAAATTAGGTATGCCACCGAATTTTATTCCATAGGCTTTTTTACATGCCGTTTTACAATCTTCCCAATTTTGAAAATTTATTAAACCTTTCCCTTTTCTTACCTCAAGCATGCTCTCTAAAAGGCTCTTCCCCATTGATTTTGCATAATTTTCTATTTCATCTCTTACAGATTTCTTTCTGGCAAATTCCTTCATTAGAGCTTCAATATTTGGTTTTTTTCCTTCTTTTTCCATTTCCGCAAATCTGGTTCTGGTGTAAACCTCAAACCCTGTCACTAACATAATCAAACATTGTTGAACGAGCGTGGACTCAAAAAGGAAATCTTTCAACTTACACCCTTCGATTAAAATATTAACCTTGGTAACAGTGAAATCCCATATTTCCTTTGCAGTTGGTTCAAGAATATCGTGACCCGCCTCTCTTACACGATACCACCCTACTTCTATACCTTCATCTCCTATTTGATATAATGCACCATTTGTGCCCATCCTTATCGCTCCACCTTTTTGTTCTGCTTTACTGGATTTTAGATTTGAGCCACCTTCTTCACCAACATAGAGATAATTTTCTTCCCCCGACCAGGTTAAAGCAATAAATAATCCCTTATCAGCATTAAATTCTCTAATGTTCACCCTTGCCACTCGTATTGCTGTTTTTATATTCCAGTGAGTAAAAATGAGATGAAGATTTTTGTCTCGATGAAGTGCAAACCTTGATTCCCCAACTTGAACATCAAAAAGTAAAACATTCTCTAAAGAGGTATCCATTAAGTTACCATCTGTAATTCTAAATTCTAGAGTTCCCTCCTTTTCGTCAATTCTATCGAATGGAATATTCAATGGATTATGGCCTCTTATCATATTCTCACCCCCACCACCTTATTCGTATCATACCCAAATACGTTGCTAATCCGGGCAAATGGCTAATGGCTGCGCACCTGCGCCATCCATTCCCTCATCTCTGAACGCAAATCAGGTGGCTCCCGAAATAAGACGATAATCTCCACATCCTAGAGTAACTTCGATGGGTGCATTTATCCCTCTGTTCTCTCCGGTCTCCCTCTTCTTTATGATGCTGCTACCTCTTCGGGAAAAATCTCTACCGGAACAGTCATGGTTTTAGCTTCTCCTTTGATTGGATTTTGCGCTCGATTTCTTTGGCTACCTTTGCGATAAGGTATTCCTCTCCACATTCATTTACCCCCTCTTCGCCCATGTCCTTTCATCAAGCCATTTCGGTGCCTTCGGGATATAGCCTGTTATATAGTAGAGGTTAATTCTTTAACGCTTTTGAATCGGTATTTTTCAAATTCTTCCTGGTCAACTCTCATGAATGACCAGTTATTCCCTGATAAACCCGTAGCATCCTTGCACCATTTTTTTATCCTTTTGTCTTTATGCTCAACATCAACATCTTCTCTTCCTTTTGTTTCAATAATTACCTGTTCGTTGTTATCAGTTACTGCTACAAAATCAGGGTAGTACAATCTAAGGTTACCCTTCGAATCTCTATACTCTACAAAGAACCCTATTTTAGGAACGATTTTACTGAAAGCTATTACATCATCAGCTCTATCCAAAAATTTGGCAAAATCTGCCTCAAAATCATTATCGCAAGGGACGTAGTTAAAGGGGCATCTGTTGGCTGGATAAACCAATCTTGACCACACAAACGGTCTTGTATCCGAGACTTTTATGGTGTCCCTCTTTTCGGGCTCTCTTTCGATGAAGGTCATCTCTTTGAACGCATTCACAAATAACTTTATCAACTGTTCCTGAACATCTGGGGAACTCAATTTGTAAAGAACTTTTGGGTCTTCAAGGTCAATTTGCTGAGTAAACAATTTTTCCACAACATATTTTTTCACCACCGGATAAAAACTCGTAAAAGCACCACCTATCTTCAACCGTTTAAGTATCTGATCGGTATAATAGGCAATTACGCTTTTAGAATCCTGAGGCACAGGTAAATCCCATTTTCTTTTTATGACTTCCATACCTCTGAGCATATCCACAGCAACATATTCCATTTCTAAGACTTTATTCTCCAGAGGGATGTTCATAGGAGGTAAGTTGTTAACATCCACCTCACTTAAATGAAATTCTCTTATGAAAATTCTTGGATTCAAGATAGGTATTTCAATGTCCCTATCCAATTTATTTTCATCTACGAATATGGTGGTTAAATTAAGCGACTTTCCGGTGTCAAACTCAGCAAACTTTATCCCCTCCTGCTTTTCTAATTTTTCAAGAATATCTGTTAACCCTGGGGGGCCAATCACCTCAAGAACATTTACTGATTTGTCTATTGGTGTATCTTCTCCTGGAAACATTTTCCTTAAACCCCGCCCAATGACCTGTTCCGGGAGCACCTCTCTTTTTGATCCATAGGACCTTAATCCCACAATGACGTTAACATTTCTGACATCCCAACCCTCGTTTAGCATCATCGTACTGACTATTGCCTCTACACCGTGAGGGAATAACTTTTCCAACGCTGGATCCCGCATTATTTTTTCAGGGTCATCAATAAGCCTCGCCACCTTTCTTGCCGGTCCTAAATCCTTCTTCTGGATATTCCCGGTGCTATCTGTGTGTATCAGCAATACCTTATCCTTAAGGTCAGGAACAGCAGAAATATATTCAAATACCTCGTCTGCCTCCTCGTTCTCAGGGCATTGAAAGAACAGCACCGGCTTTTTTGATAATGGTTGTAGTGCCTTTTTGTATTCCCGCCATCTCCTTATCCCGGCATCAATCCATGCCCTATATCTCTCGACTACATTAGTTGATGCAATCTCTTCAGCATTCTTGACCATCCCCTTCAATGGTAACTTTACGATATTCATTTCGATTGCTTCCTTGAGCGAGAAGTCCACGATAATCCAGGGGAACAAAGCCCCGGCCTCGGTTTTAGGTGTAGCCGAGAAGTCCAGTTCCATATTGATGCCTTTACCGTGTTGAGACACCAGATTCTTGTTAAGATCAAGAAGTATCTTCTTCCATGCCTTTTCAAAGCTGTAGATATGATGTGCTTCATCTTTCAAAATCATTATATTGGGACAGGAAGTCAAGACCTCCTTTATTCTGTTCTCCTGATAAATATCAGAAACATTATAAACCTCGGGCAATTCCATAACTTTATCTACGTATTGTTCAACTTCTTGCTTGTTGCTCTGTCTTTGTTCCAACCGCTGAATATTGGTCAGAAACAGCACACCCTCAGGAATAACATGAATAGGGTCTTCCTTAAGAATTACTTTCAGGTTAAACTCTTCCTGCCATTCTGGTGGAATAAGTGGCAATTCTCTGAATATTTTCCCATCCTCAAAATCTCTTGTAAGCCTCTCATAAATGATGTTTTTGTCACCCGCAATAACCAAAAATTTGGGGGTATAATCGTCACTGTTTTCTTTTTTGTGATTGAAGTACTGCCATATAATGCTTATTGCCATGACGAAGGTTTTGCCGGAGCCTGTTGCCATTTTAAAGGCGTAAAGCGGATATTGATCATAAGAAGGGTCATACCCCTGTATAGTTCCTACTCCGAAATCCCTTGCCATGTCTATAAAGTTGCGTTTTTTCATCACTTCATAAATGTAAACCAATGTTTCAATCGCTTCCCTCTGGCAGAACCAAAACTCAAAAAGCTCACCATCTACAATATGGTCTTCACTAAACCAGAATTGCAGCAGGCGGCGGGTGGTATCTGTTGTATTGGGATAGCCCTCTTCTCGCCAGGCGAAAACTGCCTTGCGAAGTTCATTGACTAAATAGGCTTCGCTTGTGCGTCTTTGAGAAGGATTTAAAAGTTCAGTAGGTATCATCTTATCCTCACCCGTATTTGCTGTCTTATACGATTATAGATATCAATTCTCATTTTGTGTCTTATTTTGACAACAGCAGCATAATCTTGAAGATATTCTTTATCCTTGAGCCACTTACTTTGAGAAACAACCGCAAGCACAAGAGGCTTATCTGGATTAATATCAGGCCTTCTTGAGTAAATCTTAATCCCTTTTTGATGTATTCCCTTTTTTCGTAATCTCACACCAGGGTGTAGGTCTATCTCTTTTAGTTTTAATTTCTTGGGCATTATGCCTTCCATTTCTTCTGTAATTCCTTTTTCCAAGAGTGTTTCGTAATAATATGCTACTTCTTCAGTAGTTGAGTTTCTAAATAAATGAAATTCCATACCAACTCCCATATAGTCAACTCTATTTCTCCTTATTGGTGGACTATATACGAGGACCACTGAGATTTCCCTTTCCCCATTAGTTTCAATAAATTCCCTCGGTAAATAAAAGTAGTATAAATGAACCCCATCCAATTTGATATTATTCTCTGCCTGAAGTAGAACACAGTTAGAGTCAGATGATATAGCCGCATCAAAGTTTGGCTTGCCGTAGCCATAGACTTTTAACAAATCTATAAGTGTTGTATCTGAATCATTGCAATTTATCTCATTTAAAGGAGTAGGCCTATCAGAAGGTATTTCTGCAGAGGCAATAAGCAAAGCCTTTATAAGATTTGAGGAACGCTCAGAAAATTGATTAAAAAGTCTTGCTGTGTAATGAGCAACTTTTGGAGCAGAGAGGCTGGTTCCATACTCCACGGAAAAGAGCTTTCCCTCTTCAAGCCATTTTGGATTTAAGACAACAAGTTTACCTCCAATATCTTCTGATCTTAATGGATCGGTTGGTGAGGATATGATGTTTCCCCCTTCTTCCACAAGTTCAGGCTTGATCATTCCTTTGTATCCTGGTCCGGCACAGGTAAAAGGAGATGGATCATCAGTCCTTGCCAGTGAAAACAGAATTCCACTTTGCCTCCTATTTGAAGGCCCAAACTCCTGAGCAATCGATCCTACTGTGATAGCATAAGCAGAAGATGCGGGGTCTATAATCTTTACCTCTTCGTTCTCATCAATCAAATAAGATGGATACCTTTCTGGGAAGCCTAATCGTTCAAGTTCCCAAAGATTGCCAGCAGAAATAACAAAAACAATGTCAAGCTCTTTAGCAAGCTCGTCTATCAGGGTTGCCAAAGTAAATTGCCTTCTATTACCAAACATTTTCTTATATCTATCGCCAAATGAGATATTAACAACTTTGCAATTTCGATATCCCTGGACGAAATATCTAACAGCCCTTTCCAATTGATGTTCCAGAAGTTCGCTCTCATCATAAGTGGCAGTAATCTCTGCAGTTATTGGGTTTTCTTCTTTAAACATAACCTTTGCTGAAAGTATCCAGACCTCGGGCTCAAACCTCCTATCATCAATGCATTTCTTTATATCCCCATAGAGAGCGATACCGGCAACCTTTGTACCATGTCCTACATCATCTTGGGGTTTATCTTCCTGAATCTTATCACTGGAGAGCATAGGAACTGCTACTTCATCTCCGACTGCATTCTCAAGTAAAGGATGATTTGATAAAATTCCACTGTCAAGTATAGCGATAGCAGTAGCATTTCTAGGAGGAGATCCACCCGTCTCAAGTTCTTCTAATGGTAAGGATAGCATTTGATATGTTATGTAAGGCCTCGGAGGTCGATCTATTCGACTTATCTCTCTTATTCTTATTATCTCGTCAAGAATGAATTTGTTGATTCTAACCCTCAGCAAACAGAGATTCTCTGTTCTTAATTCATCTGTTACTTTTCCACCCTTATTTTCCACGAATTTTTTGAATCCAAGCTTTCCACCCTCTCTTCCCAAGAATTCGTTAAGCCTTTCGTCTTCCATCCTCCAAATTTCAATGTCCAGATAGGCTTCTTCACCTTTCTGCAAAGGCTTATCTTTGAGTTGCTCGCCTATCTTTTCTTCTGGAGGGATAGGCTCAAAAGACTCTACGGCATGAAATTGCTTATACTTTTCTCTTTCTCCATATTCTTCTAATCTCTTTTTAACTTCATCCAGATTTTCATCCTCCGCAAGTGAAATCCAGTATCCTTTGCCCTCGGGTGAAGGTGAGATAACCCTTACCCTGTTTCTCTCCAAAAACTTTATAAATTCTTCTTCATCTACACGCTGGTTTAGTTCGATTTTAAACAGGAGATTAGGATCAAAGAATTGTTTGAATTTCTCTTTGTCGCTATCGAAGTCATCCTTTATCCCCGCAAGATTGAAAATTTGAAGCTCAGAAAATCGTCGCCTATCCTCCTTACGAGGCTTTAGTCCTCCTCCACCCCGCTTTGTTCTTTCAAATTCCCTCTCATAAAAGGGAAGGCTAAGATGTTCACTCATACTTAATCACCTTTTTGGCTTCCCTTTTCTTTTCTTGCCTTGAAACAGCTTCTTTTACATCACCAAAACTTATAAAATCTTTACCGCTTAATATTGCCATCTTAAGAGCATCTATACAGGCTTGCTCAATATCTGCTCCTGAAAATCCTTCAGTTTCTTCTGAAAGTTTGGTCAGATCAAAATTCTTATCCTTTTTCAAAACCCTTAAGTATTTCTCAAAAATCTTGTTTCGTCTTTCTTTATCTGGGAGAGCAAAATAAACGATTTCATCAAATCTTCGCCACACACCAACATCAAGTAAATGGGGGTGATTTGTAGATGCTATTATCACGCTATCACCTTCATAATTTTCGAGCATTAACATGAAATTATTGACCACTCTTTTGATCTCTCCATGTTCTGTGGAGTCGTCCCTTTGCTTCCCAATTATGTCGAATTCGTCAAAGAGAATCACCCACTTGCCCTTCTCTATAAAATCAAAGATTTTTCTTAAATTGGATGCCGTCTCTCCCAAATATGATGATATGACTGATTCAAACCTTACAAAAACAAGAGGATACCCGATAATTGAGTTCATAACCTTTGCAGTAAGGGTTTTACCTGTCCCCGGTGGTCCGTAAAAAAGTACTTTTCGCTTGGGTTTTAGACCATAGGTAGCCAGAACATTCTCGTTTTCTAACTCTTTTACAATTTGCTTTAGTACCCCTTCAGTATTTGGGGATAAAATCACATCATCCCAATCTAAGAAAAACTTTTTAACATCCAGTAGCCTGAATCCCTTTTCATTATCTCTCGGTATTGGTGGTATTTGCTGGATATGATTTATATTTGAAGCCCCTGAGTTTTCCGTTAAAATACGTTTTAATTGCGAAGCTAATAAATGATGCTTTTTCCTTTTCTCCGCCTCTATTATCTCCCAAGCAATTTTATGAAATCTATCACTGTCTCTTTTAACAAAAGCTTCGAAAATTTGAGTCATTTTTTCGGAAGTCATTTCACCCTCACCCCCAAGACCTTATTCGTATCATTCCCGAATACATCTACTACCTTAACCATTAGCTGATATTCCCCTGGCTCCTCGTATCTGTGCGTTGCCTCATAATCTACTTTCGGATTCTTTTTCACCCTGAAACTCTGCCACTGATTGTGGAAGGTGTCGCCTTTATAATCCCAATCAACCGCCCAGTAATCTATGAGTTCCCGTGAATCCTTTACCTTGCTGGCAATCTCTGCAAGCTCTGCGGTTGGTGCAAGTTGAAAGTCAGTGATTTTTAATGTTACTTCATTTTCTTTGACTTTCGTTTCAATCTCCAGATAGGCAACCTCCGGGAATTTTACATATTTCGAGAGTTCCTTTGCAACAACGTCATCCCTTATTTTCAGTAGTTGCAGGTCTAAACCTACTAAAGAGGATTTGATTTCGTTCACTGATGGTATCTGGATGAGTTTCAAATCAACGCTGTTCTTCTTTGCGAGTTCTTTAGCCAGTTCATTTACCTCATAACTCCATTCCCAGCCTAAGACATCTGCTTTATTGAAGTTATTTGCCCGGCACTCAATTACTACCTTTTCAACTTCGCCCATCGTCACAGGGGCATTCAACGGGCCAACATGAACCGCCCTGTTCCCCATCCTGCCATGCAGATATCTAAAATCTCTTAATGGTTGCGCTTGATAGAGTTTAAGCATAAAGGCAAGATATTCATCCTCTCGTTCCTGCCAGTAAACTGTCTCGTAGTTCCCGATATTCCAAAGCTCAAAGGGTCTTGCTGGTTTATCATACTTTCTAGCGCTCATGGTTCATTTTTCCTACTATGTTCTTTATGTGATTGGCTCAAAAAATCTTCCATACCTATCCCAAATTTATTTTCAAAGGCCTTCTTTGCAATATCTTCATATTCACTGAAATTGGCAATAAACAAATCTAATAGGCTGGAAACACAATATTTACAACCACCGTCACACTCAAAAATTATCTCAAGTACTTTTTGAGCTTCACCTTTTCTCATTTTTCACCAAATCCCCTTCTTTTATTCCTAATTTCTTAAATATGAAGTCCTTAACATTTGAAGCGATTTCAAAACATTTCTTTGCTTCTTCAATAGAAGGCATATAGAATTCATCAGGGTATCTAATCTCCACTGCATAATCCGAAAGGTGATCAATAGAAATGTTCTTAAATTCGTTATCAAGGTCAACGCAAAACTTTAGAAGGAGCTCCAGATCGTGAGTTTTTGCGAAATCAATCTTTTTAGCAACGAGATATGCTTTAAATAACTTTTCCACCGCCTGTTGACAATGGAAGCACACAATACTTGTAAGGATCTTTTCATCTGAAAGGTTTACAATGTATTCGGCAGCATTAAAATCTTCAATAGCTTTTATGAGCCATTTCTTCAGAACTTCGTCGATCATATCTCCATCCCCTCCTTCAATGCTTCCCTCGTCACAGTTCCTATTCTATGTCTGAAATTTTCTAACTCTTCTTCTGATTTTATTATTATATCTGCAGGAATATAAAATTCAGCCAGTACTACTCTAATTTTTTTTGCAATTTTCATTTTTTCTTTTATTGTGAATGTCTTTTCCGTTACAATAAGGAAATCATAATCGCTGGATTTAGAAAAGTCCCCTCTCGCCCTTGAACCAAAAAGGATTATATTTTTTACTGTCACTCCCATTTCGTCAAGGCATTCCCAAATCTCTGCTTTTATATCTTCTATGGATTTTTCTTTCGTGTTATCCATTTTGTCTCTCCGTCAAATCCTTTGAATTATGAATGTCAAGAAGCCTCTTTCTGGTGACCTGAATGGCAAACTTGGATAAATCACTGCCTATCCATCTTCTGCCAAGTTTTTCGGCAACGGCTAAAGTTGTGCCTGAGCCACAGAAGAAGTCAGCAACGATGTCGCCGGGATCGGAGGATGCGAGGATGATGCGTTCTAGGAGGGCTTCTGGTTTTTGGGTTTGGAAAGCCAAAAATTCGTCAGAATTACCTTGAACAATTCCAATATCCCATACATCTGTGGGAACTTTACCACCTCTATCTAACACTTTCTGAATATCCCTTTCTCTTGCTCCCGCATATTTCAATCTTTCAATGGTGGATTCCTCGTAAGGTATTCTTATAGCGTCTGGATTAAATGTTGTAAGACTAGAATCTTTAGCAAATCTTAAAATAATGTCGTGCTTCCTTCCAAAACTTTTATCTGCAACAGCTCCCGCCTTATACCACCAAATAATCTCGTTTAAAAAATTCTCCGCTCCAAAAATCTCATCCATCATCACTTTTACATAATGTCCCACGTGCCAGTCTAAATGAACATAAATAGAGCCATTTTCTGCCAATAATTCCCGCATTAAAACCAATCTCTCATACATATACCGAAGATAAGAAGCAATACCTCCACTCCAGGTATCTTTATAAGCCCGCTCTTCTATGATGGATGGCTCTTTTTCTATTTGCTCATTGCCAAGTTTTGTCCTGATGGTAAAATCGGCACCGGTGAGAAACGGCGGGTCAATGTAAATCAGATTAATCTTCCCAGCCGAGCCCTGTTTAATCAGAGAACTCATCACTAATTTGTTATCGCCCCAGATAAGTAAGTTTTTCCAGTCCTTTGAATAATTGGCGGGATACTCATCTTCTGGGAAAAGAGAAATCGTATATCCGCCCCTAATTCTGGGCTTGTTTACTGTTTCAACAACCTGAAATGGGAGATTGGGTTTTTCTATCGGTTTCTTCTCCCCTTTTTCGTATCGGTCGTATTTTTCTGCCCAGAGCAGCTCTACGTACTTCTTGTTATCAGGCATCTTTATCACCTTTTAGCTATCCACAAGAATTATCCGCACAATTCCTCCTGTCATTGCGAGTCCTTCCCCTCGTGTTATTCTGACCCGGAACAAAGTGAAGGGGATGAGAAGAAATGCAACCTGTCCTAGCCGTGAACCGCCCTCAACTGCGGGAACAAGATCACCTCTCTGATTGACTGCTGGTTAGTGAGGAGCATCACCAGCCGGTCAACCCCTACCCCCAGCCCACCGGTAGGAGGCATGCCGTGTTCCAGGGCCAGAAGGAAGTCCTCGTCAATTCTTTCGGCTTCCTCGTCGCCGAACAGGGCTCGCATTCTGTCCTGTTCCCGGAAGCGCTCTCGCTGCTCCAGAGGGTCGTTGATCTCACTGAAGGCATTAGCGATCTCCATTCCTCCGGCGAAGGCCTCGAACCGTTCCACCAGGCGCTCGCTTCCCGGTTTTCTTTTGGCCAGGGGAGATAGCTCTACCGGGTAGTCCAGGAGGAATGTAGGCTGGATCAGGTGTGGTTCGACGGTGTGGGAAAGCAAGAAATCAACCAGCTTGCCCCAATTCAAACCATCATCCACACTGAGGCCGGTTTCCCTTATCCCTGCCTCAAGCGAACGCGCATCGGGGAAAGCCTCGAAATCGATGCCGCTCCTTTCCTTGATCGCATCGCACAGGGTGAGGCGACGCCATGGCGGAGAGAGGTCCACCGTCATCTCTCCATGGCCGATTCTCATCGTCCCCAGAACCTCTCGGGCGATGAAGGAAACCATCTGCTCCACCATCTCCATCACATCGAGGTAATCGGCGTAGGCCTGATAGCTCTCCATGGTGGTGAATTCAGGATTATGTTTCGTGGAGATGCCCTCGTTGCGAAATATGCGCCCAATCTCGTAGACCCTGTCGAACCCACCGATGATCAATCGTTTCAGATGAAGTTCGGTGGCGATGCGCAGATATAGCTCCCGATCGAGCGCGTGATGGTGTGTAGCAAAAGGCCTGGCCAGAGCCCCGGCGGCAAGCGACTGCAAGACCGGCGTTTCTACTTCGATAAATCCGCGCTCCTCGAGGAAACGGCGCATGGCCGAAATCGCCTGCCCACGCACCTCAAACGTACGCCTCACCTGGTCGTTGGAGAGGAGATCGAGATACCGTTGGCGGTAGCGCTTCTCGACATCGGCAAGCCCATGCCACTTCTCTGGGAGAGGCTGCAGTGACTTCGACAACATCGTCAAGTCCGATGCCCTAATGGTGACCTCTCCGGTCCGGGTCTTGAAGACCTGTCCCTCAACACCGATGAAATCGCCGATGTCGAAATCTTGAAGCAGGCTATACTTCTCTTCGCCTAAAGCATCCCGACGGAGATAGACTTGAACCTTGCCGGATCCATCCTTGAGATCCAGAAAGATAGCCTTGCCCATGGAACGCATGGCAGTAATACGGCCGGCTAGCTTCACCTGGGGAAGACCGCCGCTCCCATCTTCTGCCTCCTGATAAAGAGCGACGGCTTCCTGTGTCGTATGACTGCGGTGGTATCGGGCAGGGTATGGATCTATGCCGCGACCCCGGATTCTCTGGAGCTTATCGAGGCGGCTTTGGATTAACTCGCTTTGTCTTTGTGCCATGAGCTCACTTCTGAGAAATGGTCACTATCT
>JALPYG010000046.1 GCA_023271215.1 Dehalococcoidia bacterium
GACTCCTTTGATACTCTCCGTTCCTCTAATCCTTATCGAGCCATTCTCATTCGTCGAGATGCTGGCTTTAGCTCCATTGATAAGATCATGCTTCTTCTGGATTTAGGGTATGATTTTCTACTTAAGGGGTATTCACCCCATACTGCCCGAGACCTGGCCTCAGGAATAGCTGAGAACGAGTGGATTCCATTTAATGGGACTACTTCCGTCGCTGAACTTGGTGTCATCCGATTGCCCGAGTGCCAATATGCCGTCCGTACTGTCCTGGGACGAAGCAAGATTCCTAGGTGCAAATCTTACCAGTATTTCCATGGTCACCACCATCCCTGAAAAAGTGAACAGCCCTATCGCGCTGTTAAGGTTCATAATACCCGCCAGACCATCCAAGCCTTTATCAAGACCAGGGAAGAATGTCCTTAACCTCAAGCATTTTCGAGTCCGTAACTTCTATGGAATCGAGTTCACCCTGCTGTTAGGCTTGCCGGCCCATTCATAGAAGCTGGAAAGAGCAACGGAGCTTTTTCTTTTTTTGACATTTCCGCCAGTATTTGTACAAAACTTGCATTCTAAGTTCGGCCAACTGCATATTGGGGGGAGACTGCCTGGAAAAGACGATCTCCCCCCGCTTAGCGACACAAAATACCCTACTCTATAAGCCCAAGCTCTCGCATGAAGACCTTCTTGGATTCAATTATCGCGGTGGCAGCGGGGCTTTTTGGTGCCCACTTTTCCCAGACGCCCACAGCCACTTCCGTTGCTCTCGCAACGCACTCTTCGCCCCAGAATAGCTCCGTATTTCCAAACTCAATCATCGCGGCCCTGGCGGCCTCCATTTCAATCAATGATAACATCTGTTGATTGGTGGAGAACGCGCGATTCGCCACCTCCACGATGGCCTGCAGATCGGGATCCAAAGCTTCCCACGCGTCCATGCACACCACAAGCTCGGTTGCCATAACTGGTTGATGGAAGCTATGGACGATGAAATAGGGTGCTACTTCGTGTATGCCCATGTCGTACATTATAGACAAGGGCATAAACTCAGCACCTTCAATGAGGCCCTTCTCCAAAGCCATATAGACCTCGCCTCCAGGCAGGATAACAACGGCAGCGCCGAGCGCGTAGAAGAGGTCTGAGCTCATCCCCGGAGGGGTTCTAAAGAGCATACCGGCCATGTCGGCGACGGTGTCTATGCGCTCCGTGAAGTGTATCGATTCCGGCCCGCACTGCTGCGGCCCAACGAAAAACAGATCCCACTCGGCGTACAATTCGCGGGCTAGCTCTATACCACCCCCATGCCAGAACCAGCCTTCCAACATCCAACACTCCGGGAAACTTGCAACCATCCCGACGAGCGGACCGAAGCCCGGATCCTTGCCCCACCAGTATACGGGGAAACTGTGAAAGCCTTGAATCACCCCTGCCCTGGCAGCTTCAAACACCTCGAAGGTGCCTACAATCGCCCCATCGGGCTTGGGGGTAATTACAATCCTGCCCTCGCTCATCTCATACACATGATCCACAAACTCCAGGAAGGCTGCGTACACTTTCATGCCAGGGTGGAAGACGCTTTGAACCACCCACTCATGTACCACCACCGGTTCTGGAACAACCACCTCTGGGACGGGATCTACCGGAGGGCAGCCGATAGCAACCAGGCTCAAAGCCAGCACCAGTACCATTGTCATAGCCCATATTCTTTTTTTCATCCTTTTTCCTCCTTCGACAATCATGACCATCGGGGGGATTCCCCCCCCTGAAACCGCCTAAGGCAGTTATGCCTCAGGTTTTTAAAGGTTTTAAAGGGACGAAGCCCCCTTTACGAGGCATAGGAATTTTTGAAATTCCTGCGCCTCCAGGTTGCCCAGCTTACACTTCATATTTCTTGGCCGCTATCACCTCCTTTCACTTTTTCCCGGTAAGAGTTTAGTTTTTCCAAAACCTGAATGTAGTTTATCACACTTTACAACTCCTGTCTATGCCGCAAGCGCAATTTTTGGAAAAACTTACCTGTTACGAAATACTATAACACCGAATGTGAGCTTTGTCAATCCCCTTTCCGGGCCGGTTCCTCTCATTGCTCGAAAGTAACCGTGATCTGTCTAGAAGCAGGGAAATATTTTCCCCGGGTTAAGGATATTATCAGGGTCAAAGGCAAACTTGATACGTTTCATTAGTTCAATTTCTACATCACTTAACACTAGCGGCATAGAATCTTTGCGCTTATGTCCAATGCCGTGTTCGCCGCTAATTGTACCGCCTAACTTATAAGCAGTTTTGTATAATTCAACACGCACTTCAGGAAGTATTTTTTGCCAGCGCTCCATAGTATCATCCTTTTTCTTCATTATGGTAACGTGCAAGTTACCATCACCGGCATGGCCAAAGCAAGGCATGAGCACATCGTATTTTTCAGAAAGCTCAGTCAAGCAGGGCATCATTTTTGAAATAGAGGCGAGAGGGACAACCACGTCTTCCATGCTCTGTTCAGAGCTCAATGCTTTTAGAGCATCTATGACGTTACGGCGCACCTTCCAGAGTTTTTCCTGAGCATCAGGAGTTTCAGCAGCATGAACTTCAACAGCGCCGTTTTCCCGGAGTAACTCGGAAATAGTCTGGGCCTCAACGCGCACTTGCTCCACATTTGCGCCATCCAGCGTAATAAGCAATACCCCGTCCGTTTCGGGATAGGGCATTTTCTCCCCCAAATACTCGTGTGCGGTGCTCGTGCAAAGTCGATCCATAAACTCAATCCCAGCAGGAATTAGTTTTTCCTTGAGAAAAATCAAGGGCACAACATCAATAGCCGTCTGTATGTCATCAAACAGAGCCAACAAGTCTATTTTTGCTACCGGCCGTGGCAGTAGCTTAAGAATAATCTTGGTAAAGATACCCAGTGTCCCCTCAGAACCTACCATCAACTGCACCATATTGTATCCAGTCACATCTTTTACTCTCTTTCCGCCAAATTCAACAATTTCACCGGAAGGTAGAACCACTTCCAGTCCCACGACGTATCTCCCCGTTACCCCATACTTAACAGCCTGGCCGCCTCCGGCATTCTCTGCTACGTTGCCACCGATAAAGCACTTCTGTAAGCTCATGGGATAACCGGCGTAAAAAAGTCCGTGGTCCTGTAGTGCCTCGTTAATATCGGCCGTAATTCGTCCCGGCTCCACCACCATCATCAAATTGTCCAGGTCGATCTCCAAAATGCGGTTCATATTTTCCACCGACAGTAAGATGCCGCCGTAGATAGGGACTGCTCCGCCGGAAAGTCCAGTGCCTGCCCCCCGGGGAGTGACAGGAATTCTATTTTTGGCAGCCAGCTTCATGATGAGAGAAACTTCTTCAGTTGAGTTGGGCTTTACGACTACCTCCGGCATGTGCGCATATTCTTTTTCTACAATTTCATCATGAGAGTAAACTTCCAGCCGCTCTGGGTCATCGAAAATGACATTCTTTTCTCCTACTATCTCTTGTAGGCGCGTCACAATTCCCGCTGTTACCTGTTGGTACATGACAGTTCACCCCTTTATCGCTGAGATCAATTTATATTACCCAAACGCGCCTACGGCAGCGTCTAGAGCTCCCCTTTTGTCAACCTTTTGACCCATAGTCTCCAAAATGTTGCCCAGAGCGGTCAAAAAGAGAATCACGTTGGTCTGCGTGCTAGCATATCCCATCAACCCTACTCTCCATGCTTTACCTCTAAAATCCCCCAATCCTCCGCCAATCTCTATATGGTACTGCTGCATCAATTGTTTTCTTACCTCGGCTTCATCAACGCTTTCAGGAGAGTAAACAGTGGTTAAGGAAGGAAGTCTGTATTCCTTATCAACAACCAGTTTCAATCCCATAGCCTCTAACCCGGCACTCAAAGCCTCACTATTTTTCCGATGCCTGGCAAACCGGTTCTCTCTGCCTTCTTCGGCAATAATCCGCAGGCTTTCATGCAAAGCATAAATCATATTAACCGGTGCTGTATGATGATAAACCCTCTCTTTACCCCAGTATCTTGCAATCATGGTTAAGTCCAGATACCAGCTCTGAACTTTTGTTTTACGGTTTTGCAAAACATGATAAGCCTTTTCCCCAAATGTAATCGGGGCAAGTCCAGGAGGACAACTGAGACACTTTTGCGTTCCACTAAACGCCAGACTAATCTCATTATCATCTATATCTACAGGAACACCTCCCAATGAAGTGACGGTATCCACCAGAAACAAAACATCGTGCTCACTGCAGATATCAGACAGCTCTTTAAGAGGTTGCAGAACCCCCGTAGAGGTCTCCGCATGGACGACAGCAAACACTTTGATCCCTTTATTAGTGGCTAAGGCCTTTCTAAGATCATCGGGCTGAACAGGTTTGCCCCAGGGAGCGGTAATCTGAATAACTTCCGCCCCACACCTCTGCGCCATATCAACCATTCTCATGCCAAATACACCTTTTACGGCAACGATCACTTTGTCCCCGGGCTCTAAAATATTCACAAAGGTTGTCTCCATGCCACTGCTTCCTGTTCCTGACATGGGCATTGTGAGCTGATTCTTGGTGTTGAACACGTACCTGAGCATCTCCATAACTTCATTCATAATCTTCAAGAAATCAGGATCAAGATGACCCAGGGTTGGTTCAGCCAGTGCCCTCAAAACCCTGGGGCTTACCGTGCTTGGCCCCGGCCCCATCAGAATTTTTTGCACAGGATTTCTTTCACCAATATTTAACATTTTAGAATTTACCCCCTCTTGTTCAAAATCATCAGGGGGATTCTCCCCCTGAAACCCCCTAAAAAGCGGTCATGCCTGGGATTCGTAAAGGAGCTTCGCCCCTTTACGAAGGGTGAAGGAAAGGATTCCTTCACCCATATTCACACTATCCCCTTTTGTCAAGATTATCTCTACGCAGCGCCATTTACTGGAGTATACTTGAGTATACTTGATGTCCCCAAGGTCTGTCAAGGCGATCAGATGGGTGAGCATCTTCATCAGGTGATGCGAAGCGGGCTCAAGTATCCGCGTAGGACCTCGGCATCCCCAGCACGTGCTCCCCAATGTAGGCCAGAGCCATCTGTTGGGTGACCGGGGCGAGTCGGATCAGGTTTATCTCTCTCCACCATCTCTCGATGTCATTGTCCCGGGCATATCCCAACCCCCCAAAGGTCTGCATCGACCAGTACACGGCCTTAAAGGCGCATTCAACGGCGAGCACCTTAGCCATATTGGCCGTAGCGCCAACCTCCGTGATGCCGGCTCCGCTATCAAACAAGGTGGAGGCCTTGAAATTCAGGATTCTGGCCGCCTCTAACCCCGCATAGGCTTCGGCCAGATTAAACTGCAGCGCCTGATAGCTCCCGATCGGCTGGTTTCCAAAGAGTTTCCTTTCGCGGGAATATTCGATGGCCTTGCTCATCGCCAGCCGGGCGATTCCCACCGCGGCGGTGGTGAAACTCATCCTCTCGGTATTCAGGGTATATAGCAGCGAATGCCAGCCTCCGTCGAGCGGCGGCATTAAGGCATCCTCAGAGAGTTTCAGATCATCGATGCCCACGTCACACGAGTGGGAATAGTTTATTCCATGCTTGGGTATGGAGGTGACCATAATTGCCGGATTCGGCAGGTCGGCAAGAAAAAGGCTTATCCCGGAGGTTTTCTTCGGCGCCTGTTCTTTCGGCGTCGTTCGGGCGATGATCATCATCCCCCGGGCGCGATCGGCCCCGCTGATCCAGGTCTTATTCCCATTTATCACCCAGCCATCCGCCGCCTTTACCGCCCTGGTCCTGGTATTAAGCGTATTCGTGCCGGCATCCGGCTCAGTCAGCGCCATGCAGAACTCGATCTCTCCGGAGGCTATCCCCGGCAGATACCTGGCCCTCTGCTCTTCGGTTGCATGGCGCACAATGCTCATCGCCCCGAAAATCTCACTGAGGATAAGATACCAGGGGCCGGCCATGCCGCATCCATTCGCGGCCAGCTCCTCCATGACTATGAGGAGCTCGGTCATACCCCTTCCTGACCCCCCATACTTCTCGGGGATTATTATCCCGGTGAATCCAACCCCACTTATCTCTTTATAGAACTCCTCGCCGAATTCCTCCTTCAGGTCCTTCTCCCGCCAGTACTCCGGCGGGAAATCCTTAGCTATCGCTCTGGCGGAGTTGGCGATCATCTCTTGCTCTTCGGTGAAGTTGAAATCCATGACATATTACCTCCGTGGCAAATTCCCGGTGGGAGCCCTCACTCCTGCAACTTCCATCCCAGGACGTGATTGGCGATCACGATCTTCAGGATATTGGAGTGGCCTTCGCCGGCGATCTGGACCATAGAATCCCGGAAGTACCGCGCCGCTGGGAAATCACCGGAGTAGCTATAGGCACCATAAATCCGCGCCGTCCTCTCCGCACACCTGAAGCCCACCTCACCCCCGAAGTATTTGGCCATGTTGCACTTATGCCTGCTGATGCGACCCTGATCCACCAGGGTGGCAGCCTGATAGATCATCAGCCGCGTGGCCTCTATTTCCACTGCCATCTCGGCTATCATTTCCTTTATCAGTTGGAAGGTGCCGATCTTAGCCCCGAACTGCTCCCTCTCGTTGGCGTATCTAACGCTGGACTCCAGACATGCCTGAGCCAGTCCCAGGCCGCGCACCCCCACAGAAATCCTGCCATAAGCCAGGGAACTTTCCACAACGGTGAACCCCTCCCCCTCCTTCCCCAGGAGGTTCTCTGCCGGGACTCTGCAATCGTCAAAGAACAGCTCCGCTGTCGGCGAAATACGAATCCCCAACTTGTTGCTGATCTTCTTACTTTCTATTCCCGGCAAGTCGCTCGTTATTATAAACGCAGAAAGCCCCTTGTGGCGCTGTGTGGGGTCGGTCTTGGCGAAGAGAATTCCCACATCAAAGACCGTTCCGTGAGTGATCCAGGTCTTGCTTCCATTGACCAGGTAATGGTCACCCTTCCTTATCGCGGTGGTCTCTATCCCGGCCACATCGGTGGCCGCATTCGGCTCCGTCACCGCAAAACAACCCAGCATCTCACAGTTGATAATCTTGGGGAGATAGGTCTTCTTCTGCTCCTCAGTTCCCCAGTTCAGGATGGTCATCGGACAGGTGCCCGCCTGCATGTTATGCGAATAGGCTACGCCCAAACAGACTCGGGCGAGCTCCTCGGCGACGATAGCATTGGCCAGCCATCCCTGGCCGGTTCCACCGTATTCCTCAGGAACGGGGGCACTGAAGAAACCGAGCTGACCAATCCTCTTTATTAAGTCAATGGGGAAATACTCTTCCCTTTCCCACTCCTCGCAATACGGCGCAACCTCCTTTTCGGCAAAATCTCTCACCGTCCGGCGAATCTGCTGGTGTTCATCGCTAAGTTCAAAGTCCACGGCCAATCCTCCTTCATCGATGTTTCTGCCTAGAAGTAAACTCCTTTACCCGTCCCCCGGCATTCCTTTGCAGGCAAAACTTTTTCCACCGGCCAGGTTCCCGCCTCCCGGGAGGGCAGAATCACCGTCGCCTGGCCGGGCATGGTATCCTCATTCCTCTGATTTATACCATGAGTCTCGATGTCCACGCAATGTTCCCCTTCTTCATCCATATATTTCCGGGTGACTTTGCCCCGGAACCATACCGCATCCGTGTGGTAGACAAACTGGCGATACTGGGCCTGGCATGACTTAATCCTGGCATCGTCCCCCATCCAGTTGGTAAGCAAATTTATCAGCCAACCATGTCGCTGAACCCCTACATCATAGGCATACAGAGCGCCGGCGCCTTTAGCCGCGGCGTGCGAATAGTGCACGCCATAAATCGGCTCCCATGCCTTGGTCACCGGATCACGGAAGCCCCATGCCGGATGCTTCCGGTAAAGACGGAGCTGAACGCCGTGGGCGGCTATCTGCACCGGGGCGGCACCGACGCAGTAGGCGATTATATCGGTCATACCGAACGGGCCTTTCACCACCGGCTGTAGCTCATCGCCGACATTCACATCCTCCCAGTAGCGAGGATTGGAACCACGTATCTCCTCAGCCAGGCAGTCTTCGTCTACCTTGGCGAGTTCCTCTTCGGTCCACGGATGAGGCAGCTTGATATAGTCGTACTTGCCCTTCCCCTCAGCGGACTTCCCCCTCGCCGTTTGCCTCTCGTATCTTACCAGCATGCTATAACCCTTACATACCAGCTCATTGCGCTGATTCCAGAATTCAACCCTCTGGTATTCGAAGGCCGTCCTGCCGGCGAACTTGCTTGGTTTCACGTCGAACCCCACGAAATAGCACTTGGGGGTTATCTTGTCATTGACATATATAGGTCTATAGAAGCTAAAATCGGTTGCTGAGTGATCGGCATGGATTCCAGGCAGGCCCTGTAGTACCCATACCGGGAAAACGCTCATCACCCAGGCGGGAGAGGCCACCATCGCCCCGTACCTGGTCTGCTTGCCATACTCCTCCTCTCGATAAAGCGGGTTAGCATCTCCTATTCCGTTGGAATAGTTTCTTATCGCCTCGAAGGAGGCGGTGCGGTTGAAAACATTCCCGATGCGTAGACTAAGCCCGATCCTTTTTTCCCAGTCCCTCAGCGCTTCGTCGCTGAGAACGGCCTCTGCCATAGCGGCGATTTCTTCTGCCATTTTCGTCTCCTCTGCTAATTCCTGATGATTTCCTGTTCTGGAAATGTAAGCGTTCATCTCAGCGGTCTCGGCGCTCTCTGTGGTGAACGGGTACCTAGAAATTGCGCATGTCGGCGAGGAACTCCCCCTCCTCCTCCAGGTAAGCCGCGAGCACTTTATCGCACTTGGGACACTTCCTCTCGATTACGGTTCCGTAATCGTTCCTTAAACGGGTCACTTTGGCCTCCGCGGCCGCTATTTCGTCGCCACACCACCCGCATCTCAACCTTTCTCTCGCCATGCTGTCCTCCTTTTATTCAAGCCCAGTAGAGCCTTTTGGCTTCTTTCTCCAGTTCGGCCCGGAAATCCGGGTGAGCAATGCCGAGAAGCTCCAGAACCCTCTGTCTTATAGTTTTGCCCCGCAGGCTGGCGATTCCATATTCGGTGACGATGTAATCGGCACAGTTTCGCTGAATGGTCACCGGCGTCCCTGGAGGCAAAGTAGCCATGATCCGCGAAATCACCCCGTCCTTGGTCGTAGCTGTGGAGGGAAGCGTAATAATGGAACGCCCTCCCTTAGAGAGCAAGGCTCCAAAAACGAAAGGAATCTGGCCGCCCGCCGCCGCCAGGAATCGATGTCCAATGCCTTCGGAGGCGATCTGCCCCGTGAGGTCAACCGCCAGTGTCTGATTGATGGCCACGAAGTTATCGTGGTCCGCGATAAGCCTGATGTCCTCCAGATAGTTTACGTCAACCAGTTGAAATATGGGGTTGCCATTGACCCATGCCATTTCCTCCCGGGTGCTTCCTCCGACAGAGGTAACCGTTACCCTGCCCGGGTTGTGGTTCTTGTACTTCCCGGTGATCACCCCTTCCCGGATTAACGTTATGATTCCAGGCGGGGTAGCTTCGGAGTGGAACCCAAGATCGTGTTTGCCATCGAGCATGCCGTTCTGTACCAGATACTCGTTGGTTCTGCCTACCCCGATCTGGATGGTGTCCCGGTCCTTTATCAGGGAGCCCACATATTCGGCGATTTGCTTCACGTAAGCCGGGGGGTCTTTCTTGGCCCTGCCCGCCAATGAGCCAGTGCCGGGAGCTCCTCCAAGAGAGATATGCTCCACGAGGTAATCTATCTGAGAGACGTGGACGAAGTTATCCCCGCCGGTCCTGATAAGGTTCTCGTTCACCTCAGCTATTACCAGCTTGCCATACTTCTTCGCCTGCTCGACCCTCCTCTTCTTATCCCAGAGGGAAGCACCAAAGCTGCAGTATCCTTGTTCATTTGGAGGGGAGATCTCGACGAGAACCACGTCAGGGGGTTCATCCTCCTCGCCGGTCATGGGATCAGGGATCATGAAGGGGAGCTTAACATCACATCTTCTCTCGGCGACTGCCGAGTCCGCCGTTGCCGTGGGCATCAGTATCGTCAGCTCAAAGGAATCCTCCCAGCCGGGGTCGTACCATCCGAAGTCGTAGGAAGGCGAGGGCACATAAACCCTCACACCCTTCAGCTCCTCCTTCCTGGCGGAGAGCGAGAGCCCGATGGCGGATGTCTCCCTCCCCATAGGAAACACTATCCTGTCCCCAGACTTAATAAGGTTCGCGGCTTCCTCCGGGCTGATTAGCTTGCGTTGAAATTCCTCTTCTACCTGCTTCACCGTGTTTATCCTCCTAAAATTCCTGATTACATCCGGAAAACGCCAAATCGCGTGGGCTCTATGGGTGCGTTCAGGGAAGCCGATATGGCAAAGCCCAGCATCTTTCGAGTGTCAACGGGATCTATAATACCGTCATCCCACAGATGGGCCGTGGAGTAGTAAGGGGTGCTTTTTGTCCGGTAATCTTCGAGGGTGGGCTCGAGAATACGCTCCAGCTCCTCCTCAGAGTAGGCCTCACCACGCCGTTGCAGCTCGGCAATTTTTATCTGCCGCAGCGTCTCGGTAGCCTGCTCACCCCCCATGACTGAAATGTAACCGCTGGGCCACGTGAGGAGAAGATTCGGGTCGTAGCCGCGCCCACACATGGCATAATTCCCCGCCCCCACAGAAGCACCCACCATCACCGAGAACTTGGGGACGTTCGCCGTTGCGGTAGCCGTAATGAACTTTGCCCCATGCTTGGGTAGCCCACCGTGCTCCGTCTGGCTGCCCACCATAAAGCCGGTGATATTATGCAGATATACAAGCGGAATTCGCCGCTGGGCGGCAAGCTCGATGAAGTGGGTCGCCTTCATGGCACTCTCGGGGAAGATGACCCCATTATTGGCAATTATCCCCACAGGATAGCCCATGATATGAGCCCATCCGCAGACGATGGTCATTCCATAGAGAGCCTTGAACTCATGCAATCTGCTGCCGTCAACGATCCGTGCTATGATCTCGCGGATGTCGAACGGCTGGCGAATATTCTGGGGAATGATCCCGTATATCTCCTCCGGGTCATAAAGCGGCTCTTCCGTCTCCCTGACCTCAAGATAGGGTTTCTTAACCCGATTGAGGTTAGCGACGACGTCCCTCACCCACCTGATGGCGTCATCGTCGTTAAGGGCGTAGTAGTCGGCGACGCCCGATATCCGGCAGTGGGTATCGGCGCCGCCCAGCGTCTCGGAGTCCACTTCTTCCCCCGTAGCCGCCTTAACCAGCGGAGGGCCGCCGATGTAGATCGTCCCCTGCTTCCTCACCATCGCCGCATCGTCCGACATCGCCGGCACGTAGGCACCACCGGCAATACACATGCCCATGACGGCGCAGATCTGAGGAATCCCCTTAGCCGATAACTGAGCCTGATTGAAGAAGAATCTCCCGAAATGCCTGGAGTCGGGAAACACCTCATCCTGCATCGGGAGAAAGGCTCCTCCGGAATCAACCAGATAGATCGTCGGCAGGTGATTCTGCATGGCGATTTCCTGAGCCCGCACATGCTTCTTAACCGTCATCGGATGGTATGAGCCTCCCTTTACGGTGGCATCGTTGGCGATGATCATGACCTCTTTGCCACAAACTATGCCTATCCCGGTGATAATTCCGGCGGCAGGGACTTCATTGTCATACATGTCCCAGGCTGCCAGGGGACTCAGTTCAAGGAAGAAAGTATCCGGGTCACATAACCGTCTTATCCTCTCCCTGACGAAGAGTTTGCCCCTGGCCTCATGTTTCTCCCTCATATGTTTAGGGCCGCCCTGCTTAACCTCCTCAAGCCTGGACCTCAGCTCCTCCGTGAGGGAGAGGTAGTGATCCCTGTTAGCTTTGAATTGATCGCTGTCTGTCTTGACCCGCGTTTTGATGACGGCCATGCTGTCCTCCTCATTAGCCTTATTAAACTACAAAAGGTTGCCGCTGTCAACATTGAGTCCCTTCCAATACAAGACCTGTCCCCCTGCCTGTGCAGGGGCAAGATTCTGGCCCAGGGATCCAGGGATGAACCTGAAGAGGGCATCGATGCGGTGTGCATGGCAAGGTGTACCCGTTGACTCGTCCTCTCCGAATGTTTAGAATTAGAGAGATGCTTAAAGGGAAAATCGCCGAGTTGCTCCAGCAAACCGTAATCAGAGCACAGGAGG
>JALPYG010000047.1 GCA_023271215.1 Dehalococcoidia bacterium
GCACGATATCACGCTGGATGCCGGCCTGCAGGTGCTGGAACATCTCGTGAGCCTCTTTCTTGTAGGCAACCAGGGGGTCTCTCTGGGCATAGGCGTAAAGTCCGATTCCGCGGCGCACGTCGTCCAGGGCGGTCAGGTGCTCTACCCAGCGGGTATCGATGGACCGGAGCATCACCAATCGTTCCAGCACGCGCATGTTCTCAGCCCCGATTTCTTGCTCTCGTTTATCATACACTGAGCCGGCGTAGTGCAGCAACTGCTCCTCGATCTCGCTGCGGCTCATGCGGGCGAGATTATCTTTGTTCAGATCAGGCGCCAGGGGAAAGAGGGCGCCGACGGCGGCAAGCAACCAGTCGAGATTCCAATCATCGCCGTGTTCATCAGCAAGAGAAGTAAGAACAAGATCGCTTATCTCCCTATCGATCATGTCCCGAATATTGGACTTGAGATCAGCGCCATTGAGGAGCTTTTCTCTCTCCGAGTAGATGCTCTCACGGTGCCTGTTCAATACGTCATCGTAATCCAGCAGGTGCTTGCGAACATCGAAATGATAGGCCTCTACCTTTACCTGGGTATTCTCGATGGCCCTGGAAACCAGTGAGTGCTCGATAGGGATATTCTCATCGAAGCCGGCCCATTCCATGAACCCCTTAATCTTATCACCGCCGAAGCGACGCATAATATCATCTTCTAAGGAAACATAGAATCTCGAGCTGCCGGGATCGCCCTGGCGGCCGGCACGGCCCCGGAGCTGGTTGTCTATGCGCCGAGCTTCGTGGTGTTCCGTGCCGACGATGTGAAGTCCTCCGAGTTCCACTACCTTGAGGTGTTCCTCTTGCCACTCACCCTGTTCCCGATCCTGGGGATTGCCGCCCAGGATAATGTCCACCCCTCGCCCCGCCATGTTGGTGGCGATGGTCACCGCCCCCAGGCGTCCTGCCTGGGAGATGATGCGGGCTTCCTTTTCGTGGTACTTGGCATTGAGCACCTGATGGGGAATGCCTTGCCGGGTGAGCATTTCGCTCAGGTGCTCGGATTTTTCGATGGACACCGTTCCCACCAGGACTGGTCGCCCCTGGGTGTAACATTCTTCGATCTCGCGAACCACCGCGCGGAACTTTGCTTCCTCGCTCTTGTATATCTGGTCCTCGTACTCTGTTCGGATCAGAGGCCTATTTGTCGGAATGGCCACTACATCGAGCTTGTATATCTTGAAGAACTCCTCCGCCTCTGTAGCGGCGGTTCCGGTCATCCCCGCCAACTTATCGTACATGCGGAAATAGTTCTGGAAGGTGACGGTGGCCATGGTGCGGCTTTCCCGCTGAATCTTGACCCCTTCCTTGGCTTCGATGGCCTGATGCAGCCCGTCCGAATACCGGCGGCCTTGCATCAGTCTTCCGGTGAACTCGTCGACGATGATCACCTCGCCGTCTTTGACCACGTATTCGCGGTCTCGCCTGTAGAAGACGTGAGCCCTGAGGGCGTTCTCCATGTAGTGAACTAGGGCGTAGTTCTCCGGGTCGTACAAGTTGCCGATGCCCAGCCACTTCTCCATCCTGGCAATGCCCGGTTCGGTGAGTATCGCGGCTCGCATTCGCTCATCGACCGTATAGTCCCTATCCGGTTGAAGTCGGGGAATTAGCCGGGCGAAGGTGTAGTATCTTTGAGTGGATTCCTCGGCCTGGCCGCTGATGATGAGTGGGGTCCGAGCTTCGTCGATGAGGATGTTGTCCACCTCGTCAACGATGGAGAAATTGAACCCTCTCTGTACTCGCAGGGAGGGATCGGGAACCATGTTGTCGCGGAGGTAGTCGAAGCCAAACTCGTTGTTGGTGCCGTAGGTGACGTCGGCAAGATAAGCTTCCCGGCGGGACACCGGACGCAGGTGTGGCCAGGCGGCGTCGCCCGAATCGTACGAGGGATCGAAAAGGAAAGCCGAGTCATGCTGGATGCAACCCACACTCACTCCCAGGAGGTTATAGATAGGACCCATCCACTGAGTATCACGTTTGGATAGATAATCGTTGACGGTAACTAGATGGACTCCGTCGCCGCTGAGAGAATTGAGGTAAACAGGCAGGGTAGCCGCCAGGGTCTTGCCTTCGCCGGTTTTCATCTCGGCAATCTTGCCCTGGTGGAGAACAATGCCGCCCAACAGTTGGACATCAAAATGGCGCTGACCCAGCGTCCGCCTGGCTGCTTCCCGCACGGTGGCAAAAGCCTCGGGGAGGATGTTGTCCGGGGATTCCCCCGAGTGCAAGCGATCCCTGAGCTCGACGGATTTCGCCCGCAGGCCATCATCGCTGCGCCTTTCAAAATCGGGCTCAAGCGCATTGATCTTGTCGACTGTTGGCCGGAGGCGCCTTAACTCCTTCTCGTTGGGGTCGCCGAAGATACCGGCAAGTTTCTTGAACATCTCACTATTGAAACATCGCGCCTATCGAAAGGTCGGCGTGGATGCGATGAATAGCCTCGCCGATCAGGGCCGCCAGAGAAAGAACGGTGATCCTGTCAATCTGTTTCGACTCCGGCACCGGGATACTATCGGTGACCACCATTTCCTTTAGAGGGCTGTTGGCGATTCTCTCCACTGCGGGACCGGAAAGGATAGCATGGGTGCAGCAAGCGTATATCTCTTTGGCACCGTGTTTCGACAGGGTAAGGGCGGCGGAAGTTATCGAGCTACCGGTGTCGATTTCGTCATCTACCAGGAGAGCATGCCTCCCCTCAACATCACCGATAACGGTGAGCATCTCCGCCTCATCGGTGTTCCCGAGGCGCCTTTTCTCGATGATGGCTAAGGGGGTATTGAGCCTCGCCGCCATATCACGGGCTCGCTTGGAAATGCCAATGTCAGTGGCCACCACGACCAGGTCGTCTAATTGCTTCTCTTCAAAATGACGGCTCAGGATATAGAGGGCGGTCAGTTCATCCACCGGGATGTTGAAGAACCCCTGGATTTGGCCGGCGTGCAGGTCGATGGTGAGAACCCGACTGGCTCCGGCCACGGTTATCAAATCGGCCACCAGACGTGCGGTTATCGGCACGCGGGGCTGGTCCTTCTTGTCGGTGCGGGCGTAGCCGTAATATGGGATCACAGCGGTGACTCTATCTGCCGAAGCTCGTTTCGCCGCATCGATCATTATGAGCAGCTCCATGAGGCTCTTATTGACCGGGGATGAGATCGGCTGCACCATAAAGACATCGCGCCCGCGCACGTTCTCCAGAATGCGAACGAAGATGTTCTCGTTGCTGAATTCAAATACGTCCATTTGGCCCAGCGGGGCACCAAGATAATCGCAGATCGATCGGGCCAGAGCAGGATGCGTATTCCCGGTGAAAACCTTCAGTTCGTCAGCCATTTCTTCCCCCAGTTAGTTTCAATTTCTTTATCCATTCCTCGCCTCCTCCACCGGGTTCCAAGTTAACTATAGCACAAGATTCTCACCCAGGCAATAAATCTGCACCGAAAGGGTCTTACCGCCTCAGTTCCCGAACTATCTTTTCGATGACCGGAGCGATGTCCTTTGAGGTATCCACCGCGAAGTGCTGACGGCGAATTCTCTGTTTGTTGGTCTTCATCCTTAGATATACCCCAAAATCGGCATCCGACGAGTCCGGCGAGGTGTTGTCCATTGCCATGCGAGCCTGCAAGCGCTCCTGAACAACTTCAGGAGGAGCTTCTACGCGGAGGATGATTATCTTCAGACGGAGCCTGTCGATAATACAGTACAAGCGTTCTCGATGGCGCTCCACCAGGTTAGTGGCGTCCAGGAGAATAGCGACATTCTTGCGCAAGAGATCCTCGATGAGGATGTGCATGGCGGCAAAGAGGCGCTGGTTTTCGCCAGCGTTGAACACCGGTGAGGGGAAAAGTGTCCTGCGCATGGTGTCGCTCGACAGTATGACGCAGGGTAAGCGCTCTGCCAGCTTGCGACTGATATAGGATTTGCCCGTTCCTGGCAAGCCGCTTAAAACGATAAGGAATGGCTTGGCCACCGGCTCAGGAAGCTCCGGAAGCGATTCCTTGAGCCTCGATGCATCACTGAGAGCTTGCTCTCGCCACATTTCCGGTTCAGCGAAGGGCCTAATGGTAGCTGCGATCATAAAGGAAGCGATTCTTCAGAATTGATGCTGTGTTTGCACGTGGGTCTGACTTGAGATCCTGCCGGAGCTTTGCGGTCAGTCTCCTCACTACCAGCAAAGCAAACAGCCCTATGAATGTCCAGACAACCATCGGGTCTTCACGGAGCAGCCAGGCAGCGGGGGACAAGCTCGCAAAGCCGACGAGCATACCCAGGGGCATGGCATCAGATACCCCCGAAAACTTGAGGCGCTCTGTGGTTGTCGCTGCGGAACCCCTCATCGAGGAGATTATTCTCCAGAGAGCCCCGATAATTATCGGGATCGCCGCAATAGCAAGTGTCGGGGGAGATATGGCAAGTGTGACCCCGAGGCCGGTGGTGTTCCCTTTCTCCCCGCTGTCAAAGCGAAGGAAAATAGGCCACATCTGACCGGCCACAACGGCCAGTCCAGAGAGGCCCACAATAAGAATATCGAAACCGAGCCATCGTGCAATCAGCGGAGGGATAGGCCCCTTGAATATGTCCCACAGTACTCCGGCTGATCCTTCGATGAAACCGACTTTGCGCCAGAGGGCCTGGTGCATATCGTCTTCTTGCCTCAGATCGAATCCTTTCAGCATGCCGATCCAGTACAGCACCGGCAATGATCCAAACAGATAGGCGCCAACAACAAACACAATGTCAACTAACACTATTCTCCTTCCCCTGTGGCGTTTTGGACTTCCTGTGACGGATACAACCTTTATCATAGGACAATGACTAGACAGGTGTCAAGGTCGTGTTGCCACCGACGCCGGCCAAAGTTATGCTTGACTGTAACTACTCAGGTTATCAGGCCTGCCCCCGGCCGCAGGCCCAGGGGTTCACGGTTGCTCGCCTTATCTTCATACTTGTGCTGAGCTTGCCGAAGCCTGGTTCATGTTCATCGTTTTCTAACCCTTCGGGGTGATCCCTCAGGGGAACCCTTGAACCTTGAACCCCGGAACTTTGAACCTGAGTAGTTATGCTTGACTAATGATACCGGGAGAGGTAAAATCTTAATTGTGCCGAGGTAGCTCAGAGGTAGAGCAGCGGACTGAAAATCCGCGTGTCGGCGGTTCGATTCCGCCTCTCGGCACCAGGGATGAGAGGCTTGCGCTCAGGGTTCGGCACGATTCTGAGACGATCAGGCTCGAAGCGATGCGGAAGTAGTTCAGCGGTAGAATGCCTCCTTGCCAAGGAGGAGGTCGTGGGTTCGAATCCCATCTTCCGCTCCATTCTTGGTGAGCCGGAGTGGCGGAATGGTAGACGCGGCGGTCTCAAAAACCGTTGGGGGGTGACTCCCGTGTCGGTTCGAATCCGACCTTCGGCACTTGTAAGACCGCTGAGGAAATTCTCTCCCCATCAGCATCGAGGCATAGGACATGACTGCTTTAGGGGGTTTCAGGGGGAGAATCCCCCTGATGATCTTGCCCTTGCCGGGTAGTGTAGTGGTAGCACAACGGCCTTTGGAGCCGTACGCCCAGGTTCGAACCCTGGCCCGGCAGCCAGGAACCAGTGTTATTGCTCGAAGAAGGTCAGCATGAGTAACGCCTGCCTTGTTGTAACCACAGAGGAAGGAGGCCTGGATAGATATAGCCAGGAGCTTGCCAAGAGGCTCCCTGTGAAGAGGATAGAGACGAGGCGATATCTGAGCACGCGGGAGCATTTCAGGCTCGCTAGATTACTCTCGTCTCTGAAGTCCGTTGCCCATCTTCCAAATCAGCATTTCGGCAGATTTGCTCTCTCCTTAAAGGTTCCCTTTGTCATAACCGTCCACGACCTGGCTCGCTTCAAGATCAGCTTCACCAGGGAAACGCTCCGGGAAAGAGTGGGTTTGTGGCTTGACAAGAAAGGTATTAGAAAGGCGGCGACGATCCTGGCCGTCTCCGAGTACACCAAAAGGGACTTAGTCAGCTTCCTAAGAATACCTCCTCAAAAGGTGATGGTCATCTACAACGGCATAGACCACGCCATCTTCAGGTTTAGAAATGAGAATCCATTTGACTTTCCGTACGTGATCTATGTGGGCTCCGAGAGGCCAAGAAAGAATCTGGATAGACTTCTTGAGGCCTTTGCCACGGTAAGGAGATGCTTCCCTGAATTGAAGCTGGTTAAAGCGGGAACCGAAGGGAGAAGCAAGGAATTCAGGGCGCGCACTTTGAGGAAAGTGGCGGAACTCGGGCTGAGAGGGGAAGTCATCTTTCTAGAACATGTCAGTGATGAGGAGCTGGCCAGATACTATTCCGGGGCCTTGCTTCTCGCCTATCCATCCCTCTACGAGGGGTTTGGCATTCCTCTCCTGGAAGCCATGGCCTGCGGCTGCCCGGTGGTAGCCTCGAACACGACTTCCCTTCCGGAGGTTGCCGGCGATGCGGCCATTCTCGTTAATCCTTACCAGGTGGACGAAATAGCTGAAGCGATGAGAATGGTCATCAAAGACGAGGACTTGAGAGCAAGGCTAATAGCGAGAGGCCTGAGGCGAGCGAGAGCCTTTAGCTGGAGCAAGACGGCCAGGGAGACCCACAGGGTTTACCAGAAGCTCGAGGCAATGTCCTCCTCTACCACCTCCCCTTGAGATCTCTGCGAAGATCAGATGGCCTTAAGTAGATAAATCCCTCGCGGTAGGGGATAGCCCGCGGGTTTGTCGAGCCGTCGGGCAGGCGGCCATAGAAAACCTCACCGGTTGTGGGTTCCAGATAGATAACTTTTCCCTGAGCATCGAAGACGTATAGCCAGGTGTGGTTCGCTTCCTCAAACGTCTCTCCTACCATCTCCAGGTTACCGAGCACGAGGACTGACTTGATACCCGCGGTGAGCAGCATGTTGTGGAGACTGACTGCTATATCGTTGCAATCCATCTCGCCTTCGATGAAGGTATGCGTTTCGTGCCAGGTTCGCGCAATCTCTTCGATCTTGCGCTTGAGCTCATAATCTCGCCCTGCCCAGGCATTGCTTCTGAACCCTGGCTTCCCCCATATCTCTCTGCCCTCAACGGCGTGATGGGGGGCAGGAGTGAGCTGGTCGGTAAGTTGCGCCACCTGAATGTGCAACAGGCTATTCTGTCTCTCAAGGAGTGACACCTGTTCCTGGAGTCTGCTCAATTCCTCAACGGCCGCACCGTTGCTCGCGTCCTCCAGTGCCTCGAAGTTCTTCCGCAGGGCTTCGTATTCCTGAGACAACCTTGTAAAGCTTGTCTGCAAAGTTCCTAGTTGTTCTAGTGTGCTGTCGTATTTTGCCAGAAGCAAGTCATAGGAGGCTTGTTTCTCCGCAATGTCCGGGACCAGGCGTGCGATTTCGGCCGTCAGGCTTCTGATCTCTGAATTGAGGGCGGACACATGTTCCTCGTGTTGCCCGGCCTCCAAGCTGAGGTCGGATATGAGCTCTTCCTGTCGGGCGATCTGCGAGCTAAGGGCTCGTATTTGCCTCGCCTCGATGGCCTGTCCTATGCCGATCCCCGCACCGAGGCTCACTATCAAGCACAGGATAAGTATGCGCAATGACAACCTCATCATCACCTCCTGCTTACCTCCGCGCCCAGAAACCCCCCCCTCGGCGTGATATCTTACTGGAGGCAGGAACCCTGCTGCCCTTGCACCACTGTGGGTAAAATGATCAGCAACAGCGCTCTCTGATCTCCACCCTGTATCCCCGAGTGGTGAGGTCCTCGATTAGCTTGGCGGGATCATCAGCGTTCACCTGAACTATCAGGTCTCTCGTGCCCCTTTCCGGGGAATCATCCACATGAAGGGCTTCAATTGTGAGATCATGCTTATTTATGAATCTAACGACTTCCTCAATCTTAGGGGTTGTACCGCAGTCGTAGACGTGAAGACGCACCCCAGGCTTGCCCAGACCGAGGAGAGGGTTCAGGATTCGATATACGTAATCATTGGTGGTGACTATGCCCACCAGATGGCCCTCATCCACTACTATCAGGGCACCAACCTTGCGTTCCTGTGCCAGCGCGAGAGCGGCCTCGGCGGTGGCATCAGGGGAGATAGTGATGACATCTTTGGCCATTATTTCCTTTACGGTCATCTTCGCCAGCAAGTAATTCAGTTCCCAGATACTCAGGCTAGTTGCTGGTGACGGCGATGCCTCTGCTATCCTCCTTTTGCTCACTATACCTACCAGTTTCCCTTTGTCAACCACCGGCAAGCGGAGAATATTGTGGGTAACCATGAACTTTCTGGCATCGGCAATCGAGGTATTACTTGAAACCGTGATTACATTGGTCGTCATCAGTTCTTTGACATGCATGGGTGTCCTCCTTTCGAGTTTGATTACACTATTATTGCACACTTGTCTTGCTATGTCAAGCGTCCATCGCCACTATGCTACTTGCACCAGCCAGTCGCAGTAGTAACACCTGAGGAGTTGTGGGTTGACCTGGCAGAATTTCGCCGTGGCATAGCATTCGGCGTTGGTAACACACCGCCCGTTGGGACACCTGACGCCGCAGACATCCTTTGCCGGTTTGGGTATCTTCTTCTTTTGCCCCTCGCTTATCCGGCGTTCCACGGCTCCCAGAAGCAGAGCAATCAACGCCATCCTGACTGGAACCCCGTATCCGGCCTGCCTGAAGTAGGCCGCTCGCTTATCATGGTCCACTTCATACGCCAGCTCGCCCGTACGGGGCAGCGGATGCATGATCAGTGCATCATCACGCGATTTCTCCAGCAACTGCCGGTTGATCCGATAGCTTTCCTCGGCGGCATCACCGATTTCCCCGGTAGGAAGTCGCTCTCGTTGGAGCCTGGTGAAGTAGAGCACGTCGAGGTTCTCGAGCAAGAAACTCATGAACCCTTCCTGCCCGCCAGACCCCACCCTGGCACCACCCCTCCTCGAGGATGTCTCGGCTTGATGTAGCACCAATGAACCTTCATCAACTACACCTTCCAGTGATTCGTATTCCGTGAGCTTACACCTGTAAGCCTTGAGGGTATCTCGAATGTGATCCGGCAGTTCGAAGTCCGGGGGAGCGATGCAGATTATCTCGGCCCCGAATCTGGCCAGCCCGATGGCCAGCGAATGCACCGTTCTACCGTGGCGCAGGTCGCCGCATAGCGCCACGCTCTTTCCCCTGATGGCCCCCTTCTCTTTCCTGATGGTGTAGAGATCGAGCAAAGTCTGAGTCGGGTGCTCGTGGGCTCCGTCGCCCCCGCTGATTACCGGAACCGACGAGTGTTCGGCAGCCAGCCTCGTCGAGCCGTCGAGCGGATGGCGCATCACGATAACATCCGCATATCTTTCGAGCACTCTCACGGTATCGGCAATGGATTCGCCCTTGGCAACCGCGGAGGTCACCTGCGCCTCGGCGTGGCTCACCACTGTGCCGCCCAGTCTGTGCATCGCTGTTTCAAAGCTGCTTCTGGTGCGGGTGCTGGGCTCATAGAATATGGTGTAGAGTTCCTTCCCCTGGCAAAGATCCAACCTCTTACCCTTCTCAAGAGCAGAGCTCATCTCATCAGCCAGGTTCAGAACCGCCTCTATTTCCTCGTTGGAGAAGTCGTTAATGGAGATCAGGTCTCGTCCGGCAAGGATCACTTGCGACCACCTCTTGATAAGGATTATAGCAAATCCATTCCAACAACTCAACGCGAATTCGCATCGGCGGGGAATTTGTGCTAAAATACACTTGTTATGCCCCAGCATATTCTCGTCGCTGTTGCCTGGCCGTACGCCAACGGACCGCTACACCTGGGCCACATCGCGGGGGCTTATCTCCCCGCCGACGTCTTCGCCCGCTACCATCGCCTGAAGGGGAACCACGTCTTAATGGTCTCCGGCAGCGATATGCACGGCACCCCCATAACCATCAGCGCCGAAAGGGAGGGAATCAGTCCTGAGGAGGTGGCCACCAGGAATCACCAGGGATTCCTGGAATCCTGGCAAAAGCTGGGTATTTCCTTCGATCTTTTCACCTCCACCCACACCCCTAACCACGCCGAGGTGGTTCACGATATCTTTCTCACCCTCCGGGACAAGGGGTACATATTCAAAGACACCGTGCCTTCGGCGTATTGCCCTCAGTGCGATCGCTATCTTCCCGATCGTTACCTGGAAGGCGAATGCCCCCATTGTAACTTCGCCGCTGCTAGAGGAGACCAATGTGACGAGTGCGGCAAGACCCTCAGCACCACTGACCTGATCGGCCTTCGATGCAGCATCTGCGGCGCTTCCCCTGAGATCAGAATTTCAGAGCACTTCTTTCTGCGACTTTCAAGGTTCAGCGAGCAACTTGAATCGTGGGTCAGGGCACAGAATCACTGGAGACCGAATGTCTCCAGTTTTACCCTGCGATACATCGAGGAAGGTCTCCGTGACCGGGCGATCACCCGCGACCTCGAATGGGGGGTTAGCGTGCCGGTTGCCGGATTTGAAAAGAAACGCATCTACGTCTGGTTTGAGGCGGTCATCGGATATCTCTCGGCGAGTAAGGAATGGGCAAAAATCAATGGGGACAGCGAGCTGTGGCACCGGTTCTGGACGGGAGATACCAGGACTTACTATTTTATCGGGAAGGACAACATCCCCTTTCACACCCTCATCTGGCCGGCGATTATCCTGGGATATGAGGGGCTGAGCCTGCCCTACGACGTTCCCGCCAACGAATTCCTAACCCTGGAGGGGGGGAAGTTCTCTACCAGCCGCAACTGGGCGGTCTGGCTCCCCGACTATCTGAAACGCTACGATCCCGATCCGCTTCGCTACGTGCTCTCGGTCAACATGCCGGAGACCGGCGACACCGACTTCTCGTGGAGGGAATTTCTCCGGCGCAACAACGACGAGTTAGTGGCCACCTACGGCAACCTGGTTCATCGTGTGCTCAGCTTCACCTATCGCAATTTCAACGGCCATATTCCTCCGCTTGGGGAGCTCGATGTCAGTGACAACGCACTTCTGAGCAAGGCGAGGGATACCCTGGATAGCGTCGGCGAGCCGCTCGGCAACTGCCGTTTCAAGGAGGCCATAAAGGCAGCATTTTCCCTGGCACAGGAGGCCAATCGCTACCTTGATGAGAAGGCTCCCTGGAAGGTGATCAAGCAGGATAGAGACGCCGCGGCGCATACTGTCGGAGTGGCACTGGGAGCCGTGTCCTGCCTCCGGACGGTGTTGTATCCCTTCCTGCCCTTCAGCTCTGAAAATCTTCATCACCTTCTTGGCTCCCCCGGAAGCATTGAGGGTGCCGGCTGGAGTTTCACTTTCCCATTGACGGGGCAGGCTCTGGCCCCACCGGAACCACTATTCACCAAGCTGGATGAGGATGTTGTCGTCGAGGAGACATCCCGACTGGGGCAGTTCGTTATGCCTTAAATCTCTTGTCTTTGACGTACTTGACTTTAGTTCCTGATTCGTCAATTATCTACGGCTATTCTTTTTTCTCTATCAGCATCCATTTTCGTCCCTTCCGTTACACTACCCACCTCGGCCATTCGCTCTCACCTGCGTTCTGAGGATGGATACGGGGGAGGAACCTAACGCCTCTTATACAGGCGAAATGCGAGGTGATAGAAGCCGATGTTGGCCAGAATCAAAGCCACCACAGTAATCGAGGACACCGCGATTTCCAGTGTGCGGTTTACGGCAATGATCTGGTTCCACACCTCGATAATTCCATCCCACTCCCCTCTGACCGCGAGCCATGCAAGTGCTATCGCCAGAGCCACGGTGGCGAAGGTAAATACAATCCCAACGATCCCTCCAGCGACTACCGCCAGCACTCTACCTGCAGGTTTAGCGAAATTGGTGCTCTTCCGGGGACGCTTGATGACGCGTCGTCGCCGCTTAGCCATGACTATATAATAAAGATAATCGCCAGAAATAGCAAGCCCGACCGCTCACATACCTTCCCTTCTCAACCGGTCAAGAAATCCCGTCGCCTTGATCTCCCGCTCCAGCAGATAGCGCACGTATCCCTGTATGATCCGCTCTAACTCTCGGGATAGCTCAGGAGCGAG
>JALPYG010000048.1 GCA_023271215.1 Dehalococcoidia bacterium
CAAGCAGTTTGGCTGTCGTCGAGTCTAGCCCACCCTCCGAATCGCCACCACTGGACCATAGACTTTACGCAGGTTTTTCACTTGCACAACAGGCACGACTTCACCTCCTGATTTTTTGTCCGGCGGAAATAAGCGGCCTTTCGCAGTATATGCCAGGTTGACAAGCGCGCTGACCCAATTTGGGTGAGCACCGACGGTGCGACCGCATACGCCGCATTAAGGACTAATCACCTGCCTCGGCGATCAACTTCTCCAGGGCCTGCAGATGCGTCTCCAGGGCCTTCCGGCCATCCCGGGTGAGGCTATACCAGCTTGTCGGTTTCCGATCCCGAAACTCCTTCTTAACCACGAGGTAATCCTCGTCCTCCAACTTTCGCAGATGTGCCCCAAGAGCCCCGTCCGTTTCCTTGAGCAGAGCCTTGAGCCGGCTGAAGGTGATGGTATCGTTGCGGGCCAGGAGTACGCAGATCCCCAGCCTGGTGCGATGCTCGAGGAGTCTATTGAAGCCATTCACCCTGTCCCAGATGGGGCCGTCGGACTCACCTCGGTGACGTACCACTCTTCCTCCTCCCTATCAGGCCGGTGGTTACTAGCGCCACCGCCACCAGAGCGCCGATGAAGGTCCAGCTATAGGCCGGGATAACGAAGAGGGCCAGGTAGCCCGCCATCATCAGGATGCCGATCCAGAGAAGGGGCCGCTCCAGGTGAACGCCGGCCAGGAAGTAGGCCAGGCCTATGATAAGCAAGATGAGCTTGGACAGCTCTTGCCAGGCAACGGCGCCAGTCCCCCCAAGAATAGACGCCAGGAAGATAACCGCCATCATCCCGAACATGTGTAGAAAGTAGCGGATTCCCAGATCTCGACGCATCTGGCCCTGCCGCTGGCTGTGGCGCCACCCCAGAAAGCAGCTCGTCAAAAAGCCTAGCGGAGCAGCAATACTCCAGTACAGACCTACGTGCCGCGGAGCGAAGTCAATCAGGGAGAAGCCCACCAGGCAGATCGCCGCCCAGAGGAAACTGATTGCCGGTACGGATGGGTCTTGCTCCGATGCCCGAACCACTTCTCGAACGTAGCCAAGATCGGATTTTACCTGTTCCATGTCCGCCATTCCTAGCCTCCTGTTTCTAGAGTACTCTAAAGTATACAGCACTTTGAAAAGTTTGTCAAGCCCCCCACTGAACCCCTTAATCCGTGGATCAGACTTCAAGTCCAGGTTATAGTATCTGGCAAAAAACACTATGGGAAAATTGTTACTGTTCACCGCAGAGAGCGTCGAGAGCGCTGAGATTCTTGATATGTAGGCGTTCAGCGGTCAGCAATCAGTTCTGAGTTTGGAGTTACGGGTTTAGAGTTATGAGGTCCTCGGAACTCAATACTCGATACTCTGAACTCACTCGGCTGACGGCTCAAGCTGATGCTTACGTCGTTCATCCGTAAGGTGCTGAACGCTGATGGCTGAACGCTTACCTTGACATTAAGATTTCTCTGTGTTCTCTGCGTGCTCGGCGGTTATCGCTATCACTGAACATAAAACCGCTTTAGCAGCCATAGCAGAACAAACCCTATAACCAATAATACCCCGATGGTCTTATTCCCCAGAAATATCTTATTGCCATCCAACATAGGTATGGGAAGCAGATTGAAAGAACCAAGGGAAAAATTTGTCCAAAACCCGACTCTGCCCAGCGCTTCCAGCCACTCCCTATCTCCCCAGTGTGTCAGACCTAAGAAGCAGAAGGCCAATACCAGGCTAACCACGGGGCCTGCAACATAAATCAAGCCCATCTCTCTGAGATTCTTGTTATAGGGCCAATCCTTTTGCTTGATATAGGTTGAGCCATAGGTCGGATAATGGACACCAACCAATAAAGAGAATGGAGCACTGAAGAGCAGTCCCAATTCGTTAGCCTTGAATACCGTCTTAAACCCAAAGAAGCGGGCAATGAGCTTATGGGCAAGTTCATGGGCGAATATGCTTATGCCGACAACACCTAGAGCAACGGGGATGGAGGTGAGTACAGGTGCGTCATATCTAAGTCCAACAATCCAGGCGACAAAACTGAAGCCGAGCCAGGCGAGAAGGAAATGCCGGCGTTCTCCGATCTCTCCCGCTAACTGCTCTTCCTTGACCGTCTTTCGCATTATGAAATGTCCTGGCGCCATGAAGTAGCTATTGACCCACCATAATGAAATGATCCTCCATCCGAAAACCTTAAATTGCCTATCGAATTCAAACGGCATGAAGCCCCTATGGAAGAACATATTCCACGATGGGGAATTGTAGCGATCGATGAGGGCATAAAGCGTTTTGCAGCCTTCCTCTTGAAAATAGGAGAGGACGGCATCCAACAGGGCTTTGCCTGCCCCCTTGCCCTGAACGTTGCGGTCAACGAATATCCAATCGACCATGCCTATCTTTTCGCCGGCAATTCTGGCAACCCGTGGAACAACGCAGCCTACAACCACCTCGCCGTAAACAGCAGCCAGTGCATTGGCCTTGCCCCTTTTGTAAGATAAATAGGCAAAATAACGCTCCGGGGCTCCCAGTGTTTTGGCGACTTCCCAGACCGCTCTGTCGTCATCCGGCTGGATTTTTCGAATAGTGATTTCGTGGTTCATTTCTTGATCCTTTGCGCTTCGCGGTGAGCACTTCGCCTCTCGTTTTTCGGATAAAAAAGTTGCCGGAGGCGATTTAGGTGAGTATAACGCACCTGCATACACTGTGTGATATAAAGAGTCAAGAATTTATTGAGACAGTATATTTAAAAGGTCACTAGTAAACCTTTTTGTTTTCTCAAGCATAATAAAATGCCCGGAATCTTTGTAATAATATACATGATCATCGGTGATATTTTCATATCCATATTTTCTTTGTATCTTATTAAGCTTAGACTTATCTTTTGCTAATGATGTAGACAAAAAAATATAAATATCAGATTTTAAGCTACCCACTATCTTAGAATAATCAGCATTAAGTACGCTTTTCATATAGCTGCAATATACATGCTTATTTGTATTCAAAGCTGTTGCCAGAAGACTTTTAAGCAAATCCTGGTTTTCTGTCATTTTCTTATAATGTGCCTTTACAGTTGCTTCATAACTATTTTCAAGCAATTTCAAAAGAACATACTTCATTATTGTTGGTAGATTAGGTTGCTTTGTAGGTACATCTACCAATATGATATTATCAACTAATTCATTGTTTAATCTTGTAATTTCTATCGCAATTAGCCCACCTAAGCTATGACCTACTAAAGATACACTATACAAATTTCTGTTTTGTAATTCTTCAATAATTTCTTTCGCAGTTTGAGATATATCAATATTTGAAGGGATGTTCTTATTCTGCCCATGACCATATAAATCAATAGCAATCACCTTAAATTGGCCAGACAACTTGATAACCTGATCATTCCAACAATGAGATGAAGACCCTAGTCCATGAATAAAAACCACAGCTTTCCCAGAGCCAACTTCGTTAATAAGTATAGAGCCATTCATAAAAGTATTTACCTCCAATACTCCTAAATCTATTACATTTTAGTCAACCTTTCGTATCGCATATTGCGTGTTTGCAACGTTCCGAATCCTCAGGATTTAAGCCAGCGAACCGAAGTGCAAAGCCTATGTTAAATGAAGTTGCCCGAATCCCGTTTCCTTGACTTTATGAGTACCATATCTTCTGCAACAGTATAATTCCGATTATGCTAACGAGAGCATCGATCATAAAAATAGCTTGATAAGCCCACCACTGGGCGATGTTAGTGCTACTTTTAATATCTTTCTCTAAAATCATCCACCCTGCGACTCCGTCAACCAGGGTCTTAAACCCAAACGAGAGCCAAAATAAGAGATAAAAGTTTTGTTGAACCGCCAAGATAATGAGCACATTGCTAAAAACATGAAAGCATATGGCCGAAGCTCTTTCTACTGGCCCTAGAAGTAACATCGAAAGGTTACTGACGGTGAACTTCCGGTATTCTTCTTTCCTATATTTTTCAGGGATAGATTCCGGACGGACTATCCACTGACCAATCTGGGCTAACGCTGCTGCCCCAAGGGCGAACGCTTCAAATGCACCAAAGCCAATACCAAAAGCAAGAATATCTATCCATGTCGCTTGATATAATATATCGAATTTCAAGACAAACGCCAGAGCGATGCCGCACTCAAAAACCCCTGTTAAGAGCCCGATATATGTCCAAGAAAAGGGTCGTGCTAACTTAGACGGGAGCTTGCTTTTTAGGAAATTGAGGATTCGTTCATTGAAAAGTCCGGCAAAAACGAATTTTAGAGCCACCGAAACAATCCAGGCGAAGATACCCAGTGTTACTACCGACCATTCAGCACCCAGATTTAGAATCCACAGCGTTGGCGCTGCTGCCACAGCCAGCATTCCTATGCCGGGAATCATACCGGGGAGCAAAGAGAGACGAGATATTTTTATGTCACTCTTCTCCCCGTCCGTGCTTTTTTTCGCAAGTTTTACATTCACAATGAAACTCGCGATAATCACTGGTAAACCTATTATAAGGATTCTCACTAATCGATCTACCTCCAAATTGAAGGTATTTTCTAAAAATCGTATAAGAAGGCTAACTAGTGCGGCAACAATTGTAACTACCATTACCATTACTATGAACTTCATAAATTCTGGATATTTTAGCGCAAGTTTTTTTATCTTATTCATAATTCGACACATCCCATTTAGGGTGATTCCTCAGCACTCAAACAGTATAATACAATCCGCCGGAGAAACATCAAGCAATATATTTCACTGACTAATAATCACCTCAGAAACCTCGTCACCGATTTGACGCTTTGATTTCTTGTAACACAACGCTCACCCCCTTGTCAATGATGTAGGGGCAGGTTTGAAACCTAATCGATATCTTCCTGGGTCAAAAGGAGATGGAGTTAGTGAGGGACATCAAGAAGGAAGAAACCCTCAGGCACTAATTCTAGATATTCCTGTTGACAGTTTGTTATTTCATATGTTATCCTGTAGCGATGATCTGTAGCGAGACGGGTTTGTCAACATTTAGCGTCATTTCAATGTAGCTCAGTTGACAAGCGCGTCTCCATTAAGAAACACATAGGTAGCCACTAGGGCCAACTTTTTGAGCCTGATTTGAAGCTATTTTCAGGGTATGTTATGTTTAGCCTAATACATCTGTCAATCTGGAAGCTCCGCTAATAACAGAAAGGAGTTACTCGGATGAAACTGGAAGACATCAAGAAGATAGCGGTCATGGGTGCGGGTGACATGGGACATGGGATAGCCGAGGTTGCGCTGCTTGCCGGCTATAGGGTGGCCCTGAGGGACGTCGAGCAGCGATTTGTGGATAACGGCCTTCAGAGAATAGGGGAGAGACTGGCAAGGCTTGCGCGAAAGAAAAGGATCACTGAAGAGGACAGGAAAGCGATGATGGGCAAGCTTCAATCCTTTGTTGATTTGGAAGATGCGGTCAACGATGCCGATTTTATCATCGAGGCAGCTCCTGAAATAATGGATGTGAAGAAGGCAGTGTTCCAGGAAGTGGACAAATCGGCGCCGGAGCATGCCGTGCTGGCTTCGAACACCTCCAACATGAGCATAACGGAGATGGCGTCGGTCACCCGCAGGCCCGAAAAGGTCGTGGGGATGCACTTCTTCAACCCTGCTGCTGTGATGAAACTTGTTGAGGTCATCAAGGGAGATCAGACGAGCGAGGAGACCATGCAGTTGACCCACGACCTGGCAGCAAAAATGAACAAGGTTCCGGTCAGAGTCGAGAAGGACTCCGTTGGCTTCATCTACAACAGGATTGGCGCGCCGAGTTTGATTCTGCTCGGTGCCCTGGTGGACAGGGGGATAGCCGCGCCGGAGGAAATCGATGCCCGGATGAAGATATTAGGGATGGCCATGGGGCCATATGAGTTGCTGGATTATGTTGGACTGGATATTGTTTACCACAGCTTGATCTATGTTGCCGAGAGGCTGTCCTCGGAGTATGCTCCTCCTAAATGGCTCCGGGAGAAGATCGAGGCCGGAGATCTGGGAAAAAAGACGGGGAAGGGGATCTACGACTGGTCCAGGGGAAGGCCAGCGATAGACCTGGCCAGGGCAAAGGAGGACTTTGATGCGACCGACTTGATCGCCATACAGGTCAATGAGGCGACAAAACTGCTCGAGGAGGGGGTCGTAAAGAGTCCGGATGATATCGACAAAGCGATGATCCACGGAGGAAGAGCAGCATTCGGCCCGTTCCAGCTTGCCCGGGGAATAGGATATGACAAGCTGGCCGCCCGCTGTGAAGAGCTCGCAAGAGAGTACGGCGTAGCGGCATTCAAACCAACGGAGACCTTGAAAAAAGGCAACATTTGAGGATACTCGGCCTTCATGTCGAACGATCAGGTCCGGCAGAAGGCAGATTGGTGATGGGAGAGGGGCTCGTCAAAGAACCTCCCAGGGACACAATACCTATTCCTGAACTTCTTGGAAGAAATAGGTATTATGTCCCCAGAAATACATATCTATACCTTCGGCACTTTGGATAGGGCCTCTTCCACCTTCTCCCTGGGATACTCGTAATCGATGAGTTTGCCTGTGAGATATGCCTCGTAGGACGCCAGATCGAAGTAGCCGTGTCCGCTCAGGGCCAGGAGAATGGTCTTGGCCTCTCCCGACTCCTTACACTTCAGGGCCTCATCGATGACCACTTTGACGGCATGGGCCGGTTCCGGTGCGGGAACGATGCCCTCCGTGCGAGCGAATTGCACCGCGCTCTGGAAAACGGCCACCTGATGCTCCGCTCTGGCCTCGATCAACCCCAGTCGGTTAAGATGGCAGATAATCGGCGCCAGTCCGTGGTATCGCAGTCCGCCGGCATGGACCGGCGGGGGAACGAAGGTGTGTCCCAGAGTGAACATTTTGATCAGAGGGGTAAGCCTGGCCACATCGCCAAAGTCGTACATGTCGGGTCCCTTGGTCAAGGTAGGGCAGGCCTCCGGTTCAACGGCGATTATCTGAATCCTCTTCCCCTTCAACTTATCCGGTATGAAGGGGAGGATCACGCCGGCGAAGTTACTGCCACCGCCGATGCAGCCGGCGATGATATCGGGATAGACACCGGCCTTCTCCATTTGCGTCTTCACCTCAAGCCCGACCACGGTTTGGTGCATCAGCACGTGATTGAGCACGCTTCCCAGAGAATAGTAGGTGTCGTCCCGGTGCATGGCGTCTTCGACTGCCTCGCTGATGGCGATCCCCAGGCTGCCGGGCGAATCGGGGTTCTCGGACAGGATGTCGCGACCCGCCTGAGTATCCGTGCTGGGACTGGGAACGCACGTGGCCCCAAATGTCTCCATCAAGATGCGGCGATAGGGCTTCTGGTTATAGCTAACCCTCACCATGTAGACCTTGCATTCCAGGCCGATGAAGCTACATCCTATGGCCAGGGCACTGCCCCACTGGCCGGCGCCGGTCTCGGTGGCGAGCCGTTTGATCCCATCCTGCCGGGCATAATAGGCTTGAACGACGGAGGTATTGAGTTTGTGACTGCCAGCCGGGCTGACGCCCTCGTACTTGTAGAATATCCTGGCCGGCGTGTCCAGGGCCTTCTCCAGGCGATGAGCCCGGTATAGTGGGGTGGGCCGCCACATGCGGAGGATTTGCTGTAACTCCTCGGGTATCTCGATGAAGCGCTCGGTGCTGAACTCCTGCTTAATCAGCTCTGAGGCAAACAGCGGGGGCGGCAGAATTGTGGGCTCGTGGGTGCCCGGGTGAAGTAGCGGTGGCAACGGCTGTGGCAGATCCGCCTGTACGTTGTACCAGGAAGTGGGCATCTCCTCTTCAGATAGAGTGAACTTGGTCGTTTCCATTTCTCCTCCTTTTGTTGATTTCGTTCGGCTCTCCGGGGTTCAGGTTGCCGACTGCGTCATCTATCACCCCCTAATCTATTTCTTCCCTTAATCTCCCGATAAAACCTCGCAGCTTCGCCAGTGACGCATCCTCCTCTATAAGCTCTATAATGCGACTGCCCACGATGATACCGTCGGCCACGCTGCTCACTCGCCTGGCCTGCTCCGGGGTCGATATCCCGAATCCCACGCACAGCGGCCGGCGAGTCCTCCGCCTGACTCTGGCAACGAAGCCTTCGAGCTCTTGTGGAAGAGCCTCCCTTGCTCCGGTAGTCCCCGTTACCGAGACCAGATAAATAAAGCCTCGAGCCCTCTCGGCGACCAATTCGATGCGCTTATCGTTGCTGGTTGGGGCCAGCAAGTAAATAAGATCGATCCCCTGTCTCTGAGCTAAGCCCTCTAATTCCGCCCCCTCTTCCGGGGGCAGGTCAGGAATGATAAGTCCATCGATTCCCACCCTGGCGCACTTGCAGCAGAAAGGCTCCAGTCCGTAGTGAAGCACCGGATTATAATAGCTCATAAATATCAGGGGAATGTCGACCTGCTGCCTCAACTGTCGCGCCGCCTCGAGGCACATCTCTGGGGTGATCCCCTGTCTGAGTGCCTCATAGCTCGCCCGTTGAATGGTGGGGCCATCGGCCAGTGGATCGGAGAAAGGGATTCCCAGTTCCACGATGTCGCACCCGCCTGATGCCAGGACGGGAACTATCTCCAGCGTAGCCGCTAAGCTTGGATATCCCACTGTGACGTAGGCAATCAACGCCTTATGGCTCTTACCGGCAAAGACCTGCTCAATTCGGCTCACAAGCTCACCGTTCGTCGGGTAGTTGCCGTTTATCTTTCATCGTTGGCCTTTCGCAGCGTTGATAAAGTCCCTCATCTTGCCATGATCCTTCCTCCCCGGCCTCTCCTCCACCCCGCTCGACACATCTACCGCATAGGGTTGGGCCACCTTTATAGCCTGGGCGACATTCCCTGGAGTCAACCCCCCGGCCAGTATCAATCGGACGTGGCGCCGAATATCTCTGGCAATCGCCCAGTGTTCAATACCTGTGCCTTTACCCTTATCTAGCATGATCGCCGCTACTCGATACCTCCCCAACTGCGAAAGCGAGGGCAGGTTACCGAGGGTGAATGCCTTAACGACCCGGGGGGAAAGCGATGCACAAAGGTCGGGGCCCTCCTCGCCGTGAAGCTGTGCCAGGTCAAGCCCACACAGCGACATCGTTTCTCTTATTTCGGCGAGTGTACTATTCACAAAGACGCCTGCCCTGGTAACAAATGGCGGCAATCCGGCCACTATCTCCCTGACCGACTCAGGCGTGACTCGCCGGGGGCTGGGGGCGAATACGAATCCCAGGGCATCCGCCCCGTATTCAACTGCCGCCAGGGCATCTTCCAGATTGGTTAAGCCACAGATTTTGACCTTGATCATCCTAAGAGTTCCCTTATTTTTCTCGCTGGATCGGGACTGCTGACCAGCGCTTCGCCAACCAGAATGGCGTCAACTCCGGCATCTTCAAGTTTCACCACATCATCCCTGGTATGAATGCCACTCTCGCTCACTACTAGTCCTGGAACAAGAAGGCGCAATTGCACCGTCGTCTCCAGGCTGACGCCGAAGTCGGCCAGGTTCCGATTGTTTATCCCGATGATCTCTGGATCAATTGCCAATACTTGCTCTAGCTCCTCTCGATCATGGATCTCTACGAGTGCCGTCATGCCCAGCGAGTGAGTCGTCTCCAGCAGACTCCGCAATTCCACCGGCGAAAGGATGCCGACGATGAGCAAGACCGCATCGGCACCGTGCGCCCTGGCCTCATATACCTGGTACGGGTCGAGGATGAAATCCTTGCGCAGAATCGGCAAACCGACCGCTGCTCGAACCGATTCCAGATCAGTCAGACTGCCCCGGAAATACTCGCTCTCCGTTAGCACTGAAACGGCCGCCGCACCGGCCTCTTCATACGTGCGGGCAAAAGTAGCGGCGTCGATGTTCGGTGCGAGCAGTCCCTTTGATGGTGAGGCTCGTTTCACCTCGGCGATCAATTTGAGAAAGGAGGCTCGGAGCAGGGAGAAGGCATCCTCGCCGGGATTGAGTCTCCCTTCTACCGCCGAGACGATGTGGCTTACATGGGAGTATTTTTCAACCCCCATCAGCTCTGGCACCTTCACCGTGCCGTACCGGCAAACACGCGATATAGCCTTATGGTATGCTGCATCGACATCGTCATCCACGTAGGCATTGGCGATGATCTTCATCTTGTGTTGCACATGGTCGAAAGCCAGCAGGGTATCAGCGAAGAGGAAGAAACAATCCGGAAGATCGAGTTCATCATGGGAGCACTGCGGCAGCTCCTCGAAAAATTCGGCGATATCGTATGCCAGGTAGCCGACGGCGCCGCCGCAAAAAGGTGGAAGTTCTGGCATCCTGACCGCCGCTCGCCTTGTCATAATCTCTTGGATCAAATGCAATGGATCGCCATCTTCCAGGGATATTTCCTGATCGGTCGAACCGTTATGAATTACTGCCCGATTGCCCTTGCTCTCAAGCATCAGAGAGTGCCCCAGGCCCATGAATGAATAGCGCCCGAGGTTCTCTCCGCGCTCCACGCTTTCCAGAAGGAAGGTTGGCGGCGACTGACCGAGCTTGAGGAAGACAGACACCGGCGTATCCAGATCGGCAGGGAGCTCCCGGCAGATCGGGGTCAGTCCTCCTTTCCTGGCTTTTTACCGAAAGAGTTTTGAATCAGGGAAATATTTACCGGCCATCGTGCCCCCTATAAACAAAAAACCTCCGCCCCAAAGGGGCGGAGGTCAATCCGCGGTGCCACCCTTGTTGACCAACACGCTTACAGCATTGGCCATCTTATTCGGGTACGGCCTTCTAATTTGGCGATACCCTGGGCTCTGATAACGGTGCCCTCTCCGTCAAAGCCTACTCTCCCTGCGTGTCAGGGTTTCAGTTTGCAGCTCCCAGGTCCATTCTTCCTCTGCCTTAGCGCCGGGCTCTCACCTTGCCCCGGCTCTCTGTAGCTCGCCTCGAGGGGTACTACTCCTGTTCACAGCCTTTGGTGCGTTATTCAGTTGTGAGCCTAGTATAGCATGGGATCAATTATTTGTCAAGCGATCGCCCCGGGCTCATCTAACAGCTATGCAATTACGACTGGCTCCTCCCCCTCCACCACCTCCCCGATTATCCTCGCCTCAGGTAAGGCAGCTAACAGCTCATCGACATCGCCTGGGGAGCAGAAGAGCGCCATCCCGATTCCCATATTGAACACCCGGTACATCTCTTGTTCACCGATATCACCCCGCTTTTGAATCATCCCGAAGATGAGTGGAATATCCCAACTTCCTTTTGTGAGATGTGCCGCAAGCCCGGAGGGGAGGAGTCGCGGGATGTTATCCAGGAGCCCGCCCCCGGTGATGTGCGCCAACCCCTTTATTCGTGGAAGTAGCGATCTCAGTTGCTGATGGTAACTGCGATGCGGCTTGAGGAGTTCATCACCCAGGGTGCACCCAAGGTCAGGATAGAAAACGCTGAGAGCGGAACGCTCGACGTTGAATATCTTCCGCACCAGGGAATATCCGTTGGTATGCA
>JALPYG010000049.1 GCA_023271215.1 Dehalococcoidia bacterium
GACATAGAATGGAACCCTAATTTAACATTGTCAAGATAAGATACAACGAAAACACAAAGTAACCACCGATGAGGTGGAAGAGGTCTTTTACAATGAACCCAGGTATAGAAGGGCTCAGAAAGGCAGATACAAAGGGGAAGATTTATATTATGCCTACGGGCAAACAGACAGTGGCCGATACATGTTGGTCGTTTTTATCTACAAGAAAGGCCATGAGGCTTTAATCACTTCAGCCAGAGATATGGATTACAGAGAAAGGAGGGGATATGGGAAAAAGTAGAAATGTGATTCCAGAAGAATTTGAGTCAATAAGGCAGATACAGGATTTCTGGGATAATCATTCTACCTTTGATTATTGGGAAGAAATGGAAGACATAAAGATGGAACTCTCCCCGACCTTAAGATCAAAGCTGGAGACCTTAAGATCAAAGCTGGAATTGAAGAAATTGTATACTTTGCTGGGACTATCTAGTGAACAGATAGCTTTAGTTGAAAACAAAGCGAAGTTGGAGGACATAGATTCCAGGAAGCTGATTTCGAAGTGGATTCTAGAGCATGTTTGAAGTCTACATTCAAGGCAATAATGGCGTTACTGCAAGAAGGTTACGCATTGGATTAAGAGGGAATGTGAGGTCATATTTAGGCTTTTGACTTCTCATTAGTTGGTGCTGTTGTGATATTAGAGATAGTTGCAGCACTCTCCAAGGTCACAGAATGATCCCGCTTTGGTCGTTCCGTGGTATGTAGCACCTCAAAAAAGACAGAGGCACGCTCGCGAATTGCTTTGTGAGCATCCCGCTTGGCTTGAGAACTGTGGGTTAGTTATCCTGTTATAGTTGACTGGCAACTATGACCGGGTGGAATATATCTCTCAAAGGTCCCAATCGCGCACATGCGACCTTTAGCTCCGCAAGCCTTGCAGATATCTGCCAGAGGATGGTGTGATACGCTTTCTCAATTTCTTACTCAAACTCTTCGGTCCATCCGCCTGCTTTAGCACCAGGAACCGATGCACCTCCTCAAATCGCTGGAGCAAAGCTTCAATCTCCGGCCCAAGAGGAACAACCTCCGTTCATTCGTCTTTGAGTAAAGGGGTATGAATTGATCTCCTGGTTATGCACCGATGAACTTGGCCTCCAGGGCCTCGGTTGAAGTGGTTACAAGAACACCACCGAAGTTCCATTCGTCGGCATAGTCAACAAACCCACTCCAGTCGGGCACCACGGCAACCACACGTGCCATGGTAACCACCTGCGGTGATGGTTGTTCTCCCCCGGCAGGCTGGAGACACGCAGTCGTGCCAACCATTGTAACGGCTAAGACTATTGCCGGCAGAACACCGAGTTGCTTTTTCTTGATCATCTGTGCTTCCTCCGTTTCTATTCTTTTTTGCAAGTGTGGACGAACTCGCAGCTCACGCGACACCGTTTAGCTTATCGTCACTGGCTCTCACCTCACTTATTGGCGACCAGGATTTTCCCTTACACTCGTTATAACAAAAACTGTCAAATCAGGAGGTATTGGCCCGTAACCTCGTATTCGCCACTATAAGGACAACCATCAATCGACCGATCATAAGGATCACCCCTATTCCCGGCAGGCACCTCACCGGTGGGCAGCCAGGGCAAGAATGCCTCCTATAGTGAAAAGAAGGCCGGCAAGAATATAAGCCAAAAAGAAACTTGCTTCGGGCCAACAACCAGGCCCCTCAAAGACAATAAGCGCAACAGGTGTGAGAAAGCAGCCTATGCCACTTACCAGCATCAGCATCCAGGCTACCCTCGGTTTGGCCGGGGCTAATAGCCCTCCCGCGATTCCCATGAAGGAAAAAAGAAACCCCAAAGCCACGAATTCTTCCCCAATGTGGGCCGTTGCGCTTCGAGCAACTTCAGCACTGATAAATCCAGCGACGACCCCCAAAACCAGAGTCGCTACTCTGGCTCTGGAGGGTTTGTTCCAGGTAACCAGGAGAAGGGCACCGCTTACCCCGACAATCAGAACCGGGAAACCAGGAAAGGGCTCCATTACTGTTGAAAGCGCTATCCCTCGCCAGACATCCTCCCAGAAGAACCAGGCCAGGGCAAAAGGACCGAAAAAGCCGCCTACGGCACTTGCCAGCATCAATGTCCCGCCTACCGCTGGCCTGCCTAGGGCTAATATTCCTACCACAATTCCCATAAGGGAAAGGAGAATCCCCAGAGGCAAGATTTGAGGTGGTAGGGGTCCGAGCCCCAAGGGGTAGTACTGGGGGGGGAAATGAAGTGCGCTGAGAAACCACAAAAGCCCACTGATAACCCCCACAATAGCCGCTAATATCTTGGCCTTTCTCATGACGTCCCCTCCTTGCGCCAACGAATGTATGTCAGCTCAAAGCTGGTGACACGCTCGGCAATTAGATTACAGAGCGTGCCACCAGACATTTGAGGATTCAAGGAGAGTCCGTCACTATGATCGGGGTGGAATAGATGTCACAAACGATCCGGATAGCGTCTTCATCATTGACCCGCAACCGGTACCCGTGGGTTCCGCTGGGGAAATCCCTGGTAAGGTTCTTTTGAGATGCTTTACCCAGCGTTTTTGGCGAAATATCCTCATCCATAATTCAAGGGAGTGACCCTTCTTACCCGAGACAAGGGCAAAGGCACCTCCTCAAAGCAGAAGAAAACACCCAAGAGCACAGGGCGTAGGTAAAAAATCGTGGTGCCGAGCCAAAACAAAAAACCGATGAAACCGCCGCTAAGACCACTTATGAGCATCAGTAATCCTGCCACTCTGGGTTTTGGAACACCTAATACCCCTGCTATAAATCCCATAACCGGAAAGAGGAGAACCCAGACCGCAAGGTCAATGCTCCAGTAAACAGGAAAAGCTAACAACGAAAGGCCCAGAGTGCGCCAAAAAATGCGCCGATAACAGGCAGGAACACGGCCATATTTAGCCGGCGGGTCTTTCCTTGAGGGAGATAAAGGCGAGTATACTTCCTGAAATTAGAAAAAAGCTCGCCGGAATCTGCCGGAAGGAGGCGAAGAGAAGTGTATTACAACAGAGTCCCTCAAAGGGAAAGACCGCACAAGCGGTAAGAAAGCAGCCAATGCCGCCTACCAGCATGAGTTTCCAGGCTATCCTCGACCTGGCCGGGGCTAAAACTGCTCCTGCGATTCCCATGAAAGAAAAGAGAAGGGCCAATACCAAGAATTCACCCCCAAAATCATCTATGAAGAATCGCACGTCGCTGCTGAAAAGTCCGGCGATAATGCCCAAGAGAAGACTCCCTATTGTGGCTCGGGAGGGTTTCTTCCAGGAAACCAGGAAAACAGCGCCGCTTATCCCAATAATGAGAGCGGGGCTTATCGGAGGGGCCCCCATCAGAGGAAGGGGGGGGGAAAAGCCCAGTTAGGTAAATCATCCAGTAGCAAAGGTTCAGCCAAGCCAGGACCAAGGAAACAGAAAAGCCGCCTATACCGCTTATGAGCATCAATGTTCTTCCAACTGCCGGCCTGCCCGGCAGCAATATTCCCCCCAGAATTGCCATAAGGGGAAGGAGAACTGCCAGGGCGAGGAGTTCAGGCGGCGGCGGGACCCGCATGGGGTCTTGATAACGCAAGATAACAAAAAACAACCACCACAGACCGCAAGCAACTGTCGCAGTCGCCGCTATTTTCCTTGCCTTACTCATCGTTTGCCTCCACAGTTATTATAACACCTGTTAGCCAGACGGCACGCTCGGGAACGCGTCGAGGAGCGCACCGTCTGGTTTGAGCAATTGGGCTAACCTGTTCCTATGGTTGGGACGTCACTATCACCGGTGTGGAGGTGATCTGGCAAATGTCCCGCATGGAGTCGATATCGTCAACCCGCAACCAGTACCCCTGGGTTCCGCCCGGAAAAGTGGTTGTGATCGTGGTAGTCCAGAGGGTGCCCGCTGTGAAGAAGTCCTGGTGACTCCAAACGAGCTCATCACGATTCCGGTAAATCGCCAAGCGATAGACCCCGTCCAACACCGGGCGGAAACGGATATTCAGACTGAGACTGGTGTTTTTAGGGACATTACGCATCACGGTTCCAGGCAGACGCCCGTTTACAGTCAGACGAGCAAAGCCTCCATGCTCCGAAGCAATAGTCCGCCCCTCCCTCAAAGCAGTGTTCACCAATGAGCGGCGGACAGACCAACTCAGGTTATCCCATGTGGGGAGGGAAACTGGAACATGCACGAAGGTGTAAATCTGGACGTGTATGTTCACCCAAGTGTTCGGGCCGTGAAAATCACTGCCGGTACGAATGGACAATACCCCGTGGCCGGCGACAGCATCGGCCAGGGCTTGAGGTGTGAAGGCGCGGTCTCGCCACCATGAGAAGTGTGTCTCTGGCCCAGGTCCCATCACCTCAACTCCGCGATAGCCAGTGGTACCCCAGTCCCAGTTGTGCTCCCACCACCCAGGCCACCAGGGCTCTGGATGAGCAATGGCCAGTGAGGAACCTGCCGGTATCACGCCGACTAACTCGGGTCCGGTCAAGTCGTTGCAGAAAAACTCCCCTCCTCCATCGGCTCGATTTAAATTATTCAGCCCATATATCAGCGCATGTCCCTCATGGATCCGGGTATCAATCTCCACCCCTGGGAAGAAGGCAATTTGTGGCGTGCTTACAAGCTGGGTATTACGAAAGTAGCACTCCCAGGTGGTAGGAGAGGTAAGGCCACAATCGCAGCAGGTGCAACCATGAACTGGGTGGTTGCAAATACAGAACTCCCTCTGCAAATTCGTCGCAACCGTACCAACGTGGTCGGCCATGTAGACAATTCGATAGCCCATAGCCACCATGTCCGGGTCAATATCGCGGATCCGGCGAAGGCAGTTAGTTGTAATGGGACACTCATCAGCACACTCTGAGTACTCAGAATGGAGGTGTAGATCCGCCGGGAGCCAGACGGAGTGGTCTTCAACTTCCAAGGGAAAGAGTTTGGTCACACTTGTTGGCACGCTGAGCCGGTGTATCTGCGTCGGGTGGTTACGCTTCCTAACCTCGAAGATGAGCTCTAAAACAATTGTTTCCCCCGGCCTGATCGCCACAGAGGGGATTCTTGCAAGTATTCGGTCTATGTGCTCTCCTCGTTCTCTTAGCTGCGCAAGTCTCGCAGATATCTGCTGGCGGATAGTGTAATACTCTCGCTCAATTTTCTCCTCAAATTCTTGAGTCCACTTACCTGCTTGCCCTGCCTGCCGCAGCACTTGTAACCGGTGCAGTTCCTCAAATCGCTGGAGTGCAGTTTCAGTTTCCGGGCCAACAGGAACAACCTCTCTCCATTCCTTTTTGACCGAACTTGTTACAAACTGGTCTGCTATTTGGGCTCCGATGAATGTGGCCTCCAGGGCCTTGGGGGAGGCGGTAACGAGTATAGACCCGAAGTTCCATTCATCAGTCTCAACAAACCCTCTCCATTCAGGTACCAGGCCAATCACCCGCGGAGACGGCTCTTCTCCCCCGGGAAACTGGGCGGCCATGGTCACACCAGCTATTGTGAAGACCAGGGCCACTGCCAGCAAGACACTCAATATTCTTTTGTGCATTTCTTCACCCTCCTTACATTACCCTCCTTACATTAATGTATTCAGGCTGTCCCAGAACCTTTTCCGCTGGAGGCTAATCACCAACCATCGTTCGTCTCCAGCCTCGTAAGCGTTATCCTCTCAAGGCTATCACCTCCTTTCGTTCAAAGTCAAGTCCTCTCAAAGCTGCTGGCGCACCAGAAAGTGCTGTTGTTGGCCTATAGTACATTTATGGCGCTCTATCTTGGGCCCCAATATGTAGACGCTGATGGCAAGACATTCAGGCACTCTCACGAGCGGCAAGGATTCATTCGCCAAACCTTCTTTGTAGCAGTAAGGCCCGTGCAGGTGTGCCGTGCTCGGGTTCAAGATGCCGCCAATAGAAATGATCCCCCGGGATTCCTCTATGCCGCAATTGGCTATTCGATATCCGATCTGGACCAAAGAAAACAGGCCTTCATGCTGCCTCCTCTCCGTCTAATCTTACTCAGGCTTTGAGTTCTGGTTTGGATTCTTATTTCAAGTTCCCTCAGGTTGTGCTGGCGAGTTTCACTCCGACGCCAGCGCATGTGTCCCGCATAGCATCTAGAGCAGGCCGACTTATGTCCGCCTGCTGTACCAAAGCATATCTGCTACCGGACTACTGGCGCTAACAAATTTACCCGCTTTCTAGGGCCACGTCATCTGCCGGCTCCAGGTCCAAACAGTCCAGTGGTCGTGACCGGTTCGCCAACCTATATGTCTGCCCTCAGTATGATACGTACCCGGCCCCGCTGCCGGTGCGGAATAGTAGTCCTCGGCGCGGACATGTCGCGTATTGGACCCCGACGCGAAGTGCCAGTCAAACCTCTGTGCCACTCCCTGGTATCCCCGGCGTCCCATCCCGCCTCAGGCTCGTTCGAGCCTCCATATAACTGGCCGGCATCCCCGGCCACCGTATTCGTCTCTGAAAAGAACCACCACTCCCACTGGAATGGTACCCTCTCAACTAAACCTATGTGGGAGTGATGCGTCGGCCGCCACCAAAGAGGCTCCAGCTCTGCAGCCGCTGAAGAAGGATTCCCATCTGGAAAAGGCTTCTCCGCGGAAGGTCCCACTTCTGCAAGACATGCAGAGCAAAAGATAGCCTCTTTTACTTCTTGTGGCATTCCCGCATCCAGCCTCACGTTGAGCTTCTTGTAGAAGACCTCCATTACAGGGTGTTCCGGCAATTGTTCCGCAAGAGCTTTATAGTAGCAACGTTCACAGACAATACCCTCAAGGAGCTCAGGGTAACGAGGGGTTGCAGAGATTCTCCCGCTACCATCTTCCCGGAACTCGTACCAGAAGTGAGGACGCGCCTTCTCAAACTCCAGGAATTGTTGCCAAGCAGCCTCATCCTGGCTGACGTACTGCACGAGTGCTGTCATAGCATCGGGATCCCAGGCTCCAAGGGCAACAAGCGCTTGTCCCGGATCCGGTGATTGCCGGATCTCCTCCCAGAGAGCAGAAATATCTTTCTCGGCAGCTACCGGCGGCATGCCCCCATAACCGACGAAACCTCCAGCAATCAGCAGACACACTACTCCGATTCCAATTGCGAAATGTTTTGCTTTCCCAATCACAGACATCTTTCATTCCTCCTCGTTTATTTCTGCCGTCTCGCCTCTTGCGAGGTTGATGATATTCTGCGATAGTCTCTCTAGCTCATGCTGTCACCTCCTCTCAGGGCAGGACGATTCTACTCAATCTTCTGCCTAAATCTTATGGGTCAGTTGGGCCCCAGTTCAAGGTAATGACGCGTCGGCTCATCAATTATTACCTCTACCTCACGGATTTCAGGGTAAAGATAAGTCGTCCTTCGTTCGATAGTTTCGATAAAGTCCCGCCCTGCCTCCTCTCCCACTCTCCTAATCTCTTTCCTCTCCAGTATGCTCTCTACCCTCTCTTCAGCCAGGTTGACAATGACAGTCCAATTTCTGCGAAGTCGCGGGGCGACAATAACAGCCTCATCTCTGACCACCACGAGCTTCTCCTCCAGGGAGATAGACACCCGGGCTTTGTCGGTACAGGGCACGTACCACACACCCCTCTCATCCTGGACAGAAATATAGTCTACAATTGCCACAGAAGCCCCTTTGTCCAGAAATTCCTGAATCAGGGGGTGAGCTCCAGCTATGGCGGTTGCTTCCTGCTCTCTCTCGGGAGTCATTCGAGGCATGGTTGGGTAAACGACTTCAACAAAGACAGCATGGCTGGTCGTTACCACAACCTCTAGCTCATCTCCATGCCTTACAAAGTGAAGGCCCTTTGCCCAAACCTTTCCTGACTCGGTTATGGTTCCACCAGCGTGGGCGTCCACACCAATAAAAATGCCGTGCCTGTTAAATGTCTTGGTCGAATAATCCCATGAGAAAGAGATAACTTCCCCTTCAAACATGAGATAGGTGATCACCAGTTTCTCACACGGATAGGGTGGCAAGCCTATACCTGTGCCGGCCAAAGTCGCCACCCCTCGGCCCCGGCCGGGCCTTTCTTCGCTCACAAACCAGATATCAGACCAGATGCCGGGCCTTACCAGGCGCGGGTACCATCCGCCAGGGTAACAGGTTCTTTCCGGGAGGTCAGCAAGGGCTTCGGGGGGATCGGGGTCGAAGGTCATGGTAAATAATTTCGCCTGGATATCAAGCGGCACCCGGTCCAGGAAAACCGGGGCGATAGTCTCTAAGACCTCCCCGTGAGTTTTGCCGCGCAGCTCCTCAGCCGGTATTGTTGCCGCCGGATGGAGCGGGTGGCCTCTTGCCACGAGAGCCATCTCCTCACGTTCATCAATCTCCCGCAGCTCAACTGTCTCCCCCTTTTTGACGTCAATATAAGCAAGTAAGATTGGCTCCCTGAGCGGGGGAAAAGCCCTTATCACCACCTTCGATATGCCGTCGCGCACCCCATCCAGCCATACCGGGAATGCCCATATTTCGGCTTCCTCCGCAAAGAAAGCCTGAACCTGGGGGCAGTTGCGGACGATCTCTTGCCGCCGTCTCATAGAAAAGAACTCGGCCACGGCCGGCGGGCCTAAGATTGCCCCAATGATCAGCACTACCGCCAGCACACCAATGGTGGCTGTCTTCCACGCCGGTTGGCGGAAGACCTTAACTTTTAGGATCTCCACAGCTCCATACATCAAAGTTTTCAATCTATCGGCTGCCTGGTGAAGGTTGACCCTTCGAGCCCGTTCGGTTTGCGATGAAGCCGCGGCAATGCTCTCCTTGTGCCTTTCAAGAAGTCTCTCTCTTAAGCATTGCTCAAAACCCTTATTCGCCTTTGGCTGTATACTCAGGAAATGAGCACAGAACCCTAAGAAGGAGCTGGTAAATTTCAGATGCTCATTCTTACCATCTATCAAGTCTTCCACTCTTTTCAGTAGTTCTTTGTCCAATTTGTCTGGTCGCTCGTCCATTTTCCCCCTCCACTACTTATAACGATGAAGCATTAAGATTACTGCTTGCCTTTCCGTTGAATAAATTGGTCGTGCAAATTTCTGAGACCTCGATAAAGATTGGAGGCCACGGTTTTCTCCGAAACGTTTAAGACCTGAGCGATTTCCTTATTCCTCATGCCGGTGAAAAACCGCATGGTGACTACCTCGGCCTGGGAATTCGGCAATCTTTTGATCATTGATTGAAGTTCTTCAAAGAGTTCCTGACGCTGGATTGCCTCTTCCGGCAGTATTGAGTTGGACTCGATCTGCGGCAGGTCGTCAATACTAACCTTTTCCGGTTTGGTTCGGTAATAATCGATTAGCACATTGCGAGCGATACGGAAAATCCAACTGGAGAAGGTAGCGCCTTCCCGCCATCTAAATGATCTGATATTCTCCAGAACCTTGGTGAAGATATCGGAAACCAAATCCTCAGCATCAGTTTGATTCCCCACACGCCAGCTCACGTAGCGGAAAATTCTGGGGAAATAAAGGTCATAGAGCTCTGCGAATGCCTCCGGGGCATCTTGTGCCTTCTCTACCAAGATCCTTTCGTTCTCGCCCATAAAAGATTCCTACCGTGTGACCACTCAGGTTCAAAGTTCCGGGGTTCAAGGTTAGAAAACGATGAACCTGACAACTTGAGTAGTTACCCTACCACGCAAGTCGTATTACTGAACAGTACCTCCCCAAGAAGCCGAAGGCTTTTTGGGGAGGTTGACTGTTGCCGCAGCATATTATGTGCCCCCTTGGTCAGGGATACGGTGGATTATCTGGTGTATGGATACCATCCCGGCAGTTCATGCATTACTCCCGATATTGGTGAAAAGACAGCCTGGCGCTGGCCGGCATACAGAATATGACTCACGTGGATCCTTAGTATGTCTACCTCATCCCAGCCGTTCCTGTGCATAAAAACAGGGGCACCACTGTCTCCATGCGCCCTTCTACAAGGTGCTAGAACCTGATTTTTGCACGCCAATCCTTGGTGAGGCCACTCAACTTCATGCCCCGTTCTAAATACCCGCCCAGCAGTAAAGCCGGTTGCAATTCCATATTGCATGACCCACTCGTTGACAACTGGATCTCGCCAACCTGCTGCGGTGCTAGTACTCCCTCTTCCGCTATGGATATATGACGCAACATACGGATCAGCAATGGCTACCCGGGCCACATCTGCATACGCATTTTGCCTGTCTGAAACATCTGCCACTATTTCAGCTTCGTTTCCTTGCCCTATCGTTGGCTGGTAGATCTGTTCATTCATAGGAGTTTCTCAACCGCGTCTAATCGCGCCCGAATATTAGTCCTGGCCAGTATAGCACCTACCAAGGCCAAGCCTGAGTGACTGGAAAGTTGTTCGTCCTCCTGCACTATCTCAAAACGCATCTTCACCTCCAAGGTGAAAGTCTTCAACGGCTTTCGCACATTCAAGTATAGCAGGTTTCAGATACGAAACATGAGGGAACGTATAGGCTAGCTTCACGGACTCAGGTCTATATTAGCCGATGAGGGGGCTCCCTGACAAGCCGGCGCCCCAGTTACTTTCGTGAATAACCCCGAAGCGAAGCGCCGGGGTCAGTTGCTGAGTAGTTACCCTACCGTATTATATAACGAAAAGACAGGCAAAATACTGCTTCTTGATGCCATATACGACTTAGAGTTGATTTTCTTCACTTATTCGGAGCATAACCGGATAGAAGCCGACTTTTCGCCATTTTGAGGTAACCACTCAACATGGTATAATCACCACGAAGGACGTCTGGTAACAAATGAATCTGCTCATCCAGAACGGACGTATAATCGACCCATCGCAGGGGATGGATTGCGTCGGGGACCTCCTGGTCGCTGATGGCAGGATCGCGCAGATCGGCAAGCAAGTAACAATTCCCGACCGACAGCACTCCGTACTTCAGGCCCAAGGGATGATCGTCTGTCCGGGCTTCATCGATCTGCACTGCCATCTCCGCCAGCCAGGATTTGAAGCGAAGGAGACCATCGCCAGCGGAACCAAGGCCGCCGCCAGAGGCGGATTTACCACCGTCTGCTGCATGCCCAACACCAATCCACCCATAGATACCCAAGCCGTAGTGGAACAAGTCCAGAGGATAGCCTCTGCTGA
>JALPYG010000005.1 GCA_023271215.1 Dehalococcoidia bacterium
CCCCTCCCTGATAGTCCTCTGAAAGCTATCAACTCCTACGTAATAAAGGATCGAGGGCGATCTTTGATCATCGATACCGGAATGAATCGCCCTGAGTGCCTGACTGCAATATCCTCAGGGTTCAAGGAAATCGACGTAGACCTAGAGAAGGCAGATTTTTTTGTCACCCATATACATGCCGATCACTCAGGTCTGATGTCCGTCCTGGCTCGCGATACCTCGACGGTCTATTTCTCTCAGGTGGAGGCGGCTATTTTTGACCATGCCGGCTCCTGGTTGGAGGAACAGGCCAATTTTGCTCGGATGCACGGTTTTCCCGAGGATGAGCTTCGGAGGGTGTTTAAGAGTCACCCTGGTTCCAGGTACATTTCAAAAGGGCATCTGGACTTACGTTTGGTGAGAGATGGCGACATGATAGAGCTTGGGGATTACCTGTTTAGATGCATTGAAACACCGGGTCATACCAGAGCACACATGTGTCTTTACGAAGCCAACAAGAAGATAATCGTATCCGGGGACCACATCCTTGGTGACATAACCCCCAACATCTCAGCATGGTCCGATGAAGAAAATCGCTTGAATCAATATCTGATAAGCCTGGACAAGGTTCAGGATTTCGATGTTGAACTGGTATTGCCCGGACACAGAGGCACCTTCAAGAATTTCAGGGAGCGGATTCAACAACTGAAGTACCACCACCAGGTGAGAGCCGATGAGGTTCTTTCCATTCTTCAGGAAGGTAGCAAGAATGCCGTTCAGGTGGCATCGGAAATGAGCTGGGACATGACCTACAAGAGCTGGGGTTTATTCCCCAGCGTGCAGAAATGGTTCGCCACCGGGGAGGCGATCGCTCACTTGAGGTATCTTGAGGAAAAGGGGAAGGTAGCGAGGGAGGTCGAGGGGAAGAAGATAGTATTCCTGTTGAGATGAGTTGAGCTTGAAGTGAGGCGCCAGGTATGGCAGTGTCTAATTTCCAAAGTCAATTGAGAAGCGGTTTTTTCGCCGGAGTCGGAAAAGGGTGGAGTAGTTTTCTCTGGATCTCCAAGATTATTATCCCGGTTTCTTTTCTGGTGACCATTCTTCGATGGGCTGGATGGTTAGAGTACCTGGATGTCCTCTTAGAGCCACTAATGAATCTGATCAACCTGCCTCCCGAAGCAGGTTTGCCAGTGGTCACCGGGATGCTACTGGGCACCTACTCGGTTATCGCTATCATAACCGTCATTCCCTTCACTATTGAGCAGATGACTTTGATTGCCATGTTCACCCTGATTTCTCATGCCCTTATCGTGGAAGGAATCATCCAGCACAAATCTGGACTCAACATCATCAAGGCAAGCGTTATTCGCCTTACCGCGGCTATCGTGGCTGTGCTGGTTGTTTCGCAATTCCTTGGGGACACCAGCCAGAGCGTCGCGGTGCCAGTCGATCTTGCAGCTCACACTCCATTTACGGAGCTTTTATACGTCTGGGGCAGGGATACGGCAGGCTTGCTAGTAAAGGTTTTCGGGATCATTATGCTCGTAATGATTATACTGGAGTCCCTGAAATCTCTGGGCTGGATCGAATACTCGCTCAAGTTTTTCCGGCCTCTGATGAGGATTCTGGGGCTTTCTGACCGAACAGCAATGATGTGGGTAGCGGCCATCGTCTTTGGCTTGATGTACGGCGGGGCCATTATTGTCGAAGAGGCCAAAAAGGGGAGCCTGAGAAAGGAAGAACTGGAACGTCTTCATATCTCCATTGGCATCAATCACGCTATGATCGAAGACCCGGCGCTTTTTGCGGTACTGGGCTTGCCTGCTCTCTGGCTCTGGGGGCCGAGGTTTATCATGGCCATCATAGCGGTTCAGATCTATCGCGGTATAAGATCTATAACCGCCTCGGCTCAAAAATAATTTTGCTCTGTATCCAGAGGCAGGATTACATCTTTCCGTGTCTGAGGATGGAGATGAGCAACCAAAATCCCATGATCCCCGCCCCGAGGAAGCCGACGATCCCGATCATCGGGACCCCGTTCCACTGTGGAGGGATCCCGGCAAGTACGATCAGGGCGGAGCTCATCAGCAGAGCAGCCAGGACGATGGCAAAGGCGATGCGATTGCTGATCTGATTGTGCGTTTCTTGTATCGGTTCGAGACCCTTATGCTCAAACTCGATCCTTATTTTCCCCCCTTTGAGCTGCGTCAGGATCTCCCGCACCTCGGAAGGAAGATCGCGCAGAAGGACACTGAGATCGATCGCCGACAGATAGAGATCCTTCGTCAGTTTGAGCGGGTTCATCCGCTCCTTCAGGAGCTTCTTGGCGAACGGTTTGGCATGCGTAACCATGTCGAAGTCCGGGTCCAGCATCCGCCCGGCCCCTTCGATGGTGATAAGCGCCTTCGTCAGTAGATAGAAGTGGGAGGGTACCTTCAACCGGTAGCTGATGATCAAGCTTATCAGTTGGCTCAGTATCAGGCCCACGTTCATACTCTTAAGCGATCGGTAAGAATACTGCTCCAACAGCGCCTGGATCTCATATTCGAGCTTGTCGGCATCCTTGAGATGCGGGGTTGCCGATAGCTGCAGTAGAGTCTTCGTGATCCGTGCGGCATCCTGGTTGACGACGCCGGTGAGGATACCACTCAAATACCCCCGATCCTTCATCGAGATTCCGCCCATCATCCCGTAGTCGAGAAAACAGACGACGTTTCCTGGTAGGGCCATGAGGTTCCCGGGGTGAGGGTCGGCGTGAAAGAATCCGTGTTCGAAGACCTGCTTGAGGACGAGATCCGCCCCCCGGCTGGCGAGCAACTTCGGATCGAGCCCCGCCGCCAGGAGCACCTCCACACTCGATGCTTTTACCCCGTCAATGAACTCCATGGTCAGAACTCTGCTCGTGCTGTAATCCCGATAGACCGTGGGGACATAGATAGTTCGGTCGGTCTGGAAGTTCCCGCCGAAGCGCTCGATCGCCGCTGCCTCAATGTGGAAGTCAAGCTCTCTCTTGATCGACCTCTCGAACTCCGCCACGATGGCGACGGGATCAAAGAGATTTATCTCCTCGACGTACTTCTCCATCAGCGCCGCCAGATGAAACATGATCTCAATGTCGGTCTCGATGATCTGCTGGATCCCGGGGCGCTGCACTTTGACGGCGACCTCTTCCCCGTTCTTCAGGACGGCCCGGTGAACCTGGGCGATCGAGGCAGAGGCGATAGGGCCGGTCGTATAATCTGAAAAGAGCTCGTCGACGGATTTGCCGAGTTGTCCTTCGACGAGCTCTTTCGCCTCCTCTTCCGGAAACGGGGGAACCGCACTCTGGAGCTTCTTCAGCTCGACGATAAGCTCCTGCGGCACCAAATCCGGCCGGTTGCTCATGATCTGGCCGAACTTGATGAAGGTTGGGCCGAGCTCCTCCAACACCATTCTGATCCGCTCCCAGCGAGAAAGAGAGACGACATCTCGCTCTCGTTCCCCAGGAAGGAGCTTCCGCCCGAAATCGATGTATTTATCGAGGTTGCTTCTCGTTATGAGATCGTCGAAGCCGTACTTCACCAACACCGTGACGATCTCACGATAGCGGTTGATGTGGCGATAGGTCCGGCTCACCAGCCCGATCTTGCGAACCATGATCGATCCACCCCACAATCAAAGGAGACCAAGGGCGACGAATGCCTGTCTGCAGCCCCGTGCGCTAAGCCATTACACAGGTTACTCCTCAACGCTTGTCTGGCCTTCCAGCTTCTCGATTCGTGCTTTCAGATCTTGCAACTCCTCTCGTGAAGGGATGTTCATCGTCTTCAGGGCCTTCTGCATACTCTTTTCCACCTGATCTTGGAACTCCTTCCGTGCCTCCTCCGATTTTTCCAACAGCTCTTTGACCAGTTTTCTCCCCTCTTCCTCGCTGAGTTTGCTCTCCTCGGCGATCTTTTCAACCAACTCCTCGACCCTGTCCTTCGTCAGGGACGCGACCCCGATCCCGATCAATATCCCTTTTTTCATCAGATCCAGCATTGTACTCCCTCCTTTAGAAATTTATTCGAAGCCTCCGCATTGCATCGTGATTGCCACCGGTATGATGAGCTATTATACCGCTAAATCCCCGAATTTGTCAATGACTTTGAAACACAATCCTTCTACGCGGCTTGCGAAATCGTCTATCGTGTGCCATAATACTCTTGGATATGGCATTTATTTGCTTCGTCGGAACATACAAACCCATAATATGCGGCATAGCCGATTACACCAGCTTCATAACCCGTGCGAGTCCGGCCGGCAAGTGGAGCGTGCTGTCCTTTGACCTGGAGAAATACGGGGCATCGCTGAAGAGTCGAGAGTCGAGAGTCGAGAGTCGAGAGTCGGGGAGGGACGGGGGACTCCAGACTCCAGACTCCAGACTCCAGACTCCGGTTTGGTACGGCATACCAGGGCGCCACGATTTCTCAGCCGCGGTCGTTCTGCAAGGATTGAAAGAGCTTGGATTGAAAGATGAAGATACGGTCCTGTGGTTTCAACACGATGATCTGATCTGGGCCGATAGCCAAAAGTTCGTGACCATGCTCATGGATCTGGAGCTGCCCAAGGTCGTCACTTTTCACACTCTCCACTTCCAGAGCTCTGAAACCCCAACCGGCCTACGGAAATACCAGTACAACCTCCTACAATCCCTGCTGCCTCATGTCCAGGCTATCACGGTTTTCAGCCACGGGGTTTATGATGCAGTTACCTCAGCATTCCCCGAACACCGCAACAGAGTATATGTGGTGAAGCACGGCATACATTCATACCCAGCGGTAAGCAAACTGAGCAGGAAAGAGGCCAAAGAGAGACTCAATGACTTCTTGCTCTCTGAAGCGGGACTTGACCAGGCAACGAGGGACGCCCTGCGTAAGCAGCGCACATTCCTCGATCCAGACACCTCGGTGATAGGACAAACTGGGTTCCTGTGCCCTCTTAAACACTCGGAGTCGCTTTATCTTCTCAGAGATAAGCTGCAGCAGATCACTCCTCACAAGAGAATCGCCGCCGTACGTATTGGAATGACCAGAGAGGAATCCCAGAAGATCTATGCCGGCGAACTACGAAGGGAGCAGAACGGCAGAGACAGCTTTCTCCTGGAAACCTGGTTGCCTCAAGATACCCTTGCGCTGGCGCAGCGGGCTTTCGATGTCAACTTCTATTGGCCTACTGAATGCACTCAAAGCGGCATAATGGCACACGCGCTGGGTGCCGGTGCAATGGTCGCTGGCCGCGATCTAGAGGGGGTCGGCGAGACCCTGAAAGAGGCCGGCGGGCTTGTGGACACAGATCTGAGGCGTTTGTTAGTGAAAATCAGGGAGATCATCATAAACCCGGCTCTCAGAGAAAGGATGGAGGGAGCGGTGCTGAAGTATGCCGCAGAGTTCTCCTGGAAGAACCAGTCCCGCAGGCATTACGAATTGGCCGAACGCATTCTGCGCCCCAAGAGATGCCCTTCGGGCAAAATCCCAAATCCGAATATCTAAACTCTAAACTATACCCAACGGCGAAGGTCGAGACCTGTTTTCGTGAGGCGAATTTGCCAATTCGGACCTTTGCTTTTTCCTCACCGGCGTCCAGCAACCGCCCCCTGAAGCAGATTCTGAATCTGTGCCGTCCGCCTGGAGAATATCCCCCTCAGAATGGAAGTCCGTCCGCCGAGATAACGAAATCGCTTGTATCTGGATTTAACCAGCTTGGCGGGGGGTTGCGTCTGAATCTGAAGCAGCTCTCGGAGAATGAGATTCCGCAGCATTCGGGCGGCCTCCGCCGGGTCAGTATGAGCCCCACCTTCCGGCTCTGGAACCACAATGTCGGCCACTCCAAGCTGCTTACAGTCGGCTGCCGTCAGCCTTAAGGCTGAGGCAAGTTCCTCTGCCCTTTCGACATCCCTGAAGAAGATGGAGGCCGCTCTCTCGGGTGAGATCACCGAAAGGAAGGCATTTTCCATGATGAGAACCCGATCAGCGATACCGAGTGCCAGTGCTCCCTCGCTCCCCCCCTGTCCGATGATTACCGAAATAACCGGTGTCGGGATATCGGAGAGAAGAGCCATCGTAGAGGCAATGGCATTCCCGATCCCCCTTTCCTCCGATTCCGCTCCCGGATAGGCGCCGGGGGTATCAACAAGATTTATCAGGGGCAAATCGAACTTGGCTGCCAGCCTCATGGCGCGCTGTGCCTTGCGAAAGCCCTCCGGTGCAGTGTGCCCTTCGTTGCGGTCGCGCTGTTGCCCGATGATCACCACGGCCTCTCCTCCAAGCTCAGCCAGCCCGCACACGATGGCTGGATCATCACTGTAGGAGCGGTCGCCATGAATCTCAATGAAGTTTGAGGTGATCCGGGTAATGTAGTCCATCGAGGTGGGCCGCTGCGCATGACGGGCTAATTGAACAGCTTCCCAGGCCTGCTCCTGCGGACGAGTGGGGGCAAGATACGGGCGTACCTTTTTCTTCACGCCCAGCCGATACCGGGAACTGAGCAGATCCAGGGTGATGGAGATCAGATGGCGAAGCCGGGTCCGATCAACGATCTGGTCCACCAGCCCATGCTCCAGATGCGATTCTGCGGTATGCCCCATCTCTGTGGGTGAGGTCTCCTGCGTCTCTCCCGTAACGCGTAAGGGGGCAAATCCAATCATAGCCCTGGGCTCGGCGATAATGAGGTCGCCGAGATTGGCGAAGCTGGCATAAACCTCACCTGTGGTGGGATGAGTTAAGACCGAGATATGTGGCAAGCGACGAGCTTGCAGCTTTCTTGCGGCGGCCACCGTCCTGGCCATCTGCATCAGGGAGAGAACCCCCTCCTCAATTCTAGCGCCACCCGACGAAACCACGGTAACCACGGGGAGCTTCCTTCTTGCTGCTATCTCAAATGCCTTAGCTATTCGATCACCCACCACTATACCCATGTTACCGCCAAGGAACCCAAAGTCAAGCACTGCCAGTACCACGGGATTGCCGCCGATGGTACAAGTGCCGGTAACTACTGCCTCGGAGAGCCCGGTCCTTTCCTGGGCCTCACGTATGCGCTGCTGGTAAGCGACATTACCCAAAAGGCGAGATGGTTCTGCGGCTGTCACCGTCTGATCAAGTCCATGGAAGCTTCCCGGGTCAACCAGAAGGTATATCCGTTCCCATGCCGAAAGACTGTGATGGAAGCGGCACACCTGACAGACCCGATAGTGTTGATACAACTCAGAGCGAGAGAGATCGGTCCCGCACCAGAAACACTGTGCTTCCTCTTCCGGCACCTCCTTCGGGGGCTTCAGGAAGACAGTCTTGGGCCTCTTTCGGCGTAACCTCTCGCGTTCTGCCAGATAAGCGGTATAGGAGACAACTTCTTTCATGGCTCCCCTTCCCAGGGTCTTGCGTATTCCCTGGATTCAACTAGCCCTTCCCCCTCCAGTTGCTCCATAAGCCTGGCTGCTCGCGGATAGCCGATACGAAGTCTCCGCTGCAGAAGAGAGGCGGAAATGTGGCCGGACTCCTCACATAACTGTCTTGCCTTTTCCAGGAAAGGATCCAGATCCAGTTGTTCGACGGACAAAGAAGAAAACTGTTGAGCCACACGATCAAACGACTGCGGGAGGTTTTTCTCCCCCCACTTTCTCCAGAAGGCGACCACCCGGTCCATCTCCTCGTCGGAGACAAAACACCCCCGCAAACGCTTTGGTTTATGGGCATCAGGAGATAGATAGAGCATGTCACCCCGACCCAGGAGCTTCTCGGCCCCGATGCTATCGAGAATGGTGCGCGAATCAACGGCTGAGACCACCGCGAAGCTGATGCGGGTGGGGAAATTGGCCTTGATCAGCCCGGTAATAACATCAACCGAGGGGCGCTGCGTGGCCACAACGAGGTGAATCCCGGTAGCCCGGGACAGTTGAGCCAGGCGGCAGATCAGGGGTTCGACCACGTCTGGAGCAGTCATCATTAGATCCGCAAGCTCATCGACGATCACTACGATGTAGGGCAGTGGCTCAGCCACCTTGGGACTGCGGTTGTAAGTATCGATATTACGAACCCCGAGGGAGGCGAATTTGCGATAGCGATGATCCATCTCCAGGGTTACGCGGCGCAATGTTTCAATCGCCTTATCGGTCTCCACTACCACCGGAGTTATAAGGTGTGGGATGCCATTGAAGGTTATCATCTCCACTCGCTTGGGGTCGATGAGAACCAGCCGCACCTCAGCAGGTGTGGCCTGCATCAGGAGACCGGTGATAATGCAGTTAAGGCAGACCGTTTTGCCACTCCCGGTAGCCCCGGCGATGAGGATGTGAGGCATCTTGGCGATGTCAGCGATAACTGGCTCCCCGGCAGCCCCCTGTCCCAAAGCCACTACCAACCGGGATTTGGTCCGGGCTTTGTGAAAAGCCGGGCTTTCGATAACGTTGCGCAAGGAGACTAGAGCGGTACTGATGTTGGGGACCTCGATCCCCACCAGCGGCTTCCCCGGAACCGGGGCCTCGATACGCACGTGGGTGACTGCCAAAGCCAGGGCCAAATCATTGGCCAGGGAGGTGATGCGATCTACCTTGACCCTGGTTTTGGATACCTCCTCGAGGTGAACCCTGGGATTGCCATTCTTGTCCAGTTTGGGCTTGCCATTCTGATCCTTCTCCACCACTCTTCGGTACCGGCGAATCCAACCGGGCTCGACGCCAAACTGAGTCACCGATGGGCCTGGATTCACCTGCACCACCTTAACCTCTACCCCGTAACTGGCCAGTGCCTCCTCAATCAACTCAGCACGCTCGGCATCATTTCCTCGCGCGAAGCTAGCTTTTGGGGCCTCGTCCAGCAGTTGGATGGCAGGTAGTTCCCCGTCAATACCGGGTAACACGACATCTTCAGCTACTGGTTGCTCCGCCAACCCCAGGGTCGCCTCGCTCGACTCCGGCTCAGTAGTTGCCGGCTCTACGGGTTCTGTCTCTCTTGCCACCTCCTGGCTCCGTGGCAGTGGTGAAGCAACGGGTTTTGCCTCAAATAGGGCAGCTATTTTGATTTTGAGAAGGCCGGCCAGGGAAAGCAGCCCGGACAGGAATTTCTGTACTAGATGCCAAAATCCCGTTGCGAGCAGGGTGAGCAGATTAAGAACCAGCATCCAGGCGAAACTAGCCAGAGCCCTGGCAAATCTGAGGGAACGCCCAGGGGTCACCAATATCACACCCAGCGAAACCAGGCCCAGAAGCCTGGCCCACTCGTAAGACGTTCCCACGATACGCCCTCCCAGATATCCAGCCAGGGTTACCTCACACAACGAAACACCGGCTATAGTTACCGCGGGACGAAAGAGGGCCATTACACCTATAACGGCAGCGCTGAGCAGCAAAGCCCCCAACCAGGAGTTCCAGTGCCGCAGCAGACTGCCGAAGCGGCCTCTCCATAGTATCCAGGCAAGGATAACAATCCATAGCAGCACCGGGATTATGGCCAGCCCCAGGGAACTCAGTGTCACTCTGGCGATGGTCTCGTGGCGGAAGAATAACACACCAACGATAAGTCCAACCAATACCACTCGCAGAAACAGTCCGGACATAATCCATCGCAAAGTACGCCGGCCTATACCATTCCTGCGCGATCTCGGCGCGGTTCGTCTTCGCCTCGTGCTAACTTTTGCCATCTATCTGGATTCCTGGGCAGTAACTACTCACCCGGCCATTGATAGCCACGCTTGTCCCTGCGAAGGCAGGGAGAGCTCACAGAGAGAATGAAAGGGCTCAAGCTTTCGAAAGAATCTCTCTGTGATCTCAGTGTGCTCTGTGGCTGAAAATTTAACCTGAGAATATCCCCCGAACCTCGATGGAAAGCCCCCTCAGAAGGGGAGATCTTAGAATGGCTCCCTCGTGGTACAGCCCGACGCTCTCAAACCCGGCCTCTGCCAGGCTCATCACTTCGATTGTCCTGGCGCTCGGGTCCGCCAGCCAGTATTCCCGAACGCCGAACCTGGCATACAGCTTTTGCTTGAGTTCCTTGTCCCTCTGGGCCGTGGCAGGGGAGAGTATTTCCACAACCAGATCGGGAGCTCCCTGGATGTTTCTCTCGGTGATAATATCTAGTCGCTCGCGGGAAACAAACAATATGTCCGGCTGAAGCACGTTCTCCTCGGAGAGAACGACATCCAGTGGGGCGTAGCGAACTTCGCCCAGTTTGTGAGTCCTGACGTAGTTGTCTATGGCTCTGAACAGGCGAGCAGAGATCGTTTGATGTGACCAACCTGGTGAAGGAACCATAAAGAACTCCCCCTCAATAAGCTCGTAGCGTTTGTCCTCCGGCAGTTGAAGATAATCGCCATAGGTGAATTTGATCCTGGTGCTTATCATTGCCCCCCCTCCTCTCCCCGCCTTCGCGAGGACAAGTCTTATTCGCCATTTCCCTAAAACATGCTCAGTTGCCTGGGCTCCGGAGCTGGTTTTGTGTCCGCAGCCTGGGCCAGCCCCTGAACCCCTGCTTCCGCACGGGCAGGCTTATCAGGGGCCAGTAGGCCGGGGATCTTGAGCATGTCCGCCTCGATGGTGCGGCGCAGGCTCTGTTGATGCAGGGCGGCAGCCGGATGATACATCGCAAAGCATATCCTGCCATCGAGGTTCCGCGCCGTGCCGTGAACCTTGCTTATGCTTGCACCGGGGAAGTACCTGCTCATAGAGTGCCTCCCCAGAGTGACGATCATCCGGGGATCGATGAGCTCAATCTGGCGCTCAAGCCACCTCCGGCAGGCATCCACCTCCCTGGGGAGTGGATCCCGATTGCCCGGAGGCCGGCACTTGATAATATTGCAGATGTAGACCTTGCTTCGATCAAGGCCAATTGAGTGCAATAGATTATCGAGAAACTGCCCGGCAGCGCCCACGAATGGCCGCCCCTGCTGGTCCTCGTGAAATCCCGGGGCTTCGCCGATGAACATTATCGCGGCATCGGCGGCCCCCTCTCCAGGCACTACCATATTGCGGCATTCTGCCAGCTCACAATCTCGACAGAGCGAGATTTCGCGATATAGATCAGCGAGAGTTGCCAACTTGAGACCCCACTTCGAAGGCGAGAGGCCCTTAGCCCTTTTCAGGGATTAGTCATCCTCAAACCCGCGTTCTTTCAGGTAATCAATCACGTCCCTCACGGTTAGTAATTTCTCAGCGTCCTCATCTGGTATCTCCAGCGGATTGGTGTCACCTCCGAACTCCTCCTCAAACGCCATCACCAGCTCCACCAGATCAAGAGAATCCGCATTTAGATCATCAGCGAATGAAGCCTCAGGTGTTACCTCTTCCTCTTCGACACCAAGTTGCTCCACGATGATTTTCTTGACTCGCTCGAAAACTGTAGCCATATCTTCTCCTCCCTAGTAAAGTTGTAAGTTCCTGACAAGACTGCCCCTGGACCTGACCAGGGGTTCAGGGGCATGCTATTCAATGCTCTAAGATCATTGCGCTAACCGAACCCAGAACTCCATTAATGAATTTAGAGGAATTCTCATTGCCGAAGGCCTTTGCCAGTTCCACGGCCTCATTTATAGCAACCTTGACCGGCACCTTGCCACCGATCATCATCTCATAGATGGCCATCCGCAGTACGGTTCTGTCCACCATTGAGAGCTGTTCCACCGGGAAGCTGGGGGCGAATCTCCGTATCTGGGCATCAAGTTCCTCTTTGCTATCCAGAACCCCGTTTACCAGTTCATGGGCAAACGAGGCAGCATCCTCAGGAAGTAGCCTCTCGCGGATCAGCCGCGAGGTGGAAGAGGCCGGATCGTGCCCGGCACAATCGAATTCGTATAGAGCCTGCAAAGCGATTATGCGGGCTTTCCGTCGAACGCCAGTCATAATAGTATTTGGGAAGTTCCTTAGGGACGCATCGCCGAAAGGGAGTCCACATCGCTGATGTTGAGAACCTCAACATCTTTAGTGATTCTCTTGATCAGCCCGGTGAGTACCCGCCCGGGGCCGATCTCCACAAAAGTCGAAACCCCGGCATCGATCATGTACTCGATAGAGGATTGCCAGTGGACGCAACCACACACCTGCCGCAGAATTCCACTTCTTATCTCTTCCGCTGTGGAAGCGGGATGGGCAGTGGTGTTGGCAACGACCGGAACCAGGGGATGGGAGAAATCAAATCGCGAAACTGCTCTGGCCAGGCCTTCGGCGGCAGACTGCATAAGGAAGGAATGGAAACCACCGCTGACGCCCAATCGCACCACTCTCTTTGCGCCTCTGGCCTTGGCCAGGTCCATAGCCCACGCCAGGCCATTGTTCGTGCCGCTGATCACAGTTTGATCGGGGGAGTTGATATTTGCGATGGCAGTGCCGGTCTCCTGACAAACCTCTTCCAGGGAGATCAGATCGAGGCCGATAACGGCAGCCATCCCACCGGGGTGTTTCTGCCCAGCCTCATGCATCAGACGAGCGCGCTCCTGGACCAGACGTAGGCCATCAGAGAAGCTCAGTACCCCCGCAGCCACCAGGGCGGTGTACTCCCCCAAACTATGTCCGGCAACAAATGCCGGCTGTAAGCCATTCCCCTTCCCAAACGCGGCTCTCAGGCAGGCTAAGCTGGTGGTCATTACCGCCGGTTGGGTATTCACGGTCTGGCGCAGCTTGTCCTCCGGGCCACTAAAACAGAGTCTGGAAAGCAAGAATCCAAGCGTTTCGTCGGCCTCTTCGAAGACTTGCCGTGCCCGGGGAGATACCTCAAATAAATCACGCCCCATCCCCACTACCTGAGACCCCTGACCGGGAAAGACAAAGGCGACCTTACCCATTACCCCTTACCTCCTTTTCCGAGACGGGCAAGTATCGATTCCGCCTCAGCTACCGTATCCTCGACGATGGTGCGAACCGGCTTTATCGATCCTACCAGCCCCGCAATCTGCCCGCTCATCAATGACCCGTTCTCCACATCTCCCTGGATCACTCCTAGCTGCAGCTTGCCCTCTCCGAAACGTTCCAAAACTTCGATGGATACGCCATCCTTCTCCATCGCCATGAACTGACGGGCCAGCTTGTTCTTGATCACCCTCACTGGATGCCCGGTGGATTCTCCGGTAACCACTGTAGCTCTATCCTGAGCCTTGAGAATCGTCTCCTTGAATTGGGAATGGGCGACACACTCAGTGCTGCAGATGAAGCGCGTGCCCATCTGAATTCCCTGCGCCCCCAGAGCCAGTGCCGCTGCCATGCCCCTTCCATCACCAATCCCCCCTGCAGCGATCACCGGGATACTCACGGAATCAACCATCTGGGGAACCAGTGCCATCGTTGTGGTATCGCCGACATGCCCCCCCGATTCCAACCCCTCGGCTACCAGGGCATCGGCCCCTGCTCGCTCCAGACGCCGGGCCAGAGCAACGCTGGAGACCACCGGGATCACCTTCGTGCCAGCCTCTTTGAATCTGCGGATGTAGGCCCCCGGGTTGCCTCCACCGGTGGACACAATGGACACCTTCTCGTCCAATATGACGGCAATGACCTCCTCGAGAAATGGAGACATGAGCATAATATTCACCCCGAAGGGCTTCTGAGTTTGCTCTCTAGTACGGCGAATCTGCTCTCGCACCCACTCAGGCGGGGCATTACCTGCCCCGATAATGCCCAGTCCGCCCGCTCTGGAAACGGCGGACGAAAGCTCCCAGGTGCCCAGCCAGGCCATCCCTCCCTGGATGACCGGATATGCGATGCCGAGAAGATCACACAGGATGGTCTTCATCTTGGTCATCTCTTGGTTTTCTTAACCTCATACACTTTTCTCCCGCGATAGCTTCCACACGCAGGACACACCTGGTGAGGAGGTTTGGGTTTGCGACATTGCGGGCAAAGAGCGAGACTAGGCAGGGAATATCCCTGGTGACTTTGCCTGGTAGCCTGACGATTCTTTGATGTTTTCCTCTTAGGTAGAGCCATAATTATCTCCGGCGATTTCAGTGGAAAGCAGTGCCCCCAATGGAGTCCAGCGAGGGTCACCTTGCTTCTCTACACAATTGCAGGGACCGTAATTCAGATTATGGCCGCATCTCTGACATAATCCCGCACACTCTACCTGACAGAGAGGCTTCGCGGGAAGGTTAATGAGAATGTTCTGCCGCACAGCTTCGTTCAGGTCGAGGATGTGGTCACCTCCGATGGCAAAACCATCCATATCATCCGGACCTGCCAGTCCGTTCGGTACGGCGCCCGCCGGAAAGTACTCTTCTTCCATTTCAAATTCCAATGGGCATTCGAATTCTTCCAGGCACCGGCTGCAGGTGCATCTGACGACGGTTATAAACTGCCCGGTGACCAGAATACTGCGGTTAGTACGGACTAACTTTGCTTCCCCTCGTATGTGGAAACCTTCCCTGGTAGTCTCATCAATAGAGTAATAACGGGTATCACCCAGAGGGCTCTTAAGTTGCTGAGCAGCGTTAATTTGCACGACCAGAGAGACCCCCACAGGTTTATCTATTCGTAACTACTCAGGTTGTCAGGCCTGGTGTATGTTCATCGTTTTCTAACCCTTCGGGGTGACCCTCAGGGGAACCCTTGAACGCCGGAACTCTGAACCTGAGTAGTCACATCTATTCTAAATACAAAACTCGCTTCCTGTCAAGCCTTGGTTTCGAGTATAGTGCTGATCTGTAAAATGTGGTGCCTCCAAGGGAATTCGAATCCCTGTTTGCGGCTTGAAAGGCCGCTGTCCTAGTCCCCTAGACGATGGAGGCCCGAGTTTCCTCAGAAGCAAATCTCCAAGCGCAACAGAATCATCAGGGGGATTCTCCCCCTGAAACCCCCCAAAAAGCGGTCATGCCTGTAAAGTATACCAGATAGCGGAGATAGAAACAACACCTCTCGCCGCATACCGCCGATTTACCCGCCGGCCATAAAGACCATAAATACAAGCTGGTCACCACTACGCACCTTGACATCCTTGTCATCCGGCCAGGATAGGTGCTCCCCGTTGAGTATCAGCTGATAAACAAAGTCAATTGTTCCGTCAGGATAAAACATTTCATCTTTCAGTTGCGGATACAATCGAAGCAATTCCTCCATTACCTTCTCTAGTGTGCTAAAGGAAGGATCCAGCTCCACCGACGGGGTGCCCGTGACGCTTCGCAGTGCCGACATGAACTTCACTTTGATAGACACGCTTTGTCCCCCAAATCTCCGCATCAGGTTCAAGGTTCAAGGCTGCTTCCTAGGCAACCGTTGGCCCGGCAAAGAACGGCTCCACCCGAGCATCCTCTCTTTCCTTATAAACCAGCGCGCCATTAGGACAGACATCCACACACACCGGCCCGGATAAATCCTTGCACTGGTCGCACTTTATGGCCACCTGCTTGGCCAGATCCCGCCTCATGCCGCCATAGGGGCACACCATGACACACATCCAGCAACCCACACAGCGATCGTCATTGGTGATGATGCCTGTTCCCTCATCCTCCTCAATACAGCCAACCATACAGGCATCGATACAAGGAGCATCTTCGCAATGACGGCACAATTCCTGAAACTCATACCGCTCAAGAAGGTTCTGGTGTATCGCGATACGCCCCAACCGCGGATTAGCCACCCCGTCGTGGGCTACCGCACAGGCGTTGGCACATATGCGGCAGCCGGAACATAGAGTCGGCCGGCAGTAAACCAGTTTCTGTTTGGTAATCATTTGACCTCCCTGGGCGCGCTAAATCAGATCCTTTAACCTGTTGAGCTCGGCCACTCTCTCCGGGGGTAACATCCCCTCTTTATCCCATCCGTGCAGGGCATAGTACTCGTCCAGCATCTGGCTGAAGCTCTGGCGATCGATGCGGCTGCCCTTTGCCCGTGCACTCGGCATGGGCTCATCGAAATAACGGGCCGGCAAGGTGTCATCCTGGCGGGTAATCCCCTTCTCCTGATAATTTATCAGTCTCTCCTGGTCAATTACCCTCTGGCCGCCTTCCACCAATTCTTCCTTGCTGAACTCCAGTCCGGTGGCCAGTTTTATCAGTTCCCGGAAATGGTCGTAATTCAGGTTGCGCGGGCTGTTGAAGCCGTGGCAAATAAACTTGCATATCCCCAGGCAGTCAACGACGGCAAAGATGGTCTCGCTAAAGGTCACCACCCGGGCCTTGGACCGATAGGAGGTGGGATTTGGATCCACCGGCTCGCCGTATATCTGCTCGGTGAATGAGGCCGGCAGGTCCAGAATCTCCAGGGTCGGCCGGCTTCTCAGGTGATCCGCTCCCCGGGAAGAGGTGGCAATGCCTAACGCAAAGGCCTTGAGATACCGCACGTCATGAGGGTCGGACTGCGGTAGACCCTTGATTGCGATCAGGAAATCAGCGGTCTCCGGCCCGAACCTGTCTACCAGCCGGCTGCCTTCGGCCAGCATGTCACCGAGGCCGCGCCGGTAGGCTATATCATAGATAAGTTCTCTGGCCATCTCGTAGTCGCCGAAACGCAGGACACGGCCAGCGGTTTTCTCGTCGAGGTATCCCCTCTCAAAGAGCTCTATTGCCCAGGCAATGTAGGTGCCGGTGGAGGAAACATCGAGGCCCAGATCGTTGACGATGTTGTTCAGGTCGATTATCTGTCTGGTATCGGCGACACCGATATTGGCCCCTAGCAACACTTCTGCAGTATACTCTGGTCCCTCACCGCCCAGGGTGTTGCGGTGACGGCAATGCACCACACAGCCGTAGCAGCTCAACATCTTGTTTACATACTTATGAACCTCTTCCGCATTCAGGGTATCGAAAAAGACCGTCTGCTGGCTGTTGTGGGTACGAATAGCCCCCAGGTAGTTGCTGACATCGTAAAGAAGCGGAGTGCCCACCCTTCCCAAGACACTGATAACTCTGGACTGCTGCAGGTAGTCCCTCAACTCGATGTATTTCTCGATCATCCCCTGCGGATCCTTTACCGGCAACCCGCGGGTACCCCGGGCAACTACCGCCTTGAGGTTCTTGGAACCCCAAACCGCTCCGGTTCCGCAACGTCCCGCCGCATTCTTGATCCCGCTGCGCGTGCAGGCAAAGCGCACCATTTTCTCCCCCGCCGGACCGATACATTCCACTTCTATATCCGACCCCAGATCATATCTAATTTTGCGCTCGGTCTGGTTACAGGTGAGTCCCCAGTATGGAGACGCATCCCGGATCTCGATCTTGCCATCCTCCAGGTAGAGGTAGACCGGGGCATCCGCCTTGCCGAGGATGATCAAACGGTCGAATCCGGCAAAACGCATCTCCGGGCCGAAAAATCCCCCGATGTTGGAATCTCCCAGGATGCCGGACTCAGGCGACTTGCAGGTGATGCTGTGCCGCCCACTGTTCGGCGCTATCGTCCCGGTCAAAAGCCCGGTTCCCAAAATCAGGACATTGTCCGGAGAGAGGGGATCAGACTGCGGCTTCAAGTACTTGTACAGATAGTACACGTTCAAGCCCCGGCCCCCGAGAAAATTCCTTATCGCCTCTTCCTGCGTCTCCACCAACTCCACAGTACGGTCGCTGAGGTTCACCACCGCATTAATACAAAGCGGTCTGCTGTTTTCCACTGGTGTCACTCCTCTACATCATTGCAAATTGAAAATTGCAAATATCAAATTTCAAGTTTTCATTTGCGTTTCTTTGCAGTTATGATTGATCTTCCAATAATAGCACTTATTTGCTGAGTTTCATTTGTAGCCTCTTTAATCTCTTCACTGCTCAAAATGTCAGACCGTTCAACCAGCCTTAGCCAATACATCGATTCGCGTATCTCTTTCAACACAATCTGCAACTTGTGTATAAAGTCTGCTCTACTTTGCGCACCACGAGCTTCTTCATAATTTGCTCCAACAGATGTTGCGGCACGTAACAATTGATTTCCAATGTGCCTACCAATCTCTGTCTTATTCAGTTCCCTACAGATTTTAATGATTGTTACACCGTAAGCAAGCAATCGGTCTGATATTTGAGTAGCTTTATCTTCCATTCCCCAATCTACAATTTACAATTTACAATTTACAATTTACAATTTACAATTTACAATTTACAATTCGACATTCGCAGAATGTCGCCCACCGGCATATCAATGCCATGGCCTTTCGTCCCGTTCCCTCTCCGTCCAGCTTTCCTCATTGAAGCTCTTCTGGTAGCGCTGAGGAGAGCTATAGGTTTCCGGCCACTCGACGTCTTTACCTTCCACCTTTTCCTGCCGCTTCTTGCGCAGGAAGGCGTACAGCTGATACTTCTCCTCCAGAATCGAGTCCTTTATGATTCCTACCAGTGATTGATCCTGGATCAAGTCTTTGACGGCACCGCAGTAACCGAGATCGCCAATAAATATGGCGCCCTTTAACCGGTTGTCCCTGAACACCAGTTTCTGGTATATGTTCTGTTCCAGATTGGCCCTTATCTTTACGTCGACCTGGTTGATGCCCTCGGATTCGGGGTCAAATATCCCCAAAGATACGATGGGTATATTGTATAAGGAAACTGCGTTCATACCTAAGGAACCGGGATATTGCACCATCTTGCCCGCCATGCATAGGCCGGCATACCTTCCCTGCTCATGGGCATTGGGCCAGTTAGCATTTACCATGCCGCCAGCCCGGGGGATGTCAAAGGTTTCCGCTACGTCGCCGGCGGCAAAGATATTGGAGACGTTGGTCTGGAAAAACTGGTTGACCGGGATGCCCCGGTTAACTTTGATAATCGTGTCCTTCACCAGGTCGACATTGGGAACCACCCCGGTAGCGATAATGACTATCCGGCATTCCAACGTCGCGCCGTTATCCAGAATCAATCCCCTCACCTCTCCGTTGCGCCCGCTGATCTCGGCCACCGAGCGACCGGTCAAGACCCTAATGCCGCCTTTTTCCAGGATGCTCTGAACCAGGTGCGAACCCCGAGCGTCCAGCACACGGCTGAGTACTCTGGGCAGCAGCTCCACTACGGACACCTCCGCTCCCCTCTCCTGCAGACCGTAGGCAGCCCGTAGCCCAATGAGACCGGCACCAATTACTACTGCTTTGGTGTCGGTGGCGAAGCGGGAGACAATTTGCCTGGCGTCATCATAGGTCTGGAAGATGCCCACCCCTTCCAGGTCGGTCCCCTTTAGCGGCGGCCTCATTGCCTTCGACCCGGTTGATATCAACAGACGATGATAATGGAGAGTGGATCCATCATCCAGAATCAGGTTTTGACCGTCGGCATCTATCCGCGTTACATTGAGACCGAAGCGTGTTTCGACGTTATACCTTTCATAAAAATCAGCGGGGCGGTAAGCCATACGCTCTTCTTGAACCTCACCTGCCAGATAATGGGCTATCAGAGGGCGGGAATAGACGTGGTGCCTTTCGTTGCTTACTACAGTTATACCGCCGTCCCGATCTATTTTGCGGATGGACTCGATGGCCCCAATCGCCGCAGCACTATTGCCGACTATTGCATACTCACATCTTGTTCCCGAACCGATGCCCATTAACTCAAACCTCAAAATATGCCCTTCGGGCAAAATCCTAAATCCGAATATCTAAATCCTAAACAATATCTAAGTCGGAACATTCAAAACTGTTTTGGACATTGGGATTTGTTTAGGATTTCGGATTTAGTGCTTAGGATTTGGATCGGATTGAAATTCCGATACAGCAAGATAACCCTCACTCCGCTTATGAAGCTTTCCTTGCGTAGGGCTAATTTCTATCTTACTTCATTGATGGTAAGTTTACAAGAGATACTTCAGCACCAGATACAGGAGAAACATGGCCAGCATCAGGGCGACCAGGAACAAGGCTGAATCTATACCTCTGACGTCTACCTCTCCTTGCGCCAGCGCTGCCATCTTCTCCCTTTGCGCCCTGCGCTTGGCGGCCTCTTCCGCCGCCAGGGACAGCCGATCTATCCACCCGGCCACACTTTCGAGGGCCCTCAGTGGTGAATATCTGGACGTCCCCACGAATATTCGGGCAACCAGAGCAAACATTGAATCCACACCAGCCGCCAGGGATGAGACAGGATTCCTGCAAAACCACAAGAAACCGCCGGCCAGTCTGGCGAAAGCCAGATCTATCCAAGCGGCAAAGGCTGAGGAAGGGCTCCGGCAGAACCATATGAAGTCCCTTGCCAGGCTGCTATAGACGTAATCGAACTCGGGAACCTCTCTCTTGCGAGGCGCAAGGAGTTTTCCCCCGAGCAGAAATATTGCACCTGAGCCTAATAAGAGCGGCATGATTGACATGACTTTTCCCCACGTATAGGCAGGCAACTCGCTCTGATATGGGAGAATATCGGCAATCAAATTGGGGTAAAGACCTCCCAGAACGCATAAGAAAGCGACGATGATCATGGGGATGGTCATCGTCAGCGGCGCTTCCCTGGCTTCAATTTCCTTTTTTCTCAGAAATCCAAAGTAGGTGAACTTACAAAAGGATAGGAAGGTCCCTACCGATGCCAGTTTCAGCATCCAATATAAGACGTCATGGTAATAGGCCGCTTCGTATACCATCGCTTTGCTTACAAACCCATTGAATAGAGGCACACCAGAGAAAGAGAGGGCGGCGATGATGCAGGCGATCGTGGTTATGGGCATCTTCCTGGACAGTCCTCCCAGTTCGGTGAGATCATGCCTTCCTGTTCGATAGATCACCGCACCGATGCACATGAAGAGTAAGGATTTGTACATTACACCGTTCCAGACATGGGACAGTCCCCCATCTATGCCCAGTTGAGTCCCGATTCCTACACCGGCCACCATGAAACCAACCGAGCTGATTATCATGTACGATAACAGTTTCCGGGCATTACTCTGGAGTAAGGCGAGGGTAACTCCGTAGAGAGCCATGACTCCCCCCATATAGGCCACCACATCCACTCCCGTGAATGACCTTGCCAGAGCATACACCGCCGCTTTGGTGGTAAAAACAGACAGAAAGACGCTGACGGTAAGGGAGGCTTTGGGATAGGCATCCGGCAACCAGGTATGAAGAGGGATAAAGGCGGCCTTGAATCCGATGCCTGTCAGGATAAGGGCAAACGGCACTCCGGTTAACCCAGCGATCTCCATTGAGCCTGTAGCGGAGAAATGCAGCAATATCCCTATGAGCAAAATGCCCCCGCCGATAAGATGCATTATGAGGTACCTGAATCCCGCTCCCATCGATCTTACGTCCCTCTTAAGCCATATGAGAACCGCAGCGGTAACCGCCATCATCTCCCAGAGAATGAAGAAGGTGAAGAAGTCGCCGGCAAACACCACCCCCAGCGAACTGCCTATGTAGAGGAAAGAGACAATGTGATGTTCATTTTCTTTGACGTGAATAGAGTAGAGAATAATCAGCAGCCCGATGAGGACGAAGATACATCCCACAAAGAGGCTTAATCTATCGGCGTTGAGGAGAACGACATTGAACCCTAAGAAGGAAAACCCCCATCCTTTTTGAGGCTCGAGAAACAGCATATAGATAAAGGAGGCTAGAGCCACACCCACTATGAATATCCTCTGGGCCTTCCCCTTGAAGAGGGGTATCACGGCCGCCCCGACAAAGAATATGGCTGCTGGATGAATCGCTCCCATTATGGCCCCAATAATGCCCTGGCTGCAGGAATTATGGCGGAGAAGCTCAGGTTGGTGAATATGCCGAACACTATGCACCCCACCGCCAGTATCACCAGTGGTACCAGCATCGATGGAGGCGCATCATCATATCCTCCTTCATATTTACCGCCGCCAAAGTATGCTCTGACTATGATGGGCACGAAATAGATGGCGTTCATAATTCCGCTCACGACGAGCAACAATATAGATGCCATGAATACCGGTTCACCCGTCTCCAGGGCGCCTATAGCAAGTGTCCATTTGCTGATAAAGCCGCAGAGGAGCGGAATTCCGATCATCGAGGCCGCCGCTATGCTGAAGGTACGCATGGTGATTGGCATCCTCTTTGCCATGCCGGCCAACTTGTCTATCTCCCTGATTCCGGTCTTATAGATGATCGCCCCCGCAGCGAGGAACAAGGCGGTTTTCATCATCGAGTGGTGGGCAATATGCACTATCGCTCCCTGCAATCCCCCCGAGGTGAGGAATGACATGCCCAAAAAGATATACCCCATCTGTGCGACAGTCGAATAACCCAGCATAACCTTCAGATCAGTCTGTTTTATGGCCAGTGCCGAGCCGAAGATCATGGTAAATCCGGCAAGGACCGCCAGGGCGATGTGGAGGCCCATCGTGGCCACCAGATCTGCTCCAAACACATCGTAGATCACCCGTATCATGAGGTAGCAACCCTCTTTGACCAGCACCCCGGAGAGTATGGCGCTCGCCGGAGACGGCGCTATAGGATGTGCCACCGGCAACCAGATGTGGACCGGGAAGATGCCTGCCTTGGTCGCGGCGCCGATCAGAAAAGCGATAAAGATGAGATACGTTATCGGCCCCTGATATTCGAGGATTCCCCCCTGGCTAAAGTTCAGCGTTCCGGCAGTCATATAAGTCATGACTATGGCCAGGAACAGGATGAGGCCGGCACCAAGGCCGAGGAACAGATACAGCCTCCCCGCCTTCATCGCCTGTAGCGTCTCCTCGTGAATGACCAGCACGTACGACGTGAGCAGCATTAACTCGAAGAATATGAAGAGACTGAACAGATTCTTGGCGAACAAAACGCCCAGTACCATGCCCAGTGTTAAGGACATGAACGTGTAGAACCGGTTCCTGGCGTGCTGACGACCGATGTATTTTATCGAGAAAACCGTAGCCAGGACCCAGTCCAAGGAACATATCATGGCTATGCTCACGCTGAGTTTATCCACTCTGAAGGCGATTTCGATGGGGGCAATCTCGCCGGGGACAAGTACGAATTCGATAACCTTGCCGCCAAGGACAGCAGGAGCCATTGCCGCTACGGCCAGGAAAGACGCCACACAGATTGCGATGGAGAGGATGTCTCTGGCCTTTTCGGATTTCCCTCCGACATAGTAGACCAGAATGCCAAGCAGTATCGGCGACAACACTGCTACGACAGGCAAATATGAAATTACCACTTCATTCATATATCTCTCTTAATTTCTAATGATTCATTTACCATAAAAATTCCGGTTGTCAGGTTCACAGAACCTTGAACCTTGAACCTTGAACCCTGAGCAATTACCACAGATACTTCACTGCCAGATACAGGAGGAAAAGGGCCAGCATCAGGGCGACCAGGAACAAGGCTGAATCTATACCTCTGACGTCTACCTCTCCTTGCGCCAGCGCTGCCATCTTCTCCCTTTGCGCTCTACGCTTGGCGGCCTCTTCCGCCGCCAGGGATAATCTATCCATCCATCCTACCACGCTTTTGAGAGCCCTTAGCGGTGAATGCCTCTGCCTCCCAACAAATATTCGGACAACAAAAGCAAACATTGAATCCACACCGGTCGCCAGGGCTGAAGCGGGATTCCTGCAGAACCAGAGAAAACCGCCGGCCAGTCTGGCGAAAGTCATGTCTACCCAACCGGCAAAGGCTAAAGCGGGATTCCGGCAAAACCACATGAAGGCTGTTCCCGCTTTCCTATAGAACCAGTCTGTGTCAAGACTAATCGTTGGTTGCCCTGCAATTTTGTCTTTCAAGAGCCAAAACCCCAGGAAAGTAAATGAAAGAAGGGCGATTTTCTCCACCACCTTTTCAATCGTGTAGGGAACGAAGTCAACGGGATAGGGAAGGATATTATAGAGAATTGCTGGATATATGCCGATGAAAAGGCACAAAAAGGCGGTAATGCCCATGCTCATCAGCATATTGCGGGGAGGCTCTTGGGCTTCTATACCAGCATCCCTGGCGAAAAAGGTATAGTATGGGAGTTTTAGACACGTGTGAAGGAATGTTCCCACCGAGGCTAAGACCAGCAGGATATATACGGCGGCTTCGCCTTGCAAGCCTGCGGCCGCAACAATCATTGACTTGCTAACAAATCCGTTAAATAACGGCACCGCCGAGATAGAGAGTCCGCCGACCATGAAAAGAATAAGGGTTATAGGCATAGTCTTATACAGCCCCCCTAATTCAGTGAGTTTTTCTTTCCCTGTTACATAGAGCACTGCACCCGGACCCATGAAAAGCAACGCCTTATACAGGATATGACAGAAGGCATGAGCAATTGCACCGTTTATCGCCATCTGAGTCCCCATTCCCACACCCGCCACCATGTATCCTACCTGACTGATAATGTGGTAAGCCAGGAGTCTCCTGCCATCATTTTCAATTACAGCATAAACGACCCCATATACCGCCATTATGGCTCCCAGCCATATCAGGATGTCAGCTCCGGCGAATGCCCTGATCAGCACATATACACCGACCTTGGTAGTAAACGCAGATAAGAATACACTTCCGGTAGCAGTCCCTTCAGGATAGGCATCAGATAACCAGGCATGGAACGGAGGAACAGCAGCTTTCACCAGAAAACCAATCATTACGAGGTAGAAATACAGTCCGCCACTTTCCAGGGGTCCAAAGTGCGTATGTCCTGTGAATGTGTAATGGAGTACTATTCCTGCCAACAAAAGACTTCCACCAAAAAGGTGAAACATAATGTACCTGAATCCCGCACCTGTGGCAGATTTCCTCCGTCGGTAGAAAATAAGGGGGGCAGAGGAAAAAGTCATCATCGCCAAAAAAAGATAGAGGGAAATATAATCGCCAGCGAAGACCGCGCCAAGAGATGCGCCGACAAGGATGAAGGCAGCCACATGTTCGCCGCTCCCTTTTAAATGGATGGCATAGAGTGCCCCCAGGAATGCCATAATGATGAATATATATCCAAAAGGAAGGCTCATTGAGTCAACCCTGCCAAAGATAAGCTCAAATCCTCCTATGTGATGGACCCAAAAGACACTGTGGGGCAGATACAGAAGGTTTACAAAGGCTACTACAGGGAGTGTAACGAGATATATTTGTTTGAGTCGCCCTTTAAGAAGGGGGATCACAAGGGCGCCCAGAATAAATATAGCAGCAGGATGCACGGGGAATATATGCTCAATCAAGATGCCCCCCTTTTTTGTTGTTCATATCATAGTAATCCTCACTCTTCATAGTAATCCTCACTCTTCATGAGCCAATAACGCCCCAGCGTCTTGCATATAATGATAGTAAGAATGCACCCGAGCAATCCAAACACCGAATAAAATACTGGTAGTCCATCAAACCAGAAATAAGGATCGCGAGGGATGAAGATTTCCAGCAGGGCGAGCAATAAAAGTCCGAGGTAAAATAGGTGTTTTCGGTATCTCACGATTCTCTTTTTCTCTGAATTATTCAAATATCTCATATCTCTTACATACTCACATTCCCGACAACACCATTACTGCCGGCTCCACCAATCGTAAGGGTATTCCCACAAATATACCGAAGACCGCACACCCCAGGGCCAGTATAATTATAGGAACGAGCATGCTAAGAGGAAGCTCATCCCTCTGAACTTTCCCCTCATGCTTATCTCCGCCAAAAAATATCAGGTTAATAACTCGCAGATAGAATACCGCGGTCATAAGGCTGGCCAGGAGTATTACGATGACAAATATCCACTCTCCTGCCTCCAGAGCCCCCAGGGAGAGGTAAAACTTGCTCACGAATCCAGCACTCGGCGGGATTCCCACCTTCGAGACCGCCGCCAGAGTGAATGCTGCCATAGTGAGAGGCATCTTACCGCCCAAACCACGGAGATCATCTATGCGACGAATCCCGGTCTTATAGATCACCGCCCCGGCGCAGAAAAAAAGACATCCTGTTGCCAGGGCATGGTTAAAGATGTGAAGTATGCCTCCCGTCATTCCCATCTCCACCGCCAGTGCCACGCCGAGCACCACATAGCCAATGTGAGCCACGCTGGAATAGGCTAGCATCCTCATGAGACTCGTCTGCGATATAGCAAACATAGAAGCCACGAGTATGGTCGCTGCCGCCACCCACGTCAGTGCCGGTGCAACAGGTACCAGGTCGGTGATGAATTCGAGCCCGAAGATGGTAAAAAGTACCCTGATGAGGGAATAGCCGCCCACTTTTGAGACCGCGGCGGAGAAAATGACGGTTACCGGCGTCGGGGCGATGGAATATGCGCCCGGCAGCCAGGTGTGCAGGGGGAAAAGGGCGGTCTTGATGCCGAAGCCGATCAGGAGAAAGGCAAGAGCCCCAAATACCACCCAGGAGTCGTAAAAAGCGGGGAGTCTGACGGAGAGATCCGCCATGTTAAGCGTACCGGTGATTATATAGAGGTAGCCGGTTCCCAGCAGTATGAGACTGGTACCGATTGAGGCCAGTATCAGATAGCGGTAGCTGCCTATGAACGAGCCTCTTTTCCCGGATATAGCTACCAGTGCGTATGCAGCTACGGAGAAAATCTCGGTCAACACAAATAAGTTAAAAAGATCACCGGTAACCACCACCCCAAGCATGCCACCGATTAAGAGCAATATCAGGGTATAATAGGAAGTCATCTTTCCCCCGGGTAGCTCTTTCTCTATGAAGTTCTTAGAATATATCACCGCAAGGAGGCTGACCAGGGATATGGTGAGGCACATAAAAGCGCTGAGGGGGTCCACCACTAACTCAATCCCCCAGGGGGGTTCCCAGCCCCCCACCCAGTACCGAATGGTACCCGATGTGAGTACGGAGCCAGCCAGTCTGAATGAGAAGAATAATGAGAGCAGTGCCGCTGCCACAGCTACCAGATGGCAAAGCCTTTCTCTCCATAGCCCCAGTAATGGGCTCAGGTACGCGCCGACAAATGGCGTCATGACCACCAGTATAATGGAATCGTCCATTACAATCACAGGTCCATCAGTTTATCTGAATCTAAAGTCCCATATTCTTTATATATCTTAATCGTTAGAACGAGGGCAAAACTGGTCAGTGCCAGGGCGACCACAATTCCAGTGAGCACTAAGGCATGTGGTAGTGGATTCACATATACTTCTACCTCAGAAACTCTGATGGGAGGGGCCCCGCCCTCTTTATAAGCCACTGATATGAGATATAGGAACACTGAGGTAGAGAGGATATTCAGTCCCATAATCTTCTTGATGAGGTTTCTCCGCACTATCATGGCATAGAGACCCACGAGGAGCAGGGACACAGAAACAAGATAAGGAAAATTGACCGCAATGAACTCAAGTATCATGTTCTTCCGCCAAGTGCAAAAATAATGAGGCTGCCAGCGCCATAATGTGAATCCCGATTGCCACCCCAACGAGTAGAATCATGAGCCCCCTGACTTCGGCCGGAGCCATAGGGAGTGGAATTATACCATATTCCAGGAAAACTCCCCCGACCAGCAAACACAAGAGTCCCATTCCGGCAAAGAGCAAGGCGCCGGTGCTATCCATAGCGATTCTCACCTTGTGGCTTACCTTGGTTTCGGCGCTGGATAAATCGTAAGACAACGCCAGCAGTATCATACTCGCCCCCACAATTACCCCACCCTGGAAGCCGCCGCCAGGGCTAACCGGTCCATGCACTATGATATAGAGCCCGAACAGTTGCAGGAATGGCACCACTACCCGAGCAATCGTCTGAATAACTACGGTTGTCATCATAAGCGTTTTGGCCTTCTCAGTGCACCAGAACACCAGTCACCAGTTTACGGTTACCCAGTTTACTGTTTCTAACCGTTAACTGTAAACCGTGAACTGTAAACCATTTTTTAACCTTGAACCGTGAACCTCTGAAGCGATTAGCGATTAGCTCTCCTCTTTTAGCTTTCTCCCCACCAGAAGCGATAACACCGCTGCCCCGGCGGCAAATATTACGGTGAGCTCGCCCAGAGTGTCGTATCCGCGATAGTCGGCAAGAACTGCGGTAACCATATTGGGCACCCCGGTTTCCTCATAGGCCATAGCGATATACCGGGGGGCGACATGGCGATGAGCGGGTGAGGCAGGATCGCCAAATGCCGGCATATCGATCACCGCCATGGTGAGTATGACCCCGATCCCTAAAAGCACAATAAGTGGCACCACATGCTTTGCTCTAATCATCTTCTTCCCTCCGGGTTGTCTTGGCTATGGTGACAATGAAGAGCAGGGTGGTAATTCCTGCCCCCACTGCTGCCTCGGTTAGGGCCACATCGGGGGCTTTTAACTGAGTGAACACTATGGCCATGATGAGACTGTAGACCAGGAAAACAACGGTTGCGGCCAGCAAATCCCGCACAAAGACCACTGCGATGGCCAGCAATATCAGAAAAGACATCAGTATGAACTCAAATATCCCCATCGCTCAAGATACCCCTCACTCCGTTCGGGTAAATCCAAATTGGAAATTGCAAATTGCAAAAGTCAAATTTTTCCAGTGAGTCTTATGAAGTTTTCCCTGCATTTTTCAATTTGCATTCTGCACTTTGAAATTTCTATGCTTCAGGGCAAGTCCTTGTATCTATCCACCACACTTTTGCCCCATAGTTTCACACCGTGTTTATAGCTTGCCCGGGCCAGGGCATGGGCCGCGGTGGGACCGGTTAGAAAGACAAAGATTATAATGAAAGCAATTTTGGCAGTGGAAAGAGTTGCCCCCTCATGCAGCATTAGCCCCGCCAGTATCAGACCCAGTCCCAAGGTATCGCATTTGGTTGCAGCGTGAAGCCTGGTATAGACATCAGGAAATCTAAGGAGAGCGATAGTTCCTATAAGGAAGAACAATGCCCCCACCGAGAGAAAGAAAACCATCAATATCTCGACTATCATCCTACCTTCCCTCGCTCCAGGTATCTGGCGACCGCCAGGACCGACAGGAATGCCAGCACAGCATAGGTTAGGGAGATGTCGAGGAATATCATCTGCTCATACATAAAGGCAAGCAGCGTCAGGATCGCCAGGGTCTTGGTGGTGATTGCCTGTGCCGCTACTATCCGGTCAGGCAGAGTGGGTCCGGATATAAGTCTATAAGTACACAGCAGAGCGGTAAAACACAACGCCAGCACAATCACCAGAAAAACGCTCATTTCTTATCTCCAAACACTGAGATTCAGACACTGGACTTCAGACTTTAGACATCAGACACTAGACTTCAGACACTGGACTTCAGACTTTAGACATCAGACACTAGACTTCAGACACTGGACTTCAGACTTTAGACATCAGACACTAGACTTCAGCCACTAGACTTCAGACTTTTCTATGTAGGTAATTAGTCCTTGGAGTGTCCTCAAACTTTCCTCGCTCTTTACCCATAATTCTTCATATCCATTGGTGTCTAAATATCCCAATTTCTTTGTAAACCTGATATAGTAACTCAATTCTACCAATGATGATATAGCTATGTATAAGAACTGCAAATATTCTTTCCTGTTTTTCCTGGCTGAACCTTCTACTATATTTGCTGGTACTGATACAGATGCTTTCCTCATCTGAGATGTTAATCCCCAAACTTCACTCTTTGGGAATTTTTTCGTAGCCTTATATACCAAGAGTGCTAATTCATCTGCTAACTGCCATGCCTTTATTTTTGTATAGTCTCTGCCCATTTTTTCTTCCTGAGTCTAATGTCTGATGTCTATGGTCTATGGTCTATCGTCTATCGTCTATGGTCTATGGTCTATCGTCTATGGTCTATCGTCTATGGTCTATGGTCTGCATCACGGTCTCCAAACAGCCGTTCTACCTGTCTCTCAAACTCTCTCTCTATATCCAGAATCTTTTCTTCGTCCTCAATTGCCAGGCAGTGAATGTAGAAGTCACCTCCCACCACATCCACGGTCATGGTGCCTGGCGTCAGGGTAATTGAATTTGCAAGCGTCGTTTGAGCCACATCGCTTTTCAAATTGGACTTGAATTTTATGATTCCTGGTAATATTGGCATTTTGGGATCGATCACCCGGCGCGCAACATCGATGTTAGCGATAATGATCTGCAAAACTAACCACCCAAGGAATGGTATAAACTTGCTGAAGATAACCAGAGGACGAAGGATGCCTTCAGGCTCCTTTACAAGCAAATTGTGAGAAAAAAGAGCGACCAGGAGGGAGCAAACAAGTCCGAGGCCAAGGTGCATTATGTCCATCTGGCCGGATAGCAGCAGCCAGAAGCCAAATAAGAGGATGAAGGTCAGCCAAAATCCGGACGCATTTTTCAGTTTGGTCATTGCAGACAAGCGAAACCGCACTTAATAATTATAGCGCTATATGGCGGGGCTTACAAGAGAACGGGGGCGAAAGCCGGCTAGTGTATTCTGCTCACAGGCCTCTATACATTTTCCGCAGAGGGTACATTTCTCAATATCGAATTCAGGTATAGCCCTCTCCTTGTTCCACACTATCGCTTCGTCTTCACAACTCTTAAAGCACTTCCGGCAGTGTATGCAACCGGCATCGCATTTCTCCCTACCTGGAATATCCCGCAATAGTGCGTAATTACAGAGAAAGGCAATCTTCGTCCCCGCTGGGACCAGCTCGATGAGGTTCTGGGGGCACTCAGCTTGACAAAGGCCGCATCCGGTACACTTTTCCAGATCTACAACGGTTGCTCCGTCTTGTTTTGATATTGCATCTTGGGGGCAGGCCCTCACACAATCTCCAATGCCCAGACAGGCGTACGGGCACTTCCTATACCCCCTGAGAAGCAGGGCTGCCGCCTTACACGTCTCAACCCCAGAGTAATTGTATATCGTCTCCGAGTTTCCCTTACAATGGACGAGAACCTTTTTGCTCATCGCTGATGCATCCAGGGTAATCCCAAGGGCCTTCTCCAGGCGCTCCAGCGCCTCAGCGTCCTGCAACACAGCGCCGCACGGGGTCTTAAATATTACGTCTGCATCCTTTGTCAGCGCCTGGGCATAACCAAAGCACCCCGGTAGACCACAGGCACCGCAATTTATCCCCGGCAGGATGCCGGCAATCTCCTCCGTTTTCTCAAGCCCTTGCACCTTATGGGGCACTGCAACGTATACGACGTATACCATTACCCCGCAGATAAGCCCTATTCCGGTGAGTATAACTGTAATATCCATATTATATCATCCCTCCCAACCCAATCAGCGCAAGGCTCAGCATCATCGCCGCTATGAAGGCTATCGGCAATCCCCGCATTGATCTGGGGCAATCAGCTATCTCCAGCCTTTCTCGTATGCCAGACATGAGTATTAAAGCAAAGGCAAAACCAATACCGCTGGCTAGTGCAGACACTATGCTCTCGATGAAGGTATAGTCGTGTAGAGCGTTCCACAAGGTAACAAACAGCACCGCGCAGTTTGTGGTAATAAGCGCAAGAAATATTCCTAAGGCATTATAAAGCGTAGCACTCGTCCTCTTTACGAACAGCTCTGTTATCTGAACCAGCGACGAGATCACCAGTATAAAAATGACGATTTGCATAAATTGAACATTAAACGGAATAAGGATATAGTGGTTAATTAGCCAGGTTGCAGCCGCGGCAATGAGCATTACAAATATGACTGCCATCCCCATACCTAAGGCAGGGCCCGTTTTCTTGGAAACGCCGAAGTAAGGACAAAGTCCCAGGTATCTAGCGAAAACAACGTTGTTGACGAAAGCCATGCTGACGAATATCACAATGAGTTCATTCACTTTGTGCTACCCCCCTCCATCTGAGTAGTGCAAGCAAGAGCCCTATAACCAGAAATGCCCCGGGTGGAAGTATGAATAGGAGTATCGGATCTTCCCCCAGGACGGGCAGTGTGAACAGGTGCACACCAAACAGTGACAGGCTACCTGTTCCAAACAGCTCCCTGAAAAAGCAGATGGTGACGAGCGCCAGGGCAAATCCCACAGTAGCACCCAGTGTATCGGCAATAGTGCTGGCCACCGGGTTCTTGGAAGCAAAGGCCTCCGCCCTTCCGAGTATTATACAGTTCACCACAATTAGTGGGAGGAACAGCCCCAACGCTTCGTGAAGGGCCGGAATCCATGCCTCAAATACCAGCGTCGTAATGGTGACAAAAGTGGCGATTATAACGATAAATATGGGAATCCTGGACATGCTCGGGACAAACTTCCTGATAAAGGATATTACCGTGTTCGACGCCATAAGAACAAACATAACCGCTCCGCTCATACCTATCCCGTAGTCAATGGCGACGCTCACCGCAAGCACCGGGCATAACCCCAGGCCGAGCATAAATACCGGATTGGCGGCAATTATTCCCGATACAAACTGTTTCCGGAATTTACCCATACCTATTCCCTCCCCCTCAGGGATTCAATGATGTCCATCGCCGCAGCTCTAACCGCATCGGCAACCGTCCTGGAGCTTATCGTTGCTGCAGTTATCGCATCTATCTTGCCGTTATCCCGCCTGAGCGCAACATCATCAATATGTAACCCGGCAAATTGATCCCTGAATTCATCCTCAGTTATCCTGGCACCCAACCCCGGAGTCTCAAGGTGTGAGAGTATGGCTATTCCCTTTATCGTCTCGTTCTCGATCCCGACCAGGATATTGATAGCCCCTCCCCACCCGGTACCTACGGCAAAGAAAGCAGTGCCGATCTCATCCCCATTAGCGTATATCCGGTATATATCATTGACATCGGTGCGGTCGGTCATATCCGGGAATATTTCCTTGAGCATACGCTCCATCCTCAGTTCCCTCTGACGTTCAATCGCAGGAGCGGCAACGGTATATGTTGAGTTAAGCAGAGCGACCGCTGTGAAAACGACTATCGTAATGGCGATTATTGGATAAACTTTCTTCAAGATCCTCATTTCTTAACCCTCCTTCTTCAATCCGTATGGCTTCACCTTGATATGCCGGTCAATAAGCGGGGTGACGGCGTTCATCATGAGGATCGAGAAAGCAACCCCCTCCGGCAGGCCCCCGAAAAGCCTAATAACCACCGTTAATAGGCCCACACCAATGCCAAATATTATCCTTCCCTTGGGAGTGATAGGGGAGGTTACGTAGTCCGTGGCCATAAAGAAGGCCCCCAGCATGAGGCCCCCCGGCGAGGACATGAAATATGGCATCTTGCCCGAGGGCGAAAGTAAAGAGAGCCACAGTTGCTATGTAGGCTAGAGGGATCCTCCAATCTACGATACGGAGTGCTATTAGCAAAAGTCCGCCAACCAGTATAAGCAGGGCTGATGTCTCTCCTATGGAACCACCAATGTTACCTAATAACATCGCCTTATACAATTCGAGCCTATCAAGTTGCCAGACAAACCCCTCAGCCAGCGGAGTGGCTGTGGTTACCGCATCGGTAACGAAACCCCTCGGCAACACCCATGAGGTCATCTCCGCTGGGAAGCTGACCATCATAAAAGCCCTGCCCCCCAGTGCCGGATTAAATATGTTGTGCCCCAGACCGCCAAAAGCCTCCTTGACAATGGCGATAGAAAACACCGAACCAATCGCCACCATCCACAGGGGTACCGTTGGAGGGAGTGTCAATGCCAGGAGAAGCCCGGTAAGGATCGCGCTCCCGTCCATAACGAACGGCCTTTTCCTCAATTTCTTGACCCCATACTCCGTCAGCACTGCTACTGCAATGCTCACTGCCATAACCAACAGGGCGCGGTAACCAAAGAAATAGATGCCGGCTATCGTGGGAAACGTGAGGGCAAGCACCACGATATACATTATCCTGCTCGTGGATTGCCCTCTCCAAAGATGCGGGCCGGGTGAGACCAAAAACTCCCTCATCATCTGGTTGCCGCCCTCTTGATGAGTTCACTTTTGGCTATCTTTGTGTACTGCACTATCGGTATATTTGCTGGGCAGACATAGGCGCAGGTCCCGCACTCAAAACAATTATCAATGTAAAACTTTTTGCAGTCGTCGTATCGGCCGGCCTTGGCATATTTGGTCAGCATGGTGGGCATAAGATGCATGGGACAAGCCTTAAGGCACCTCCCGCAACTGATGCAATCCCGCTCTCTTATTGGGCTGCTTTCCTTCACCAACACACAACCGGTTCCCTTAGTCACCGGAAAATCAAGGTCGGGCTGGGAGATGCCCATCATAGGTCCACCAAGAACGATCTCACCGGCTTTCCCGTCTATTCCACCGCAATAGTCTATCAGATTCCTTAACGGTGTGCCCAACCTTACTAAGAGATTTTTCGGATTCTTAACGGCGCCGGTGACGGTCACCACCCTCTCAACAAAGGGTCTGCCTTCAAAGACGGCGTCGTGAATTGCCTTAGCGGTACCTACATTGTGAACGACTACACCAACATCTAAGGGGAGGCCGCCGATGGGAACCTCTCGGCCCAGCAAGGTATTTAGCAGGGTTTTTTCAGCACCCATGGGGTACTGCGATTTTAGGGGAATTATTTTGAAATCCTCTTTGAATCCCATTGCCAGTATCAGCTTTTCCAGGTGATCTATGGCATCAGGCTTGTTATCCTCTATCGCGATATAGATATTATGAGGAGAGAGCACCTTCCTTATGATGTTCAACCCGGAGAGTATCTTCTCCCCATATTCGAGCATCACCCTGTGGTCTGAGGTTATATACGGCTCGCACTCGCATCCGTTTAGAATGACAGTATCTATTTTCTTCCCTTCAGGGGGTGAAAGCTTAACGTGAGTAGGGAAGGTAGCCCCTCCCAACCCTACCAGGCCCGCCCCCCTTATCTTCCCCAAAATCTCCTTTACAGAGAGCGCCTCTGGTTCCTCAGGAGGTTCAAGTTCCACCCATCTATCCGCTCCGTCGGAGGTGATAACGAAAGCCGCTACCGGTTGCCCTGTCGGGGGATTTATCACCGTGGTGATAGCGGATATTTCGCCGGATATCGTAGCGTGGACAGGGGCGTTGACAAATCTCTCTGAATCGCCTATCTTCTGACCAGCGAGCACCTCCTGCCCTCTCTTGACCAAGGCCTGGCATGGCGCCCCTAGATTCTGATGCAGGGGAATGATCACCTTTTGTGGTAGGGGAATAGGCTCAATGGGGCTTTCGTGAGTAAGTTTATTCTCTGGCAGCTTCACTCCGTATGAAGTGCCCTTAGTTCTTAATCGGATGCCCATCTTATTGCTCTTTGCTCACAAATCCAACGGTAGTTGAGCCCCAGCGGTATTGCCTGGCTGATGTCGGGTCGCCAAAGCCCATTAAGATTTTACACCTGAAATGGTGGATTGT
>JALPYG010000050.1 GCA_023271215.1 Dehalococcoidia bacterium
GACATGGCCATGTTGAATGCCAATGTTGGAAGGCGGGCGATAGTAAACTCAAAAGGCATAATGGAGGAAGAGCCGGAAAGTTACTTCATGTATTTTGTTGTGGGCATGGCCGTAGATGGCGAGGAAGTCTCAAGTTTCAACTATCGGTTCGACTCCACGAGATTGGTGGACGAAATTGATGTGAAAAAGATTGCCCTGGAGTTCGCCAAAAGTGTGGTCGCTTCGCTGGGTGCAAGGAAAGGTGAGACCTTCAAGGGAACAGTTATCCTCTCACCCAATGCTGCCGCAGGACTGATGATGGGGACGATCATCCATTCGATAAACGCCAACAACGTCCAGAAGGGGATGAGCCGGTGGACTGGGAAGCTTGAAGAGCGGGTAGCCTCGTTGATGCTTACCATCGAAGACAACGGACTGCTTGGGGGCGGCGCCGGTTCGTACTCTTTTGATCGGGAAGGCCTGCCGCCTATCCCTCTGAAGATCATCGAAGAGGGTTGTCTGCGGACGTATCTCTACAACACCTACGCCGCAAGAAAGGAGGGGCGACCCTCTACCGGTCATGCCTCAGGCGGCACAAGATCCGTTCCGTTAATCAGCCCGACCAATTTGATCATCAAGGCAGGAGAGAAAAGCAAAGACGAACTTATAAGGGAGATCAAGAGAGGGGTGCTGGCGACCAGGTTTTCCGGCTCTTCCGATCCGGTGAGCGGAGATTTCTCCGGGGTGATCAAGGGTGGATTTCTGATCGAGAATGGTGAGATCACCAGACCTCTTGTAGAGACCTTGATCGCGGGGAATATCTTTGACGCTCTGCCCCGCATCTCAGGGCTTTCGCGTGAGACCGAGCGGATAGAATCGCTGGTGGCCCCCTATGTTAGAATTGAGGAGGTCTCAATAACGGGCGGGTAAGGAGATTTTTCATTTGGCCCAGGAGTTCGTTGGCACTAAGTCTGAGGCAAAATCAAACGGCCTCGAGATCTGAAAGGAGGAGGTAATGAAAAAGACCGGTCAAGCAGAGTTCTACTGCTGGGCGGAGGAGTTCATCTACAGAATGATGGAGGAGGCTCCCGTCGCTGCCACCCAACTGGGAGACCATCGCTTCGACGATCGTCTAGCGGATTACAGCAAGGCCAGTTTAGAGCGGCAGCAGCGGAGGATAAAGGAAGCGCTTTCTGAGATTGAGGGCTTCGATACAGCGGATTTTGAGCTCGACGCTAAGATCGATCAGCGGTTGATGGTCCAGATCGCCAGGTCGCTCCTGCGCAACTTTGAGCACGAGAGGCTGCAACCCCATCGGCGTCATCCGGGCACTTACGCTGACGAATGCCTTGGTGGGGTCTTTCTGCTGCTTATTCGGGAGTTCGCTCCCCTGGAGGCGCGGCTGGAAAAGGTCCTGGGGCGGCTTAAGGCTACGCCTCAAGTGCTGGCTCATGGCAAAGAGAACGTCGAGTCAGATGCAGTCCCCACGGTGTGGAATGAGGTAGCAATAGAGAGTGCCGAGCAGGGACTGGCGCTCTTCACGATGCTCATCCCCGCCCTCGCCGGGCAGGTCCCGGAACTGCAGGCGGAGCTAAACGAGGCGAGCAGCAAGGCAGCCGAGGCACTGCAGGATTGGGTCAAATTCCTAAAGGAGCAGGTCTCTCCCCAGGCTCAAGGGAATTTCGCCATTGGCCAGGACCTTTTTGAAGAGCTTCTCCGAGAAGATCACCTGCTCGATTACACCGCCGAGGAGCTGCTTCAGACAGGCTGGAAGCTCTTCGAGGAGACAGAGGAGCAGATGGAGCAAGTGGCCAGGGACATAGATCCGACGAAGAGCGCAAAGGAGCAAATGGAGGAGGGCAAGTCCGATCATCCCAGAGCTGATGAACTGATGGATGTCTATCAGAAGGAGATGGCCGGAGTACGTCAGTTCGTCCTCGATCGTGACATCGCCACCATTCCTGCGGGCGAATCTTTGAAGATCGAGCCGACGCCCCCGTTTTTGTGCGGGGTCATCCCCTATGCTGCCTACATGCCGCCCGGACCGCTGGAGGAGCAGCAGGCCGGGATCTTCCTGGTGACGCCGGTTGACCCTAATAGCCCGCCGGAGGAGCAGGAGGAGAAGCTAAGAGGGCATAACTACGCCAAGCTTCCGGTAACCGCCCTGCACGAAGCCTATCCCGGCCATCACCTGCAACTGGCTTACGCCAACACCGTCGGCTCGCTGCCGCGCAAATTGGGCGCCTTTATCTCCACTTTGTTCGTCGAGGGCTGGGCCTTCTACTGCGAGGAGCTCATGGAGCAGCTCGGCTATATCAACCAACCCCGGCAGCGGCTTGGTCGGTTAAGCGATCAACTGTGGCGTGCGGCGCGGATCATCCTCGACGTCTCGCTCCATACGGGGAAGATGACCGTCGAGGAAGGGATCAACTTCCTAATTGATAGAGTCGGTCTGGAGAAAAGCAACGCTCAGGCCGAGATCCGCCGCTATACGATGAGCCCGACCCAGCCGATGAGCTACCTGATCGGGAAGCTGGAGATACTCAAACTGATTGAGGAATACAAAAAGGGGCATCCAGACGTCTCCCTGAGAGAGTTGCACGATGCCATTCTTTCCTGCGGCTCGCTCCCTCCGCGACTTCTGCGGGAGCGGCTGTTGAGGAACTGAATATCACAGCTTGATCTTCTGCCAATCGCCTCGCTGGAACTTCCGCCAGGTAGCAGGCCCCTGGGTGACGGTAGATAATTGTTGCTCAATCTAATCCAGTGGGCTGCGCGCGGCCAGGCCGCGGCGATTGAGGGCGTGCCCTTCGGTTACGCTCAGGATAGTGGTGTAGATCATCGTCGTGTTGTCATAATCTCGCTATCTTGCGTTGTTCGTTTTGCTGGTGTATAATGAGGCAAAACCGGCCTGGACTATTTATGGTGACTGGGCCTGAGTAAGTCAAGGGGATATGAGGACAATGTGCATCATAAAGTGCGGAAAGGATGGATATCGAGACTAGTTCCCGGGCAAGAAGGCCAGCCGAGCTTTTATGGGGCGAAATGTCTGCATAAGGAGTCATTTGGGGTGTTATCCTACGCTTTTGTGGGATAATAATTGTTGACCTGCCGCGCCGCAAACTATCCGCATATCAATTAACAAGAAACACCTCACTGATATCTGCTCGTAGAATTACTTGAAGAAAGCCAAAATGCGCTTGGTTGAGTTTCGACGCTTCTTGGATGATGATAACGCTTTACGGGCCAGATTCGAGTTAGAACGAGGGCACGTTCTCACGTTTATGGTACAATTGGAGTGCCGTTTCGGGGACAATGCAGGATGGGTTGCCGTAGTACGCTACGACACGGCACACGGTTTTGCACACTGCGATAAACTACACCCTTATGAGGCAGCGACGAAAATCGAAATGGCAACTCGCGATTACAACGAGGCTTTGACGACCGCGATGGATGACTTGGTGAACAATTGGCACACTTATCGAAGGAGATATGCGCGATGGCTCAAGCAAAGGTAAATAAACCGTCTGATGTTGTGGAACAGAATCTCCGGTTAACTGGGGAGATAATGCGCTATTTACTAAATAATCCACGGGTATTCAACTCTCTGCCAGATAATTTTGAATTGGTGGTTCTGCCAGACGATGATCCAGATATACGTTTGTACAACTTGGATTTGCTAGACAGGTATGGCAGCGAGGGCAAGCCCATCGTCTTTGCGCGTATTCGATCCAAACCAACACACATATCAGACTCTATCAGTCCAAGCCTGTTTGTGCCCATACCACTTGCGGAACGGGTCGGCACGGCAGTAACGTAAAGGAGTTGACACGGCGCGATCGCAAAATGGATCGGAAGAAGCGTCCTGGGGCGGAACAGAGGGGGGCAATTGGCGGGGAGAGAGAAAGCAGACTAACCACCGCATGAACCCGACTTGGCTAATCGGCGCGCTTTTCGAGTTTCTCACGCGCATTGGGGTTGGTTGGCTGGCGAAGGTGCTCACGCCGCAGCCGCCAAGCGGGTTATGCGGGTGTCGTTAGGTTTCATTATAAAAACAATAGGCACTGACAAAATATGTCCGTTACTGAAGATTATCTGAATTATGTACTGGATCAACTTGAATATGTGGGTACAGTCACTACGAGTTAGCCACCCACCCGTATCGAGTCTTGCGCCTGTGGCGGCGTAGGGTATACAGTTGCTGAGACACGGAAGGGGAAACCCGGACATGGAATTAGGCTGGAAGCATAGTAATTATTGGAATTCCTATGCTTCAGTATAACGAGAAGAAGAGCCAAAATAACAAAATGTTGCGAACAATCATTGACAACGTCTTGTATCATCATAAATGGGTGAATTTGATGATGTACAGCACAATATCAGAAAATGCTATAATTACAGAGGGGGCGAAATATGACCGAGAGACTCACACAATCTTCTGATCACATTCAGCATATTCCACCACACCTTTCGAACATTATTCGTCAATTTGCAGATGAATCAAAACACCTGTTACAGGAGGATGTTATTGCTGAATATCTCTTTGGTTCATGCGCCAAGAATACCTATACGCCGTTGTCTGATATTGATATTCTGATTCTTGTCACACGCTTTACCCCTGATATGCAGCGAAAACTCAGCGGATTGGCTTCTGATTATTCCCTTGAATATGATGTGTATATCTCACCAATCGTGAAAGATATTGAGGTATGGAAAAAAAAACCAGTCCTATCACACGTTGTTTTACCAAGAAGTGACACAGCATGGGATTCCGTTATGACTGAAGATACTCGCAATTTATCGAGACATCGGATAGAAAAAGCCAAAGATGTCTTGCAGCAAGCGGAATTATTGTTTCAAGAACACCGGTATGATGGCAGTATTAATCGCTCATATTATGCAATTTTCAATGCCATCCGAGCGATTTTAGCCTTAGTGAGCTTGGACAGTCAAACTCACAAGGGCGTCATTTCCTTGTTTGATCGGTATTTTGTCAAACCTGGAACGTTTGACAAAGCATTCAGCAAAATTGCTCATACGGCTTTTGATGTCAGACAAGTCAGTGACTATGAGGATTTTCAACTGTCTACCGAGGAACAGGCTCGCACACAACTTGATGATGCGAAACGATTTGTCCAAGAAATTGAACGGAAACAGGCACAATTTATTCGAGGAACGCTGACTCTACCGACGATCACGTAGAGGGAGCCAATAGATAGGTAACCGGCATTCCTACCGCAGACCCCCCTGAACACGGTACTTTCACAAGAGCGATGGTTGAAGAGCAATACCTCATCTGAACAAATACGGTCTCATTTTGGTGCGCTTGAAATAAAAGGCATAAAAGTTGAAATTATGGGAGACCTCCAAAAGCGTTTGGCTAACCAGAAATGGGAAGAACCCGTCAGAATTGAGAGCTATAGGCATTGGATTGAAATAGATGAGGTGCGGATACCTGTAAAGATATTACCTTTTCAACCAGAAAATCAGGAAACAGTGAGGGGGCTGATTTTAGAAGGGTTAGAAGAACGCTGGGGTTATTTAGATGAAAGCAAAAACCCTGACTTGGAAGATGTAGGTGTATCGTATGGTGAAGCGACCTTCTTGGTGGCATGGCTGGATGGTGAAATTGTGGGCACAGGAGCGTTTATTCCCCGTTCTGAAAGAGTAGTGGAAATTGTTAGAATGTCGGTGTTGAGAGAATTGAGACGGCAAGGAATAGGATGGCGCATTTTGCGTGAGCTTTGCAGGAGAGCCTATGAGAGCGCGTATAGAGAAGCGATTTCAGAAACGACAAATACTTGGGAAGGCGTAATTGAGTTTTACCGACAATTTGGTTTTCAGATTACGCGCTATGTAGAAGATGATGTATACTTTGGGCTAGATTTACATGAGTTTTTTGTGCAGCTTAGCGAATCACCTGAGACATGGGTGAGGAGAAGTTAGAAAAGATGAAAGTGATAGCAATCAACAGCAGTCCCAACATGGGCAAAGGCAATACCGCTCTGGTGCTTGACCCTTTCCTTGAGGGGATGAGAAAAGCAGGTGCAGAGGTTGAACTCTTCTACACGAAGAAGCTGAAGATAAACCCATGCCAGGGTGAGATCAACTGCTGGGTTAAGACACCTGGCAAGTGTTTACAGCAGGATGACTGCAGGTCCGGGTCTGTGCGGAGGGTGCCGGGTAACCGGCATTCCTACCGCGGAGGCCGCCCCGTTGCTATCGGAGAGCTGTCTTGTCAATTGTGGACTCCCGTGATAAAATGTGATAGTCGTTGATGCTAGCCAGCTTGTGCACTGTTGCGGTCAGCGAGTTTGGGGAGATCGGTACTCTACGTCGCCCGCTGGAAAGGTAGTCCCAATTGAATATCGAAGACATCATTGACGCAGTGCGAAGCGATCGAATACGGATTACCAACCGCGCCGACGAAGAAGCCCAAGCAGACCGTCTCTCCTTCGATGAAATCTTCATCAGCGTTTTTCAAGGGGAAATCATCGAAGACTATCCTGATGACAAGCCGTACCCCAGCTGCCTGATTTATGGTGAAACCTTCGGCAAAGAGCCGGTGCACAGCGTTTGGGCCTACAATGAGGAGAACGAGTGGGCGGTACTGATAACAGTCTATCGTCCTGACCCACGGCGTTGGATTGACTGGCGGACAAGGAGGCCAAAAGATGCTACCCTTCAGTAAATGTCCGGTATGTGATGGTGAAGTGGTTGAGAAAGAGGTTGAGAAGTTGCTGCGCGGAGGGATGCACACCGCAGTGGTAACAGTACGCGCAGAGGTGTGCTTGCATTGTGGTGAACGGCTGTACTCGAAAGAGACTATCAGCCTTTTTGAGTATATTCGAGCCAAGCTTGCGCGGCAAGAAGTGGCAGACTTTCAACCTTTAGGACAATCATTCCAAGTTGTTATTTAGCATGTCAGCATCTAGAACTTTCCCCGGTGCCCCTGGAAAAACTGTCAATTCTTGTATCTGTGTATCTTGAAGCCACAGGAGGAAGCTGAGGGCTGACTGCTGACTGGCTGAAGGCTTACAAAAAGATATCACAGCTTGATCTTCTGCCAATCGCCTCGCTGGAACTTCCGCCAGGTGGCGAGCCCCTGGGTGACGGTAGATAGCGTCATTGCCCACCAGATGCCGGTTGTCTGCAGATTGAGCACGAATCCCAGGACGTATATCAAGGGTATGCGCACCAGCCAGGTGTGAATTATGGTGTATGTGAGGGGGGTCTTAGTATCACCGGCCCCCCGCAGCCCCCCGGAGAAAACCATTGCCAGTGCCAGGAACGGTTGTGAATAGGCCATTATGCGGAGATAGTCGCCACCGATGTCGATTACGTGAGCACTTTCAGTAAATACGCTCGTAATCTGCTCGGCGAAGATAAAGAAAAGCAGCCCCACGCTGGACATGAGGGCGGTGGCTATCCAGGTGGCCGTCAGACCGTTTCTTCTGGCTCGATCGGGCTTTCCGGCACCGAGGTTCTGGCCAACGAGCGTCATGGCACCCGTGCCGAAGGCGATTCCGGGCATGAAGGAAATCGCTTCGATCTGCAGTCCAATGGTCAAGGCAGCAATAGCATAAGTCCCGTGGATTGTATCGGATACAAACCTCAAGAGAATGATTCCAGATCCACTGCGTACCAGCCCCTGGAGCCCGGTAGGAAGCCCAATGCGCATTATCTTGCTCATCAATGCCGGTTCAATCCGGAAGCGAGAGAGGATGTCTGTCCGGGCAGCAAAGCGCCCGCTCAGCAAGACCCACATCCCCACGGCCGCCCCCACGATCCTGGAGATAATCGTCCCCCAGGCTGCTCCCCTTACCTCCAGCCTGGGGAAGAACCCCACTCCAAAGATCAGCAGATAGTTCAAAACTATGTTGAGAATGTTGATCAGTAGAAGTATCTTGAGTGGTGTCCTGCTGTCCCCGGCACCCTGGAGGATGGAGTTTATGACGAAGTTAAGCATCATAAAAAGAATGCCCCCAAAGATTATCCTCACATAGGGCACCCCCAATGCCAGGACATTTTCCTCTGCACCCATGATTCGGAGAAGCGCTGGTGAGAGTGCCAGTCCCAGGGCCATCATGCCCGTGGCCAATACCACACTCAAAATCAAGGTCTGATCCACCACACGGGTTACCGCTTCCGGGTTTTTGGCCCCGGTATATCTAGCCACAAAAGCCTGAGCACCGGTGGAGATGGCCACGACAAGGACTAAGACGACCATCAAGATAAAGCGGCCCATCCCGACTGCCGCCAAGGGCTGCGGGCCCAAAACCCCTACCATCATGATGTCCACGATGCCTACCGTCGTCTGCAACAAGGCGGAGACAACGATAGGCCAGGAAAGGTAGAGGATGTTTCTTACTATATGCCCTTCGGTCAGATCTCTTCTGCTGGTCATTGGTTTTCTTTCCAGGTCGTGTCGGGGATTCGTAAAGGGGCTTCGCCCCTTTACCCCTGCCTACGCAGGGGTTAACGAGGGATAGGAATTCCTGAAATTCCTATCCCTCCAGTCAATGGGAAAATGCTCAAAGAAGGTGGAGTTGTGGAGCACGAAGGTATAGCGATGATTCCGAATTCTCAGGTATCCGCCCTGTCGATTAGAGCCTCCAGCTTTTCGAGTTCCCCCTCAAGCATTCGGTAGCAATGTTCTTCTTGCGGGAACTTCCCAGCTCTAACCTCTTCCACGTAATCGTCAAAAGCGCTCTCAATGATGCCACTCAGGTTGGCATATTTCTTGACAAACTTCGGTGTGAAGGCCTCAAAGATGCCCAGCATATCACTCACGATCAGGAGTTGACCATCAACATCTATTCCAGCTCCAATCCCCAGGATAGGAACCTGGCATCTTGCGCTAATTATCTTGCCCAGTTCCGGAGGGGCGGCTTCCAGTAAGATCGCAAAAGCCCCCGCCTTTTCTACTGCCAGGGCATCGCCAATTAAAGCCATGGCGCTCTCGGCAGTCCTCCCCTGCGCCTTAAAACCACCCAACTGGCCGGTACTCTGAGGGGTCAAGCCGATGTGTCCCATCACCAGCATACCGGCGTCCACAATTCCTTCGATCTGTCTTATCACTCGCCGACCGCCTTCCAGTTTGATGGCATCAACCTCAGCCTCTTTGTGAAATCTCCCTGCATTATGGATGGCGTCCTGGACTGACTCCTGATAGGACAGAAAGGGCATGTCGCCAATGACAAACGTATTCGGAGCCCCTCGTCTCACCGCCTGAGAATGAGCAATCATCTGTTCCATGGTGACCGGCACGGTCCCCGCATACCCGTAAACCACCATCCCTACGCTGTCACCAACCAGGAGCATGTCAAAGCCGGCCTTTTCACAACGACAAGCGGTGGGATAGTCGTAACAGGTGAGAAAAGTGATTTTTTCTCCCTTCCTTTTCATCTCCCTGAAATCGAGCACCGTCCTTTTCATTGTCCCTCCTCAATCATCCCGGCAAGGGAACCCTTAGGTCCTCCGGCCCTTGGTTTGACACCTTTAGTTCTGGATGAGTTTCACCGATCAGCTCAATGATATTCTTAATCGAACGGATCTTCTCCCGGCCTAACTCAGCTAGCCCCTCCTCCGAAGTGCTCCAGGGCATGTACATCGCCATACCTGTTCCCGACTCCATCTTGAAATAGCATGGAGAGGCGACTCGAGCGATCTCAGGGGTCTCGTAGATGCGATTGTAACCCCCCATGGAGGCCCACAGTTGGATGTGAATATCTAAGGGAACGTTCACCACGCTTCTTATGGCCGCTAGCATGGGCAGGGTAAGGTCAGCCACTGGATTACAGGTATCTGCACCGAGGGATTCCACCAGTTTAACCCCCGCCGGGTTCGCATGACCGGCGAATATCGACACCTTAAAAATCACCTCTCGGGGGAAATCTCCATTATCCTTCATTGAGTTGAGCAGCGAGAGAACCCCCTCATCCCAAACCAGAAAGCCCCTGAAACCGATCTCGATACAGCGTTCAATGTCCATTAGATAGTCTCTGACTGAATCCATCCCTCGCATTCTCATTCCGGAAAGAGCACCCTCAGGGGTAGCAATCTGGCGGCCGGTATACCAGGGCGGTCTAGGGCCTGGAGTTATAATAACCTCCACTCGAGCTTCATGAGCTATCCTGGCAAATTCTCTCAGTTGATCGCGGGTAAAAAGGGTAGCCCCCCCGCACCAGAGATATGGCTCGATGAAAAGGAACCCCTTGCTTGTGCGCTTCGTCGATTGTCGCGTCTAAAACCTTTGTCGTTTCGATACCGGAGATCTCCACTCTATAATGGGCCCCGTCAGGAAATGTCTTTGGAGATGCCGGCAATTCATACAGATCTCCCTTTGGCATCCCCGCCCTTTCCAGAGCTCTTGTAATCTTTTCAATCATCAGTTCCTCCTTTCTATGACCCCCTCTTCCAACATCCCATCCAGAACCTCCCCAAAGGCCTCAATGGTTTGGTCGATGTCCTCTTCCGTGTGCACCGCCGAGACCCAGCCGTTGATACCCCTGAGCAGGTGCACGCCGTTAAGCAGCAGATGTCTATCCAGCGCGCTGATGAGCCCAGGAGGCATTGACTTGGTGGTATCCAGGTGAACATCCCCTTGCCACTTGCCGATGTACAAATGAAGGGCTGATACCGCATTGTAGGCACAGGCCTCTACACCTCGCTTCTCGATCTGGCGATTCATCCCAGCGACCAACCGCTGGGCCATGGCCTCGGCCGTCTTCTGGACTTCGCCCTGGGCGATGATCTTCAGCATGGCTACCCCGGCGGCGGCATTCACCGGGTTGGCGTTCCAGGTGCCGGAGTGAACCAGGCGGCGATAGCGGTTCCACTCGGCCTCTCCAGGTTTTATCTTCAGCAGCTCCATAATATCGGCGCGACCACAGACCGCGGCGCCACCGGCCAGGCCACCGCCGACCATTTTCCCCAGGGTACTAAGATCCGGGGTGACCCCAACCAGTGCCTGGCAGCCACCGGGAGACCAGCGAAAGCCGGTGATCACCTCGTCAATA
>JALPYG010000051.1 GCA_023271215.1 Dehalococcoidia bacterium
GGAGGTAAGAACAAAATGACACAGGAAATATCCCTGGAAGAATACAAAAAAGCATACAGAGAAATAAGGAAAGAAGAGGAGAAAAGAGGGTTTTTGGTTCATTTGGTAGTGTATGTTTTGGTTAATGCTATGTTGATAGCTATTAACTTCATATATTCCCCAGAGGAGATTTGGTTCTTTTACCCGCTTATAGGTTGGGGAATTGGAATATCAATGCACTACCTATTTGGTGTTCGTTGGTTGGAAAAAGAACTTAAGGAAAGAGAAGCTAAAGCGGAATATAGGGCAAGGGAGATGAAGAAATAATGGCGTCCCTTCGCCGACTACGCTCACTATCGTTCGCTGCGTATAACAGCGGACATACGGCTCCGCTTCGCTCTGCCCAAATTGGCTCACTTCGTTCACCAACTTCGTATGTCCGCAAACCGTTATCGGAAATACGCCTAATGAAAAGGTGACAGCACAATGATAAAAGTGTATGTGGATACGTTGGTATTTGGAGGATGTTTTGACGCTGAGTTCGAGGAATGGTCTAACAAACTACTAGAAGAGTTCAAATTAGGTTTAAAAGTCGTTGTAATTTCTGATTTGACATTGAAGGAGCTAGAGGCGGCACCAGCGAATGTCAATAACTTAGTTGAGGAAATACCAGAAGAACACAAAGAATATGTCATTTTGAATGACGAGTCGAGGGAGTTAGCACGCCATTATATTGAAGGGGGTGTCGTAAGCGAGGGATATTTGGTAGATGCACAGCATATAGCCATAGCCACGGTCAGCAGGGTTGATATTTTGGTGAGTTGGAACTTCCGACATATAGTGAATCTGACCAAGATCAGACTTTATAATTCTGTAAACCTTAAATATGGGTATCCACTATTAGAAATAAGGAGTCCAAGGGAGGTGCTTTATGAAAGGTAAAAAATTTGATGCTGTAAGGATGATGAGAGAGATTCGGGATAAGTTGAGTAAAAGATACAGTGAAGATCCCGAGGCTGAGAAAAGAGATTTGGAAGCTATAAGGAGAAGATATGAGATAAAGGGCTAAAAATGAGAAGGCGCACTTCCGATAACAGAGCGTATCTGGCTTCGTGCCTTCGGCACCTCGCTCAAATTCCCCTTCGGGGAACTTCAGATACGCTCGTGACGTTATCTGCAATTGCGACTTGAGGAATGAATAATGAAAATGAAGAAGAATAATCCTTACGATCAAAAGTATGCGGGTCAGAAGTACTACTGGGGAAAGAAACCATCTGCTGTATGTGATAGGATCATAGAAATTATTCGACCTTGCTCGAATTTTCATCCGAAATTGTTAGACTTGGGCTGTGGTGAGGGAAGAAATGCAATCTATTTTGCAGAGCACGGTTTCGATGTTACAGCCCTTGATGTTTCTCTGCCCGGACTAGAGAAGACGAAGAAGTATGCTGAGGAAGTTGGAGTAGAAGTGAAAATAATTATATTTCGGGCCGTAGTGGGACAACCTATGAAGCAACTCTTATCTTCTTAATCCGTCGCAAAGGCAAATTAGAAATTCATACTGACCGCCATATAATAGGCCTTTTCAAACTAAAGACTTGGCTTGATCTTTTAAAAGAATTAGAGTTCGAAGTAAAGCAGATAAAGATGGAGCATTTGTATGACCGTTTTATCTTGGGAGAAGATGAATATCCTCTTCTAATGTTTGTTTGTACCAAACCATTATGATAGGCATTGTTGGACTTCAGATAACACGGTGTTTGTGGCTCACTTCGTTCGCCCAAATGCCCCTGCGGGGCACTTCACAAACACCGAAAACGTTATATGAAATGCCAGAGCCCACTTAACAAAATAAACAGAGGTGAAAGACATGGTTGAATATGTAAAAGTTGACCAGCCTATATTAATTGTTGGAATTACACCCCTAATATTAAAACGGTCAATTGGAACAGAATTCCACTTTTACGTTGAATTTGAATCAGTAGCATTGCCCGGAGATGGATAATGATAAAGATTTATGAGACAGTCCTTCGCCTAACAGAGCATAAAAGGTTCGCCCTACGGCACTCACCCAAATTGTTGCTTCGCAAAAACTTCTTTTATGCTGGGAACGTTATCTGAAATTTTGACAGCTATTTGTGAGGTGATGAATAAATGGAAAAAGAGGTATTAAAAAGAGAGTTAGATAAGATTGTCGATATTAGTGAGGAATTTGGTGCCGAGAAAGTGTTATTATTCGGTTCCTGTCTTGAGGGGGTTGAATCAGCGCAGGACATTGATATAGCAGTAAAGGGGGTTAAGCCAGAAAAGTTTTTCGAGATGTATGGTAAGATTTTAGGTGTGGTAGATAGTGAAGTAGACCTGATTCCCTTAGAGGATACAAGAGAACATTTCTCTAAACGCATTTTGGAAAAAGGGAGAGTGATATATGCAAAAAAGGTATGAGCAATTAAAAGCAGATGTATCAGGTGAGATAGACGCAGTAGAACAAGTCTTAAAAGATTTGGCATCTCTTAAGAATAATTTGGACTCAGATAAAATAAATAATGTCCAAAAAGCAGCCATAGGAACATTTTTACTAAATTTTTATGTAGGAATAGAGAACATTGTTAAGCGAATAAGTAAAGAATATTATCAAGCGATGCCTAGAGGAAACAGTTGGCATAAAGAACTTCTCGATTTGTCTCACATTCCACCTCCAGGGAAAATCCCTATTTTTACTCAAGACCTTGTAGATAGACTAAATCCATATAGAGGGTTTAGACATGTATTTGTTAGTGGATATGGATTTAAGCTACGATTGAAGTTGCTCAGTTCGTTAATAACTAATGTTGATTCCCTATGGGCCGATATAAAAAAGGCTGTTGAGGAATTTTGGAATAAGTTAGAGTCGTAGATTCTATGCTGTCAAAACTTCAGATAACAGAGCATTTACGGCTTCGTTTCACTTTGCCTAACTTGCTTCGCAAGTTCGTAAATGCTCAACCATTATCTGCCATGCTTTATGAATATGAAGTGTGTAGAATTACGGGATATGAGGAGGTAATGTTCTAAGATACGCAGAAAGGTCATTGAGGAAGAATATGAATTGGCAATACCACACTTCTTTGAAGAGATGACAGCAGACGAACTTGAACTTACAGACGTCAGAAGAGCAATAGCGACAGGCAAGATTAGGCGGAAATTTACACAGGATGCCAGAGGCATGCGTTATGAAATTGTAGGCCGAGCCGTTGATGGAAGAGAGATTGGTATCATTTGCAGGATCAAGGGCACAGGTAAATTACTCTTTATAACGGTATATGCTCTATAAATATTTCTGGAGGTGATAAGAATGTATAACTATGGAGAATGCGAAATCTGTAACACACCACTTCAGGAGAGGAATATTCAACAAGACTTCTGGATTAAGGGCAGGTTGGTAGTAATTGAAAATGCTCCAGCCGGGGTATGTCCTAAATGTGGTGAAAAAGTTGTCAATGCACAGGTAGGAGAACGTATCGCTGTACTCCTTAAGGATAGTAAGCGCATAGACAGGGCCCCTACTATATCCGTTCCCCTTATAAAGTACGAAATAGAAACCAGCGTGGTTTGAGCCTTTTTGGACGCACGGCAGATAACAGAGCATTTACGGCTTCGCTACGCTTCGCCCAAACCTTATCAGGCTTCGTTTGTGCCGATACCGTTAGGCGCCATTGCCAGGAAGTTCAAGGAGGAAAAGTGATGCGGCAATTCAAAATCATTGTTGAGAAATACCCCGATGGGTATGTTGCATACGTTGTATACGTGAGGCGACTTGCCAACGAGAGCGCGGCGGGCTTCGCCAACGGCGGTAACGTTAACCAAAACCGCTATCTTGCATCACCGACACTGGGCTGGTATGATGAGTGCAGATTTGACAGATGACTTTACAAGAGATTATGGCCGATATTAACACGCTTTATGAAGATCGAGAAATCAAAGATTTCCCCAAATTGCTGGCGCAACTTGGCAAAGCGCGGAAACTTTATGTGCAAGGCAGAGCGCAAGATTGTTTGTATAAGTGTAGAATTTTGATATAATAAATCCGTCCCCAAGATGCCCGCCGTCCGTGGCGGGCTAATAAAGAAACGGATTATTCTTGATGGCTCCAAATAATACTATTATTGCTATCCCAGAGTGTGAGCTTGGGGATTACACTGATGAAGCAATTCTCATACTGAGATGCTTCAATAAAATGGTTCCTCGCTGTTTTAAGCGGGTAACTCGAAGTCTAGCTTGCCTGCAATGAGGCAGGCCATGGGGATGATGTTCTTCAGTTCCTCGTGCCTTATTTATTGAGGATATTATTTTTTAGGAGGCGATAGCTATGGAGAAGGTATACGTATTCAAGGTGGCTTTGAAGCATCGAAGAGGGCTTTGGCGTCGGATAGAGATTAAGGGTAATCAGAGACTCGCTGATTTTGATTGGCTCATTCGTGATGCATTCAATCATGATACTTTTGACCATCTAAGCGAATTCTTTAAAGAACGATGGCCACGAGGGGGCTTTGGTGAAATAGACCCTGATGGGGGGGGCAGTGGTGCTAAGAAGCGGATTGATCAACTTAGTTTATCTGAAGGCGACAAAATGGGGTATGTCTATGACTTCGGCGATGAAATCCTGCATAATGTCACTTTGGAAAAGATAGTACAACCAGAAAAGGGCGTTGAATATCCGCGTGTGATTGCCGAAAACAAGCCAAGATATCGTTACTGTGAGAGGTGCCAGGAACAAGGGAAGAAGACAATTGCCGCATGGATTTGCATCGAATGCTCAGAAGAGGAAGGGAGAGAAGTGCTTTTATGTGAAGATTGTCTGGAGGAGGAGCATGAGGATCACTATGCGGATGAAATACTTTACTAAGGATCTCTTTAGCGACGCCTTCGTGAATACGGGGTTAGCGAATCAACCATTGGTTACCTGCAGAATCAAAGATCAGAAGAATAGTTAGGGAGGTTGCAATGACTAAGAACAAAAACCAACTAACTAAAGCCCCGAATATGAGACTATAAACAATCATTTCAATATGGCTCTTCCAGAAGGCTTCTTTCTTAAAATAACGGTCCTTCTGCATGTATACATATCCTTCGATGTTATTGGGAAATGCAACTGCACTGGCAAAATCCGTATATACAAACATCAAACCACTTAGAAACGCAAATCGAAGCACAAAAGAAAGTTCTCCCAATGGACCTATCATTGGAAAGAGCACAATCGACATCAATAGACCTCGAAGGAATTGAGCCGGGATAAACAGTTTCTGTACATGCTTACTTTCATTTGCATCAGACATATCTCTAAGAAAATCCAATGATCGTTTTTTCCCTTCATAAAAGTCCTTGCCAGTTAGACTAAGGGCGAACGCTCCAGCAATTGTGTATACAACTGTATGTATAACAATAAACCAAAAACTGAATTGTAAGTATTCCATCTTTGAATCCTCCTATCCTTTTTAAGATTTAATTTCTACCTTTATGATTTTTACGTCCAAAGCCGATTGCGTATAACGTTTTGCGGATAAAAGAAGTTGCCGAAGGCAATTTGAGGAAATCTTTGATTTCCCTTTTATCCGCTGTTATACGCTGTCGGCAGAGAAATATTAGTAATTTCCTTTTCAGCTTCTGACTTCATCCCCTACTTTTGCCTCTATTTTTTTAAATTGTTCTTCTGATATTTTATTTTTATAAAAATTAATTTCTGAAAAAATAAGAGCTATATGCCCCATAAATACACCAACAATAGATAAAATGACAAAAATAGAATCATTGTCTGTTATAGTATATAACAAATAAAAAATTAAAAGCAAGAATAAAAAAATAAATACATATATTCCCGAAATAATAAAAAGGTTTTTCTTTGCTTTTTCTTTTATTAATTTTCTATATTCTTTTTTTAATTTTTCTATATCTGTAAATTCTTTTTTAATTTCAAAATCATAATTATTCCTTATATATGATGTTATTATAAAAAACAGCATAAGGGCGATAAAGACAAAAACTCCCACTATAAGAATAGGTTCAACTAAAATAGAAAGAAGCGCAAAGCCAACAATAAAAGCACCAAAAACCAAAGTAATTATTTTTGTTTCATTAGAAAAATCTTTTTGGGCAAAACCACTTATTATCTTATTATACAGTTTTTTATATTCTTCTACTGAAATTTCTTTTGTCATTTTGTTCTCACCTCCTTTCATAAATTATTTTTTTCCTATTTAAATATTTTTACTTCCAAATGCGTCCCGAAGCCGATTGCGTAAACGCTAAAGATTGTATCCGGAATTCCGCTTCGCTCCACTCTGTATACAATCTTTACCGTTAGACGAACCATTTCGCGAATCCCTTCCTTTAGCCGTCAGCGTCCCTCGTCAATATTCCCATTTTATTGAATTCCAAGAGTGTCCAGCGGGCTCTGGATCCGTCCAATGTCTCGCTCACTAACGTGCGTGTAAATCTCAGTAGTCTTGGAACTCTTGTGTCCGAGCAGCTCTTGAATGTATCTCAAGTCTGTGCCTGACTCCAGCAAATGGGTCGCAAACGAATGGCGCAGTGTATGCACAGACACATTCTTACGAATTCCCGCCATTTCTCGGGCCTGCTCAAAGACTTTCTGCACGGTGCGTTCGTGTAAGTGCCGCCCCGGTTGCGCCCCGGGGAAGAGCCACTGATCAGGGTGATACTGCTTGAAATAGGCTCGCAAGGCATCCAAAGCCACCTGGGACAGTACGGTGTAGCGATCCTTTCGCCCTTTAGCTTGTCGGAGGTGAATCAGCCGTCGCGCGCTGTCAATGTCCTCTATCTTCAATCGTACCACTTCGCCCAGACGGAGTCCTGACGAATAAGTCAACAGCATAATGGCACGGTGTTTGGGGTTCTGTACTGCCTCCAAGAGCCGAAGAACCTCTTGCCGGCTCAGGATATCCGGCAACTTGCGCTCCCTCTTTGGCCGGGGAAGGTTGACCATTGGGGAGGGTTCTTTCAGGGCCTTTTCGTACAGGAACTTCAGTGCGCTGATACATTGGTTGACATACGTGTGGGATGCTTGCTACTTCTGAAGCAGATGGAGCAGGTATGCACGCATCGTTACCTTGCTTAAACCTTGCGGGTCGTTTCCATAGAAGCGAGCAAAACGATCCACATGCCCCAGGTAAGCTTTGCGTGTCTTCGCCGCGTAGCCATGCAGCCTCAATTCTTGATCCATCGCTTCAAGCAGTTGCACTAGCTGCGGATCTTCTCCTTGGCAGATGAGTGAGTCCTTCAAGGGACGCAGAGACGGCTCAACCTTCACCTGCTCCTCGCCAAAGAGTGAGACGAGCCTTTCGACCATGTTCTCTGAGCGGGGAACACTCCAGCACTTTTCCTTCGGGTGCCAGCGGTGACCAGGGATGGCCTTGACCTTTGCTACCCATGTGGCATCATAGGGGATGAGGAGCTTGAGCCTCTCTGCTTCCCCCGGCTCGATCTGGATCAAGTTTGCGCAGACTGCCATGCTCACCTCCTGACGCACACATACCCTCCTGCATAGCCATTATATACCATCAACCTCCTGCGTTGCAATGTGGGTTTCCGGGCCGCTGTCCTATCTTTGATACCCACTCGCTCTTCGTCCCAGAGGCCGTTCCCAAGAGCCATCCCATCGATGATGGCCATGAAGAGTGGGAGAGATTGGAGTAAGATTGACGGCTCAGGTTATCGGCGCTGAGAAAACGTACTGCGTGGTTGTTTTGAGGATACTGCGCAGGGCGCTGAGCTGGGGACGATATATCCTGATTCCGCTCTCCGTCCTGACAAGGGGCATTTCCAGAATGTGGGCAATGATCTTCTCCTCGATCCCTTCATGGCTTGGCACAATTGCCTCGCCCTGGTCGGGGAGAACCTCAATGAGCATGGGGAGCAGCAACCTCCGGCATTCCTCCTCATTCAGCAGCCCGGCAAGGTAGGCCAGCTCCCTCCGCTTGAAGGACTGCACACTTCCGTCACTACAGACTACGTGAGGGTGTTCTTCGCCTAGAAGCTCCGAAAGTGGCTTGCATTGCCGTGGCAGATGGGCATTGACTACCTTCAACTCGTCACTGAGATACCGCTGGAGCGCCTTCTCATAGAGCACTTCCTCTACCATGGCTGGTCTCACTGCAGGAGGACCTTAACTCGTTTGAGCCGCGACTTCTCCTCCCGCTCCCTCTCCTCAAACTTCATATTGAGGTGCTTTATCGTCACCTGCAGGTTGGGGATGACCACATATTCGAGGGCATTACTCACCCGTTTTGCCCGTTTGATCTCCATTCCCAGGAGTTCCAGGTTCCGCTGAAGCTCGGCCAATTCGACGATGACTTCAAGGCACTTCCGGAACGATTCCGCCGCCTGATCGACGGCGGACGAGGTGTCAATCAGGCTGAACCCCGGTGACGCTCCAGTCTTGCCCTCCTTCAGCTCGAACACTGGAGCTCTCACTCCGGCGACATTCCTCGATCCAGTGGCGACCCTCAAATCAGCTTCAGAAGCGGCGAACTCCTTCTCTAACGCGATGTATCCGTGATATCCGGCGGCAACCGTCTGCGACCGGTAGGCCATGGCGAACTCCTCGATCAGAGACCTTTTCTTCGCCACACTCTCTCTGGCCACCTGCAGGAATTCCATGGTCAGAATCGAGAGCCGGTCCTTGACTATCTTCTGCACGCGCTTGGCCAGCGAAAGCCGACGCTTGAGCCTAACCAGTTCTATCTTGGTTGGCCTGACCCTGATTAATTGTGGCATTGGTTCTCCCTAATCTGGTATCCATTCAGCAAGGTTTAAGTTTTTGACTGGATAACAGGATAAACGAGATGGGAATCCCCACTCCCCGCCTTCGGGGGGACAAAGCTAATCCTGTAATCCTGTCGAAAGAGCCTCTAGAATGGCTGAACGGTTACTAATCTGGTATCCAAATCTTGTCTGCCGAAATCATTTCAACACGCGAGGGGAGTGAAAGTTCGGATTGCGATTTGGTGTGGAAAATAAGCCCCTTATATGCCGTGAGGTACTGGTAATTCTTAGTCCGCCAACCACCTTCAGCTCGAACGACCAGTGGTTCATCTACTCTGGATAGAATCTTCTGAAATTCGCCCGGCTCTACCCTGATAATTGCCCCACTTGCCTTAATGGCGTTAGCTATTACCGCGGCCGCTGCTCCTGCTGCTGCTGCTCCTCCACCATAAACCATTAGATTTGCCTCCAACCCGATTTCCGGAGTCTATTCCTCTGGGGCAGCCCGATACTTCGGGTGATACTTCTTGATGAATTCCTCGCTGATGAGCTTCAGGTCCTCTTCGGCCAGGTTGGCGAAGAGTTGCCAGCCGATATCCAGGGTTTGCTCCACCTTCCGTTTCTCAGTCTCGCCCTGCGCGATGAATCTTGTCTCAAAGGCATCGGCATTATTAAGGTATACCTTATCCCGGTCGCTCAGCCCCTCGGCGCCGATGATTGTTGATATCTCCCGCAGGTAGCATCCCTCGGCGTAGGCCGCATACGACTGCATAAAGACATTATTATGGTCCTCTCTGGTCTGGCCGGGGCCAATCCCCTCCTTCATCATTCGGGAAAGGGAGAGGAACACGTCGATCGGGGGATAGATTCCCTTGCGGTCAAACTCACGGGAGAGCACGACCTGTCCCTCGGTGATGTATCCAGTGAGGTCGGGGATCGGGTGAGTAATGTCGTCATCGGGCATGGTCAGGATGGGTATGATGGTCACCGAGCCTTCTTTGCCGCTGATTCTCCCGGCGCGCTCGTACATCGTGGCGAGATCGGTGTACATGTAACCGGGGTATCCTCGGCGACTGGGAATCTCCTCCCGCATGGCGGAGAGCTCACGCAGAGCCTCGCAGTAATTGGTCATGTCGGTAAGGATAACCAGGACGTGCATGTCGTGCTGCCATGCCAGGTATTCCGCCGCGGTGAGTGCTAACCTCGGCGTGGATATGCGTTCGATCACCGGGTCGGACGCGGTATTGATAAAGGCCACGCTCCTTTCCAGTGCGCCGGTCTCTTCCAGATTTCTCATGAAAAACGAGGCTTCGTCGTAGCTCACGCCGAGGGCACCGAAGACTATGGCGAATCTCTCTTCCTTGCCCTTGACTGCTGCCTGGCGGATGATCTGGGCGGCGATCCGGTTGTGGGGCAGTCCGGCCCCGCTGAACAGCGGCAGCTTCTGCCCCCTGACGAGGGCATTCAGGCCATCGATTGCGGAGATGCCGGTCTCGATAAACTCCGCCGGCGGCATGCGCGCCGCCGGGTTGATCGGCTCTCCATTGATGTCCAGGTAATCATCGGGAATGATAGGAGGGTTGCCATCGATCGGCTCTCCCATCCCGTTGAAGATGCGGCCCAGAATATCGATAGAGACGGGCAATTTCAGGGTCTCGCCCTTGCACCTGACTCGACTTCCCACCAGGTCAACCTCGCTGACCCCGCCGAAGACCTGGATTACGCTGGTTTCACCACTGATGTCTATCGCTTTGCCGAGTTTCAGTTCTCCGCTGCGGAGCTGGACATCAACGATTTCCTCAAATTTTATCCCCGGGACACTCTGTGTCACCAGCAGCGAGCCTTTGACCTTCTCAATTGCCCGTGCTTCTTTTATGTAAAGTGCTGAGTATTCCATGTTATCACCCCTTTTCCTGCCATGATTTCAATCGGCCTCATGGTTCAAAGTTCAAAGTTCATGGTTC
>JALPYG010000052.1 GCA_023271215.1 Dehalococcoidia bacterium
CTTCCCCTGCCATAGAGTGAAACATCCAGGCCAGGGATAGAAGGCACGCACTCTTCTCGAGAGTTCCACCGCCGGAAGGTTCCAATCTATTTCTCCATCGCTCTTGGAAAGAGGTTTGGTGTAAGTCGCCTCCTCTTCTTTTTGAGGCTGTGGCACCAAACGACGCTCAAACCATTGGCAGAGAGTTTCTATCAGGAGATCGGCTCCAACCTGGGCCAGTCTCAATTCCAGTGATTCAGCGGTATCTTCGCCGTGTATTGAAACCGTCCTCTGGCTTAGAACAGGTCCAGTGTCCATGCCTTCGTCCACGAGCATAATGCTAACACCGGTTATGTCATCACCAGCCAGAATGGCAGAGGGGATAGGGGAGGCGCCGCGATACCGGGGCAGGAGGGATGGATGAACGTTCAGGCAGCCGAACTCCGGGATGTTCAGTATCTCCCGGGGCAATATCTGCCCGAAGGCGGCAACGACTATGGCATCTGGCTTCAGGTCGGCTAATTGAGCAACCTCAGCTCTATCTCTCAGTCGCTTTGGCTGGAATACCACCAGGTCATGCTCCTGAGCAAGCTGTTTCACCGGCGAAGTGCGGACAACCCGTCCGCGCCCTGCGGGCTTATCCGCCTGAGAGTAGACAGCTACTATCGCATGTTCACTGGAGATCAGTCGCCTTAGAATGATCACGCTGAACTCGGGCGTTCCCATAAATACGATGCGCATGACTCTCCATTTCCAACTTTGCCCCGCCACATTCCCGATTTTTCCGGGATTCGCATCGTAGGCACTAGAGTGCAAAGAAGGGTTACTGTCTCAACCACTTCCACATTTCTTTCGGATCCGCTTCCTTCCCGTACATCAACATTCCTGTTCTGAATATCTTGCCGGCAAGTTTCGCCATAAGCACTGTTGATGCCAGTAAAATAACTACTGGAATAACAATTTCTATCAAAGCCAAGTCAATAAGGGTGATTCTTAGTATCATTACTATGGAGGCCGTAAACGGAATATAGCTTCCAATCTGGGCAATAATTCCTTCTGGATTGCCGATAACAGGGCTTATGAAAAGAGCGGATAAGGCTGGGAGCAACATAATGATTCCTTGAAAATTTCCAGCATTCATAACGTCTTCCATTGTAGCCCCCAGCCCGACATATATGGAAGAAAACAAAAGATAGCCCACGAGAGCAAAAAACAATAATAACGGCAATTCAGGTGAGATAACATAAGAAAGTAATTGATGCACCGGAATATGGCCAAGGCCAGGAATGCCCAGAAAATGTATAAACATTAGTGCATATATCAAATATACTGCCAATTGAATAAGTCCGGCAAAGAAATTACCAACGATCTTTCCATACATCAGACTGCTTGCAGATACCGAAGAAAGTAAAATTTCAATCATTTTATCTCTTTTGTCGGATGTAGCGCTTTGCATAGTCGTCATTCCGCTCATGAAGACCATAAAAAAGATTATCATTGCAAAAATCGGTGGAATCCATTTTCTAACACGATCCATTGGATCCACAATTTCTTCAATAACCGGACTAACACTAACGAAATATCCGGCAACAATTTTTTCGATATCCCCCGCTTCTACATTGTGCATTGCTAATTCATAGCGGGTTAGTGTTTCCTTGAGTCTGGTATTAAAGGCAAGTGGAATGTGAGTATCTCCTGTACCTGTCATTACACTGATTAGTCTTGTTTCAAATATCTCTTCTGTTATGTGCACGTATCCAGCATTTGCATCACCTTCGATGCGATTTCTTAAGTCATCTAGAGGGCCTGTATGCTTTCTTAGAAACAGATTATCTATATCAATTACCATTTGAGACAATGATTCATAAATACCAATTTCATCTACTACGTATATATAAGTTGTGGGAGGAACAGCGGGTTCCTCGATTTTCTCAAAAAGTCTTGGCAGTCCCATAAATAGACCCCAGATAACCGGCGTCAATAGAAGGGAAATAATAAAGGCTTTGTTCCACACTAATTTTCTGATTTCCCACAAAGCAACCTTAATGCCGGTTCTTATCGTATTGTTCTGTATTGTTTTCATAGAAGAAACCTCAATCCCTAATTTTCGGTTACAGTTCTCACAAAAATATCGTGAAGCGAATCTCTCTTAATTGTAACCTCCTCAATAGATATATTGTCTGGCAATTTTTGGATAAACTGACCTGGCTCAACGCCTTTCTTAAGATAGATCGTCGTGCGAAGGCCTTCTTGCTCTATCTTTTCGGTTTCTTTGAAGTTTATAAGCTTATCCCTGATATTCTCTTCACTCATAATCTCACACTTAAAACTGCCAAAATCTTGCTTGATCCTTAAAAGAGTATCGTATAATACTTTTTTCCCTTTATGAATCATAAAGATGCGATCACAGATATTTTCCACTAAATTCATTTGATGAGAAGAAAGTAAAATAGCAACACCATTTTTTGCCAAATTCCTAATCTCTTCCGAAAATACGTCCTGACTAACAGGGTCTAATCCGGAAAACGGCTCATCAAGAATCAAGATAGCCGGCTCGTGAAGTATGGCGCCGATAAATTGCGCTTTCTGCGCCATTCCCCTGGAAAGTTCTTTTATTTTCATTTTCCCGGCATTCTCTAAATCAAATTTGGCAAGGTATTCCAGCACCCTTTTTCGCGCTCTATCTCTGGGATATTCCTTAAGTTGAGCAAGATACAATAGTATATCCGTCACCCTGGAGTCTCTATACAAACCTCGTTCTTCGGGTAAATAGCCTAATTGAGACAAAAAGTTGTTGTTGTCTTGAAAATTAAATCTAATTTCCCCTGAGTCCGGTCGTATTATATCCATGATGCTTCTAATTACCGTGGTCTTCCCCGCCCCATTGGGACCGAGAATGCCGAGTATTTCACCCTTACGAACGTCAAAGGATACTTGATCTACAACAGTATTCTTGCCAAACTGCTTTGATACGTTTCTTACGTTTAATAGTGTTTCCATAGTATTATCTTACCTCACCGCCGTGGTGAAACCACCCCCTGACCTGGCTTCATCGCCAGTATACCACAGGCATCCATGTTTTAGAAGAGGTTGGCCAGATTTTTGTTGCACATCTATCAGTCCGACGCTATACTTATAATGTGGACTCCCAAGAACTCGTCGCCAAGGTAAGCGCCTACCTTCCCCCGGAGGATCTCCCTCTGATCGAGGAAGCTTACCGCTTTGCGCTCGAGGCGCACGCCGGCCAGGTTCGCAAGTCAGGGAGACCCTATCTGGAACATCCTGTCCAAACCGCTAGCATTGTGGCTGATCTCCGTCTTGGCGCCGCCGGCATAATTGCTGCCTTGCTCCACGACGTGCCCGAGGACTGCGGGATAGCGCTGGAAGAAATTGAGCGCAGATTTGGGGTGGAAGTTAGAAATCTGGTTGACGGCACAACCAAGTTGAACATGATCGCCAGGCGAGGCTCAGAGAAGGTCGAAGATAGCCACCCCCAGGCAGACAACCTGCGCAAGATGCTGCTTGCTATGTCGCAAGACGTTCGCGTGGTGTTCATCAAGCTGGCTGACAGGATACACAACATGCGCACCCTGGGCCCTCTGCCTCCGCAGAAGCGTGATCGCATTGCTCGAGAGACAATGGAGATATACGCTCCCCTTGCCCACCGGCTGGGAATATGGCGCCTAAAACAGGAGTTGGAAGACCTCTCATTTCGCTGGCTTCAGCCGGATGATCACCGGGAGATCGCCCACCTTCTGGAGGTCAGGAAAACAGCCTGGGACAGATACATCACCTACGCCAGCCGAGTTCTGAAAGACGAGTTTCAGAAAGCAGGAGTGAAGGCTGATATCAGCGGCCGGCCAAAGAGCATCTACAGCATTTATACCAAGATGCAGAAATATGCCGAGCAGGGAAAGGAATTCAGTGAGATTCACGATCTCCTGGCGATTCGCGTCCTTGTTGACGAAATCTCCGATTGTTATAACGCCCTGGGCATCATTCATAGCCTCTGGCATCCGCTGCGCGGACAGTTCGATGATTTCATTGCTAACCCCAAAGGGAACATGTATCAATCGCTTCACACCACAGTGATAGCGCTCGAAGGCAAACCACTGGAGATACAGATTCGCACTCACGATATGCATCGCACCGACGAATACGGGGTTGCGGCCCACTGGCGCTACAAAGAAGGCGCTAAGAAAGACATAGGCTTTGAGGAGAAATTGGCCTGGTTCAGGCAACTCATAGAATGGCGCCAGGATCTCACCGGGACTGATCTCGTGGAGTCACTCAAAGCCGACGTCTTTAAGGATCAGGTCTACGTATTTACCCCCATGGGCGAGATCAAAGAATTACCTCGAGGGGCCACCCCACTTGATTTCGCCTATCGAATTCATACCGAGCTGGGCCATCGCTGCACCGGGGCCAAGGTCAATGGCAAGCTCGTTCAACTGACTCACCAACTTCGGAATGGGGATGTAGTCGAGATACTCAGCACCAAGTCGGATCGCGGGCCAAGCCTCGACTGGCTGAACCCACACTCTGGTTATGTCAAGAGCCATCTGGCACGGGATAAGATCAGGCAGTGGTTCCGAAGACGAGAGCGAGCCGAGAATCTCGAACGGGGGAAGGCACTCTTTGAGAAGGAGCTTAGACGCCTTGGGGTGAGTGCCAGCGGGATAGAAATAGCAAGCTTATTCGACTACGACGATCTCAACGAGTTCCTGATTGCCATCGGGTGTGGAGATATCAGCGCCCATCAGATCGGCCCCAAGTTAGTTCCCAGGGAGGAAACCGTATCACCTCCCCCAACAGCCCCAAAGCGACCGGCGGCACCCACCGGCATCCAGGTGCTCGGAGTCGGCGATTTGCTGACACACCTTGCACCATGCTGCATGCCGGTTCCCGGCGATGAGATCGCCGGCTTCGTCACTCGAACTAAAGGCGTCACCATTCATCGCCGGGACTGCCCTAATATCAGCGCCGAGAGTGAGAAAGAGAGGTTAATCGACGTCAGTTGGGGCCAGAGCGTTCGCTCCTATCCGGTCTCGATTTGCATCAAGGCATACAACCGGGTGGGGCTGATAAGAGATATCAGCACCGTTGTTTCGGAGAACAAAGTGAATATTACCTCGATCTCCAACGTAAATCACGATGATGCTACCGCCTCGGTGTACCTCATCCTGGACATTACAGACATCGGCCATCTAAGCCGGCTTTTCTCCCGGCTAGAGAGGGTGCGGGGGATCATCAGCGTGAGCCGGATTGCCGGGGATAGATGAGCGCACTTTTACTTGATAAGAGTAGATTGCTTACAAAAGTCAGATGACATTATGAGATTTGAAACCGGTGGAAAGCAATCCCAATTGCCGGACAAGCCGGGAGTCTATCTCTTTCGGGACGATGGCGGGGCTGTCCTCTATGTGGGCAAAGCAGCCAGCCTGCAGCATCGAGTGAGGTCATACTTTGCATCCCAGGCCCTGCCCCCAAAGCTTCGGAAGATGGTATCCATGACAACTGATATCGACTTCATCGTCACCGATTCGGAGCAAGAGGCCCTCATCCTCGAATGCAACCTCATCAAGAAGTATCGACCTTATTATAATGTTCGGTTCAAGGACGATAAGAGCTATCCCTATCTCAAGATCACCCTCGCCGAGGAATGGCCCGGCGTGCAACTGACCAGGCGTCTGATCGAGGATGGAAGCCGGTACTTCGGTCCGTACGCCGGGCCCGGCTCCCTTCGCCGAACCATGAACCTGGTGAACAAACTCTTCCCCTATCGAACCTGCAAGAAAGTCATCACCGGGCCCGATACTCGTCCCTGTCTTAAATATCACATCAGCCGATGTGCGGGACCGTGTGTCGGGGCGGTGAACCGAGAGGAGTACCAGAGGATCATCGCCCAGGTGATACTCTTTCTAGAGGGAAAACAGGCCCAGGTGATACGTGAGCTTAAGAAGAAGATGTCGGCGGCAGCTTCAAACCTGGATTTCGAGAAGGCTGCCTCGTTGCGAGACCAGATTCAGGCGATTGAAAGCATCATCGAGCAGCAGAAGGTTGTCTCTACCCGTAAAGTCAATGAAGATGTAATTGCCATTGCTCAGGACAAGAATGAGGCCTGCGCCCAGGTATTCTTCGTCCGCGGGGGCAAGTTACTGGGCCAGGAGCATTTCCTTCTCGAGGGCGTGCAGGACGAGAATCCCCGCCAGATCATGGCGAGTTTTGTGGAACAGTTCTACAGTTCCGGAGCGACCATCCCGCCACAGATACTGCTCCAGACAGAACTGGTGGATAAGCCGTTGATCGAGACCTGGCTGGAGAGCAAGCGTGGTCGCCGGGTTCGATTACTGACGCCGCGCCGCGGGGAAAAGAAGAGACTGGTGTATCTGGTTGCTCAGAATGCCTCAGAGTTACTGGAGCAATCCCGGATAAAGTGGCTCGCCGATAGCGGAAAAACCGCCGCTGCCCTGGAGGAGTTAAAGGATCGCTTGCGCCTGCCTCGAATGCCCCAGCGAATAGAGTGTTACGACGTATCCGACATACGTGGGACGGCGGCGGTGGGCAGCATGGTTGTCTTTATGGGTGGTAAACCGAAATCGTCGCATTATCGCCGGTTCCGGATCAGGGCAGTGGCCGGCATCGATGACTACGCCATGATGCGGGAGGTGTTGCGGCGACGCTTCAGGAGAACATCCAGTGCCGGACAAGAAGAAACCGGTGAAAGTTGGGGCTCAACCCCCGATCTGGTCCTCATCGATGGGGGGCGGGGACACCTCAATGCCGCCCTGGAGGTCATCCGTGAGCTGGGCATTGAATCCGTTCCCATAGCCGGCATCGCCAAGGAAAACGAGGAAATCTTCCTTCCCCAGGCAGCCGAGCCGATCACCCTGCCCCGAAACTCACAGGCGCTTTATCTCTTGCAGCGTATTCGGGATGAATCGCATCGCTTTGCCCTTTCCTATCATCTAAAGGTGAGAGGAAAGGGCGCGCTCACCTCTGAACTCGATGAGGTACCCGGCATCGGGCCCAAGCGCAGACAAGCCCTGCTCAAGAGGTTTGGCACTCTCAGGGAGATTATGTCTGCCTCGCTCGACGAACTGGCCTCGGTTCCAGGGATGACCCGGCCACTGGCAGCAAAGGTGAAGGATCGGTTATAGTTCTTCCCTGGCTACCACCTAATCTGATAATGTCAAGATATAGATGCAACCTTATCTTAACAATCTCTTAACAGAATCTTAACATTGGGGCGTTATAATAAAGATAGCTGAGGGAAAAGATGAAGATGGATGGAAAAAAGGCAAAAAAGGTGAGGGGGCAAAGAGAGCCCAAAGGAAATTCGTTAAGTATGATGCGAAGTCAGGGCGTGGCACAGCGATCTCAATGATGTAGACAAAGCAAAGGGGGTGATAGATGAACATTAGAGGTGATATAATAGAAGGAGGCTACTTAATATACAATCAAAAAATTTAAATCTTCAGGGGCAGTGGAGTATAACAAATCAAAAGAAGCAGGTGGAATATATGAGATACATGATACGGACAGAAAATTTAACAAAAAACTATAATGGGGTAAAAGCAGTAGATGGACTTAATCTGGAGGTAGAAGAGGGAGACATTTTCGGATTTCTTGGTCCAAATGGTGCCGGAAAAAGCACAACAATACTGATGCTCGTCGGAATGATTGAACCTACCCACGGCAAATGTTTTGTAAACGATATAGAAGTCTCAAAAGATCCACTTAGTGTAAAAAATATCGTTGGATATTTACCCGAAGATATTGGATTCTACTCCAATATGACTGCAGCGGAGAATCTTAATTACTTTGCCGGGTTTTATAAAATTGAAAAAAGTGCGCGCCAGAAGAAGATAGAGGAGGTGCTTGAACTTGTTAATCTTGGAGGTGTGACAAAGAAAGTAGGTCAATTTTCTCGAGGTATGACTCAGAGACTTGGTATGGCTCAGGCACTTATAAACGACCCCAAGATACTGTTTTTGGATGAACCAACGGCAAACTTAGACCCCGAAAGCGTTTTTCAGTATCGAAATCTCGTAAAGCGATTATCTGATGAAGGAAAGACAATTTTTATAGTTTCCCATATTTTGCCTGAGGTAAGCAATGTTTGCAAAACAATAGGAATTATAAAGGAAGGTAGACTGATAGCGAAAGGTACGATTGATGAACTTAAAAGAGAATTCAGTGGCATGGGAGAAGATCAGAAACAGATGATAATCGAGGCATTTGATCCAATTCCAGATTTAACCCATAGTGATATCCTGAAGATCGAGTATAGTGAAGATCGAAAAAGAGTGGTTATAGAGTCCACTTCCGATATTAGAGAGGACGTATCTGGAATTCTATTTGAAAAACACATCCGTATGAAAGGCATGAAAATGCACGAGCCAACACTGGAGGAAGTATTCCTCTCCATTTATAAGGAGTGAAGCTCCCCGCCTAAAGGGCGGGGCATTCCGGCATAATTTCGTAAAAAGGAGTGATTTGATATGAGAAGCAATAGGAACGGACTGACAAATATAGTACGAAAGGAGTTTATAGACCATATAAGGAGTGGCAAATTCATCATTGTATTCCTTATATTTCTTCTGCTGTCTGCATATTCACTTCACGAAGGAATTAATATGTATCACGATGCGCTTGATAGGTATAAGGAGCATATAGAAAGAATAGAAGATGCAGAAGATATAAGGATACCGATGCCAGCAGGCCCACCAGGATACCCAGGTGTCATACATGTGAGGGCGGAGTGGATGCCCGAAAGACCATCCCCACTCTATGCATTCATGTGGATGAGGATGGCAATGCCAGTACTTGGAGCGATTCTGGCAGTAGTTATGGGTTTTGATCTTATATCTAAGGAGAGGCAAGATCGAACACTTAAAACACTGTTATCCCATCCCATATATCGTGATGAAATTATAAACGGGAAGGCAATAGCAGGACTGCTTGTAATTATACTCGCCATTGGTATGACTTTTGGAATCTCTCTGGCAATGCTCCTCATATCGGACATAGTTCCAACTATTGGTGAGTTTGTAAACATCGCCTTATTTGGAATTATTTCTGTAATACTGCTGTTGTCATTTTTTGCAATTGCACTTATGTCATCGGTTCTATTTAAGAACAGTGGATCTTCTATTATGTTTGCCTTTGGCATCATACTTGTGATTTCACTTATTTTGCCGGCCATTGCTCCGTTTGCTGCAGAAATGATAGTTGGGCCTGAACCCGAGCCACCTGCTATGCCACCAATGAGACCACCAATGAGACCACCACCAGATGAAAGACAGGAGGGAGATGATCGAGTACCCGAGATGCCTGAATTTGAAATCGACCCATTTGCTGACGAAGAATGGGCTGAATGGAGAAGAGAGAGTGAAGCGTATTGGGAGAGGAAAAGGCCAATAACTGAAGCATTTGCCATATTGAGTCCGGCGACGCATTTTGAGAAAATCTCCACAGCACTTGATATTGGCGTGGGCGGTATGATGGGCATGATTCACATACCAGGTGATGCCATACCAGTTGAAGACCCGGACATCTTTGATAGGCTCTATGCAGTATGGATGAATATCCTGGCATTATTTGTCATACCAGCGATATTCTTCGCTATTGCATATACTAAATTTATGAAACTGGATATAAGGTGAGGTGATACAGATGATAAAAAACTTTAATGCTAAGCGAATACCGTTGCTGGTGTTTCTAGTTTTGCTCATGCTTCTAATACAAAGCATACCTGTTGCAGTGGCAGAGGGGCAAGGTGAGGAGGAGTGGGAGCCAATTATCGTTATACGAAGTGATTTCCCTGGTCAAATCATTGAAGCAGGCGATACTGCGGTGTTCCCTATTACCATCAGGAATCTTAAACCAAGAAGGATAGGCCATCGCATTCAATATTGGGCGTTTGGTGAAGCCCGTGATTGGGATATACGATTTGAGGCAATGGGGCGAAATATTCACAGATTATCAATTCCACCTGGGGAATCCAGAACAGTTAATGTAGTTGTTGAAACTCCAGGCGATGCCCCTATTGGAGAACATCGCATAGATGTTAGTTTCTGGGACGGAAGAGTCACCCTTTTTGTTTATATTATAGAAGCAGAGGTGCGAATTATCGATATACGCAGTGATTTCCCGGATCAGATGATTGAAGCAGGCGATACTGCGGTGTTCCCTATTACCATCACCAATCCTAAAACAATAACTGCCAACCACCGCATTCAATATAGCGCCTTCGGAGAAGCTATTGGCTGGGATATACGATTTGAGGCAGCCGGGCAAAGAATTCACAGGATATCGATTCCACCTGGG
>JALPYG010000053.1 GCA_023271215.1 Dehalococcoidia bacterium
TCTCTTGTTCCGATCTGCTTCATTCCTTCAGCCATTATGTCGTAGGTACGATAACCCTCCTCCAGAACCTGATTCACCGCCCCCTCCACCGCCCCGGCCTCCCCCGGTAAGCCAAAGGAATAGCGCAGCATCAGGGCGCAACTCAGGATGGTAGCGATAGGATTAGCGATGTTCTGCCCCGCCCGCCGGGGGGCACTGCCGTGAATCGGCTCGTACATGCCGAAAGCCCGGGAGACCCCGCCTCGAGGCACCCCTGCCAGACTGGCCGAAGGTAGCATTCCCATGGATCCCGCCAGCATCGAGGCCTCGTCGGTGAGGATGTCACCGAACATATTCTCGGTGACCAGGACGTCGAAATCGGCAGGACGCTGGATCAATCGCATGGCGCAGGCATCGACGAGCTGGTGCTCCAATTCCACATCAGGATATTCTGAGGCGATCTCGGTGGCAATCTGTCGCCAGAGTCGCGACGATTCCAGTACGTTGGCCTTGTCCACCGAGGTGAGCTTCTTGCGCCGGGTTCGGGCAAGCTCAAACCCCACCCTGATGATGCGCTCGATCTCCCTCTCCGAGTAAGCCAGGGTATCCACCACCCGCCGGCCCCGTGGGGTTTCCCACCTTTTCTTAGGCTTGCCGAAATAGAGTCCGCCGGTGAGCTCGCGCACGAATACCAAATCCACTCCTCTTACCACATCGGGCTTGAGATTGCTGGAATCTACAAGCATGGGGAAGACCTTCACCGGTCGCAGATTAGCAAAGAGTCCCAATCCCTTGCGCAGCCCGAGAAGGCCATCCTCCGGCCGCACTTTAGCCAGCGGGTCGTCCCACCTGGGGCCCCCCACCGCCCCGAGGTAGACCGCGTCGCACCGTTTACACATCTTCAGGGTCTGTGGAGTAAGAGCCAGGCCGTGGTTGTCGATGGAGACCCCACCGATGTCGCCATACTGCAAATCGAATTCGTGCCCAAACCTCTCACCCACCCTCGTCAGGACCCTGACGCCTTCGGCAGCCACCTCCGGCCCGACGCCATCCCCGGGCAAAACCGCCACAGTGAAGCGCACTCTATATCCCCCTCGTTTCGATTTTCACATCAGGTGTGCTCGATAAGTCCTCTTTACCCCGATCGCCGTTTCTGGTCGGTGAGCAAAGCCCCCAGCACCTTCATAGCTTCCTGCGAGGTGGGGAACACCGGTACGCGACGTAGCTCCAGTTTTCTCACGAACTCGTCCTCCATGCTATCCATCGTTGATCGCCACAAGACCACCGGTTTCCCATTTTCCTTTAATGTGGCAAAGACATCCGCAACCTGATCCATTAATGAAGGCATGGCGGATGGTGGCGCTATCTCTGCCATTCCCAGCAGCATCACCGATGGGGATTGCATCACCATAGAATCAACGCCTTCGTCATCGAGTATGGAGCACAATGCCGCCACGGCCTCCGCAGGGTTACGAGCATGAAACTGCATCGCCACCCCAAGGTCAAAAGGATTGAGTGGCATGTCCCACGGGGGAGAGATTCGTTTCAACCTGCTGCGTGTCTCCTCGTTGAACTCTGCCAGGCGAAAACCGTACTGCTCGCAGGCGTCGGTGGCGATGACACCCTCACCGCCGGAGATACTAATAATGGCAGTCCGATTGTCGTTCAGCGGAGGCAGAAATTCAAAGGCCTTGGCGAAGCCAAATAATTCCTCCAGGTTCTGAACACGAATCGCCCCGGCCTGCCTGAAGAGGTTGTCCACCACCACATCGTTCTCTTGCGCCAATGACCCGGTGTGTGAGGCAGCCGCTCGAGAGCCAGATGTCGTCCTGCCGGATTTCAGTATAATCACTGGCTTCTTGCTGCAGGCATTCTTGAGAGCCTCCATAAACTGTCTGCCATCGCCCCTGATGGTTTCCATATGCATGGCTATTACCCGGGTATCAGCATCCTCGCCAAGATACTCAAGGGCATCAACCTCGTTAACGTCCATCTTGTTGCCCAGATCGAGTATCTTGCAAATCCCCACACAACCAAGCAACCAATGGAGCTTGTAGTCGTACAAGCCCGATTGCGAGATGAAGGAGAGTCCGCCCCTCCTCGTCTCCTTGCAGGGGTGAAAGCTGATTGCCAGATTGTTCTCCGTATTGATCGGGCTGAGGGTATTTGGTCCCAGAATCCTCACTCCGTTCTGCCGGGCAAGGTTCAGGATTTCTCCCTGCATCCTCTCTCCTTCCGCCCCGGCCTCAGAGAATCCGCCCGACACGATGACAATGCTCTTGACGCCCTTCTCGACACACTCCCGGACAACACCAGGAACAGCCGGAAAAGGAACCGAAATTACGACAAGGTCTATCTCCCCCGGTACGTTCCCCACGCTGGCGAAGGCCGGCAATCCCGATATCTCGGCGGAATTCGGATTGACGGGGTATAACCTGCCGGTATAGCCCACCCGGACCAGATTTTCAGTCAACTGGTGGTTGAGCTTGGCGGGATTACGCGTCGCCCCGACTATGGCCACACTCCGGGCATTGAAGAATGAATCGAGAAAATGTTGGTCAGATTTGCTCACGTAAGGCAACTCCTTTCAGTCAGATATTCCCAGTTTCCTCCTGGTGTGCTCCACCAATCCCCCAGCCGAGATCAACTCCACCATGAAATCGGGATACGGCTCCGCCTTGAAGGCGATACCCCTGGTGATATTCGTGATCTCTCCGCTGGCAAGCTCGACCTCCAGAACATCATCGGGCTCGCTTCTCTCCGCAGCCTCGGTGCACTCCAGAATCGGCAGGCCGATATTGATAGCATTGCGGAAGAAAATGCGTGCGAAGCTCTGAGCGATGACACAACTCACCCCCGATGCCTTGATGGCCAGCGGGGCGTGCTCTCGAGATGAGCCACTGCCGAAGTTGGTGGCAGCCACAATCATATCGCCCGGCCGCACTCTCCTGACAAAATCAGGGTCTATATCCTCCATACAATGTGTGGCGAGCTCCGCCGGGTCGGAGACGTTGAGATACCGCGCCGGAATGATGGCATCGGTATCGACGTTGGCGCCGTATTTGTGAACCCTGCCGCACAGTTTCACTCCCATCCTCCTGATATTACCCCAGGTTCCGACTGATAACGATCCGTTGTATCTCGGATGTTCCCTCAACGATCTGTAAGGCTTTGCACTGCTTGTAGTAGCGAGAGACGGGGTACTCGTTCATAAAGCCGTATCCTCCGTGGATCTGGACCGCATCGCTGGCGCACTTCTCGCACATCTCCGAGGCGTAAAGCTTGGCGTATGCCGCTTCCAGGGTATGGGGCAGGTTATTGTCTTTCAACCATGCTGCCTTGAGGACCATGGTGCGCGCCAGCTCAATGTGCATCGCCATATCGGCTAGCTTAAAAGAAACTCCCTGGTAACTGTAAATCGGCTTTCCAAATTGAACCCTCTCCCTGGCATACTTGAGGGCGGCCTCAAAACACGCCTGGGCCAGGCCGACGCTGCAGGCCCCGATGCTGATGCGGCCGGTCTGCAGCGCCGCCAGATGTTGCGAAAATCCCTTACCTTCTTTACCCAGGAGAGCATCACTGGGGAGGCGACAATCTTCAAAGATGCACTCGTGGGTGGCAGAATGGGGCAATGCCATCTTGTCGTATTTCTTACCCAGAGTGAATCCAGGACTGCCCTTGGGCACGATGAAGGTGTTAATGATATCCCTTTTCCCCTTCTCTCCTGACCTGGTACGGGCGGTGATGAGCACGATCGAAGCGTTGTCCAGTCCGATGCTGGTAATGAACTGCTTGGTGCCGTTTATTACCCATTCGTCTCCGTCAGGCACCGCTGTGGTCCTGGTGGCGCCGGCGTCGGAACCTGCCTCCGGCTCAGTGAGGCCAAAGGCCCCGATTCTCTCGCCCCGGGCGATGGGAACCAGCCACTGGCGCTTCTGTTCCTCAGTGCCAAACTGGAAGAGCTCCTCGCCAACGAGGGTGGTCACATCGAGTAATACCCCTAAACTAAGGTCGCCCCGGGAGATTTCTTCGATACATATATTCATGGAGACCCAATCACCGCTGCTTCCGCCATATTCTTCGGGGAATGGAATACCCATCATTCCCAGCTCGCTCATCTGGGACGTGATGTCGTAAGGATACTCACCGGTTGCCTCCATCTCCTCTGCCCGGGGTGCAACGACCTTGTCGACAAACTTTCGGGCCATGTCCTTGATCAACTGCTGTTCTTCCGTTAATCGGAAATCCATAGCGCTTCCCTCAAAGGCATCCGATCTAGTTTAATATATCATGCCGAACAAAGCAAATCGCCGCCTTGACAAGAATGCAGATTTAGTTCAGAATGGGGATGAGTTGAATAGTTGAAGGAAGAAATTGATTCCCCTAAAACTTGCCCTGCGCAACTTCATGTGTTACCGCGATAACACCCCGCCGCTGGACTTCAGCGGCATTCACGTTGCCTGCCTCTGTGGAGATAACGGCAACGGCAAATCCGCTTTGCTCGATGCCATGACCTGGGCCCTCTGGGGCGAGAGCCGGGCTAAAAGCGACGATGATCTCATTCATCAGGGACAGAGTGAGATGGATGTTGAGTTTGAGTTTCTGATGGGACCAATCCGGTACCGCGTTATCCGCAAGAGAACGAAATCAAGGTCGCGCCGCCCGGGCCAGACGGTGCTCGAATTTCAGGTGAGGCACAACGGGAGCTTTAAATCCGTCAGCGGCAACACCGTCCGCGAAACGGAGCGCAAGATAAGAGACACCCTGCGTATGGACTACCAGACCTTCATCAACAGTGCCTTCCTGGTGCAGGGGCGTGCCGCTGAGTTTACCATCAAAACTCCGGGAGAGCGAAAAAGGGTGCTCGGCGAGATACTGGGACTTAAGATCTACGACGATCTTGAGGAACGGGCACGGGAGCTAGGCCGGGAAAGGGAAAGGGAAAAGGAAAGGCTGGAAAGCAACATCGCCGACATCGAGAGGGAACTGAAGCGGAAGACGGAATACGAGGAGGAATTTCATGGCGTCCAGGAGTCCATCGCCGAAATCGAAGGGCACCTCAGGAGCCAGGAAACTAACCTTGCAAAATATCGCGAAGCCAGGAAAAACCTCGATCTTAAGAATCAGGAGTTGACGGAAGTAAGACGGCGCATCGGCCAGGCAAAAGAGGAATCAAACTACTGGGAAAGGCAGATCAAAGAGCATCAAGCCAGGATCAAAGAGCACGAAGCCATCCTGGCCGGCCGGATCGAGATAGAGGAAGGCTATGCTCAACTGATCGTCGTGCAGAGGGAGCAGGATGCCCTCAATGACAAACTCTCCCGGTTGATGTCCCTCTCGCAAAGCAAGAACGAGATCGAGCGGCTCATCGCCAGGGCGGAGGCGGATCTCGCCGCCGAGCAGAGGGTAGCGATGAGCAAGGTCAAGGAGCTGGAGTCTCGGATCCAGACTAAGGCCGTGGTCGCCGGGGAACTGAAGAAAGCGGAGGCAAGGCTGGAGGAAATCACCTCCTGGGAGGAGGAATTAGGGCAGAAGAGAACCCAGGTGGAGGAGATCTCCGGCCGCATTCACCATCTCAAGTCAACCAACAAGCTGTTGGAAGAGGAAATCAAGTCCCTTCGAAACAAGGTCAATCTCCTCCTTCAGCCTCCAGCCTTCAGCCTTCAGCCTTCAGCTCAGTGCCCGCTGTGCGAGGCCGAGCTGGGGGAGGAGGGGAGGGAGAGGATCCTGGCCAACTACAAGGCGGAGGGTCGAGTCAGGACCGAAAGCTATCAGAGTAACAAGAAAGAACTGCAAGAGAGAGCTGCCGAACAACAAGCACTGCGAAACACCATCGCTCAAATGGAGATGCGGATAAACAAGGAGCGGGCGGCAGGACAGGCCCGGCGAGCCACCCTGGAGAGGGAAATCCTGGAGATCGAGAAGGCCGCCCTTGATCTGGTTCCAGCGCAGATCCAGCTTGCCCAACTTGAAGAGAAGCTGCAAAAGCGTGATTTTGCCCTGGCGGAGAGAGCCAGACTCAGCCAGGTTGAGACTGAAATCGCTGATCTGGGGTATGACGGAGAGCATCATAAAAGGGTGAGACAGCGGCTCTCGCAACTGTCAAAATACGAGGGGCAACACCAGAAGCTGGGGGAGGCGGAGAGGGGTATCCTTCAGGAGAAAGAATCGTTGGAGCGAGCCAGGGGAGCCATCGGACGCTGGGGATCGCTGCTCGTGGCTGAAACACGAAGACAAGCCACACTTTCGGAGGAACTGAAGGTCCTGCCGGAGATCACCAGCAAGCTGGCGGAGGCGGAGAGAGGCTACAACTCCCTGCAGGAGCAGCGCCATCGTGCGGGGCAGCGGTTGGGGGCGGTGCAGCAACAACTGGATCACTGCGCCGCTCTGGAGAGGTTACGGGCAGAGAAAGGGCAGGCCCTGCGTCGGGCGGCGGAGGAGAAAAGCATCTACGATGAACTGGTGATGGCCTTCGGGAAGAAAGGAATCCAGGCACTCATTATCGAGACCGCCCTCCCGGAGATCCAGGGGGAGGCCAACAAACTGCTTGCTCGCATGACCGACGGTCGGATGGGCGTAGAGATCGAAAGCCAGCGGAGCACCAAGAAGGGCGAGACCATCGAAACCCTGGATATCAATATCCGGGACGAACTGGGCACGCGAAGCTATGAAATGTACAGCGGGGGGGAATCGTTCCGGATAGATCTGGCGTTGCGTATCGCCCTTTCCAGGCTGCTGGCGCGGCGGGCGGGAGCGCCGTTGCCCACTCTGATCATCGATGAGGGCTTCGGCACGCAGGACGCTTCCGGGCGGGGGAAACTGGTGGAGGCCATAAATTCAATTCAGGACGACTTCGAGAGGATAATCGTCATCACTCACATCGATGAGCTAAAGGACGCCTTCCCGGTGCGCATTGAGGTCACCAGGACCAATGAGGGCTCCACCATTGCGGTGAGCTAATCCTGACCTTGGGACATGAGTTCGGACATTTGATCGGCCAGAAGAAAGTGAAAAGGCAACGCGTATTCTGAAAGGAATACTGGATGCCCGGTCTCCAAGGATTTCGGATATATCCCACGCTATGGAAGGAAGTTCAGAGGCCAACTACAAGACCATCCAAAGGTTTCTGGACAGCAGCGATCCTAAGCGAGCCCTCCAGCGGCTTTATTGGGAAGAGACTCCCTATGTCATCGGTGACCCTACTGACATTGAGAGATATCAAGCCAGGAACACTCACCTTCATCACCTATTCGTCTAAGACAATTGAGGATGAGTGCAGTTCGAGAAATTTGGAACACTATCGGGTTATTGCTGAACTCGGGGAATTATTGGCCGGGAAGCCCTTGGTTCTGGATCGGGAGCCTATGAGAAGTTGTTCGAGAATATGCTACGAGAGGGGCTCAGCTTTGTCATCAGGCTAAATACGGGTAATCGACCCACCATCACAGATGAAGAAGGGAGAAAAGTAACCCTCTCCATCTGCCCGGGGGGAGAATATTCCTTAGAGGAGTGTATTACAAGGGGAAGGTGAGGGTCAATCTGGCGGGGCGATGGGACAGAGGGCTTAGAGAGCCCTTATGGGTGATCAGCGATCTGGAACCTGAGGAGGCCGTGGCAATTTACCAGGCCAGGATGAACGTAGAGCAAAGCTTTAGAGATCTGAAGAGTTTGCTCGGATTGGATAAGATCATGAACAAGGGCCGGGAACGAATGGAGAAGATGGTGGCCATGATGCTTCTGACCTATTCCATTGCGCTTCTGATCGGCGAGGAAACTTGTCCTCGCGAAGGCGGGGATTCGAGACCGAGCATACAAAGGAAGGAAATGGAAGCTATATTCTAGTCTATTTGTCCTGCTCAAGCAACGTGTTCACCTGGCCAGGGAAACCATAACGGACGTCATCAACCACGCTTATTCATTCTTCAGTGGAATGCTTCAGGGAGATGTCCGAACTCATGTCTGAACATCAGCAGGATAGACGCTTTCGCCAATTATGGAGATCTAGGGGCCCCTTACCCGCCTTGCCAAGAATTTTATGATGCAGGTGTTTTCCCCGAACATGCGCAAATAGACCCTGCTAAAGCAGCGTTTTACAAGGAAGATCCATAGAAATTACTGAGAGAGCTCACAAGATCAGGTCTCTCTCCATTGAAGCCTTTGAGCCATATAAAGCAACAAAGCAAGTGTGAACAAAACAGCAACGCCCCAATGCAGCATGGAGTCGCGGCTGGAGAGTTCTACCATCCCCATTGCTCCCTTAATCAACTGAGCGACATGGGTTGTTGGGAAAACATACGTGATCCATCGATACCCCACCGGGATAAACTCTATCGGGTAATACACTGGAGGCAGAAGAGTAAGCCCCATCGCTACCAGATTCGAAACAGGAGTGATGATCGCAATACTTTCAACATGGCTGGCTAGTGCAAAGCCGATGACGCATGAGACGAGCCATGTCAGGAGCAAGAGCACTAAAACCCTTGGGATTAAAGCCGGTGCCAGAGTCCACACCCCTACCATAACTGAAAGGATCAAGGCCCAGCCAGGAAGGGCGTAGAGGAGTGAGCGAACACCGGTACCCATCATATACGTGAATGGGTGAATCGGGGAAGCAACAACCATGTCTTGCATTTTGAGGACCTTGTAGAACAAGACGCTTTGCGGCAATGTGCTGACACCGCTGGAGATTGCCAAGGCAACCATCCAACCCACCAAAATATGTTGGCTCAGTTCCCCTCCCCCCAGCCTCCAAAACACGAAGAGCAAAAGGAGCGGCATCAGGGATTGGGGAGCATACCAGAACAGATATAGCTTTCTGAAACGCGCAACAGCGTAAACTTGGCAAATCCATCTCATCTCTTTCCTCCAACTATCTCGAGATAGTAATCCTCCAAGGTTATTGGGCCTACCAAGAAAGACTTCCCTTGCCGCGTCAGATGGTCGACCAATGGATGCAAGCAGCTCGAACTGTTCGGGTACACGATCACCTTCCCAGCCACCTCCCTGGTATTGCCGAACTCCTTGAGAGAATTGACAAACGATCGGTGGCATATGCTCGTTAACAGAACTTTTTGGCTATAAGGCAGAGTCGTTATCAATCGCTGAGGGGAATCGACGGCTATCAACGTTCCATCATATAGCACAGCAACTCGATCCGAGATTATCTCTGCCTCCTCCATAGAATGGGTGGTGAGTAGTATCGTGGAGCTTGTCTTAAGTTGACCTATTATATCCCAAAGGTCTCGACGGGCGATTGGATCTAGCCCCACGGTTGGCTCGTCAAGGATCAAGATGGGGGCTCCACTGATCAAGGTCATTCCCAGCAACAGGCGTTGTCGTAGTCCACCGGAGAGCTCGCGGGCGATGCGATCCCTCATCTCCCACAATCCAAGGAGCTTCAGGATTTCCTCTGTTCGGCTTTTTGCTAGGCTGCGGCCCAGTCCTCGAGCCCATCCGTAGTAGAATATTTGTTGCCACGGCGTGCGGTCGGGGTCGGGCCTTGCTTCCTGGGAGATCACCCCAAGATAGGGCCGGACATGCTTTGGATACCGTATAGCGTCGATCCCAAGGATTTGAACTTCCCCGGAGGTGGGCAATAACTGAGTTGCCAAGATGCGTAACAGGGTCGTCTTGCCAGCCCCGTTGGGGCCTGCCACGCACAAGATCTCACCCTCGTGGACCTCAAGTTTGAGGCCACGTAGGGCGTGCGTTCCATCCTGGTAAGTCTTTCGCAGGTTCCTGACCTTGATTACCATGGAGGGGTTCATTGTTTCCCCTTACTCTTAGGAATCGCCCATGCGCCGCGGCGCACCACGTCGCATGAAAATTGCGTCGTTATATGCTATACTCTTGCCTGCCACGGGCTGCACAGAGGCCGGTGTTTCTCTGGTGCAAGAAGCCCGCTTAGGAATCTGAGCCCAGCACCTTTCAGCACCACGAACTGTCGCCCCCGCTTGGGGAGCACGCAAGGGAGACTTGATCTTCATAAGGTGCTCAGCAGGCCGTGAGTCGAACGTCCATTGAGACAAAGAGGAGGCAAGAGCATGCGGGTGATGCACCCTACGTGTGCTGGGATTGATGTTCACAAGAGGGATGTTAAGGTTTGCGCTATCTTTGCACTTTGTATCCCTGGGCCTGGCCAGAGTCTTGCCCCTGCGCAGGCAGGGGGACAGGTCTGGCAAAGGTAAAAGTGTAAAGATAGTGATCTCCCTGCAATATGGTGCTGATCGGCAATCATTAGTCGAAAGATGCTTAACTGACTGGTTGGTTTAGTTATACCATCTATTTTTCCTTTTGTCAATAGCTAGATTCTGGT
>JALPYG010000054.1 GCA_023271215.1 Dehalococcoidia bacterium
GAGAAGAGATGGAAACCGCTTTTCACATAGGTGCGTTCGAGGTTCGTTGGTATAGTCTCCTGATCGTCAGCGCAGTCCTGGTGGGGATTCCTCTGGGGATGATCGAGGCCAGGAGGAGAAAAGAAGATCCCGATCACGTGTTTTCGCTGGTTATCATCGCCCTTCCACTGGGAATCATCGGGGCACGTCTCTACCATGTCATTCACTTGTGGGATGAAATCTATGCTCACGATCCCTGGTTGATTCTGGGAGGACAGGGCCTGGGAATATTCGGTGCCATCATCGGGGGAATTCTAGGGCTAATCATCTTCTGCAAGTGGAAGAAGGTGAGTATTCTGCGCTGGGGGGATATCGCGGCTCCTTCTCTCCTTCTGGGCCAGGCCATAGGCAGATGGGGCAACTTCTTCGACCAGTCACTCTATGGCCATCCCACCGACCTCCCCTGGGCCATCCATATTGACCTGGCTCACCGCGTGGCGGGAGTTGAGGCCTACGAGTATTTTCATCCTCTATTTCTGTATGAATCTCTGTGGAATGCCCTGGGGGTCTTCCTTCTGCTGTTTCTGGGGCGGAAGCTCATCCTCCATCTGTTGGACGGCGACATCCTCTTTGGCTACCTCATCTGGTATTCCCTCGGACGGTTCTTCCTGGAGTTTTTGCGGATTGATCCTTGGACCATTGCCGGCATTCCGACTGCTCAGTGGATAAGTGTCTTTGCCCTAGTGGTCTCCCTCGCAGCGATGACCTATGGAAGGTATAGGCTGCGCCACACACCTTAAGCGTGAGGTGAATCCGACTTAGGAAGCCAAGTCCTATTGGCAAGCAGGTTGGAGGGAAACGCTTTCAAACCTACCTGTTGACAACTCCGTTGGCTTTACGTATACTTATAAGTGAAAAACATTTTCAATTAAGTAGCCGACATGAGACCAAGTGCAAAGAAGATCGCCTCCTTGCTCAGCCAGAAGGGACACAAGCTCACTGCCCAAAGACGGGCGGTGATCGATGTGGTCGTCAATAGCCGCGAGCACCTTGCCCCCGCCGCTCTGTATGAGAGGGTGCGCCGGGCACACCCTGCCATCGGTTTGGTTACCGTTTATAGAACCCTGGAAATGCTCCACGAGCTGGGGCTCATCTGCCGGGTGCACCGGGGGGGCAAGTCACGCACTTACACCCTCGCGCCATCAGGCCACCACCATCACCTGGTATGTACCGAATGTGGGATAGTGGCCGATTTCACCGACTGTGACCTGGAAGTACTACAACAAAGGCTCTCTCAGGAGACCGGGTTTAAGATCGAGGGTCATCTGCTCCAGTTCGTGGGGCATTGCCGGAATTGCCAGGGAGGAACCTAATAGGAAGAAAACCGCCCAAGTTAGGCTGAAGGCTGAAGGTTACCAGTTGCCAGTCAACCTAGAACCTAGAACCTAGAACTTAGAACCATCAACCGTGAACCGTGAACTGTGAACCCCTGGGCCTGCGGCCGGGGGCAGGCCTGACAACCTGACTAGTTACAATCTGTGTTTACCAGCGTGCATCAGCGGTTCTGTTACTGATTACCTGAATGGCTACGCCAAAACAAAAAGGAGGAACGTAACATGTATTCAAGCAAAACTAATCGAATAACCAAACTGGCTGCAGTCGCCATGGTGCTGATACTTGCCGTAACAGGCTTTGCCGCTGCCTGTCAACCGGTAGCGGAAACGCCGGCAGAGGAGAAAATAAGGGTGATTGTCAGCATACTCCCACTGGCCGATTTTGTGGAGAATATCGGAGGAGAAAGGGTAGCTGTCACCGTTATGGTGCCGCCGGGGGCCAGTCCACATACCTTCGCGCCGACACCCGGTCAGTTGCGGGCGGTGAGCCATGCCCAGATGTATGTTAAGGTCGGCTCCGGATTGGGATTCGAGCGGGCCTGGATGGATAGGATTAGAGCTCAAAACGAGGAAATGTTGATCGTTGACGGCTCAGTCGGAATCGAGCCTATTCATGGAGGCTGCCCCTGCTGTGCTCCTGGCGGCCCGGACCCCCATATATGGCTCTCCCCTCTGAACGCCAGGATAATGGTGCAGAACATCAGTGCGGGTCTCATTAAGATCGACCCGGAGTATGCTGATTTCTACACCGAGAACACCAGAAGGTATCTGCAGGAACTGGATGCCCTTGACAGATACATCCGTGAACGGCTCGACGGTTTCCTGAACCGGTATTTCATGGTCTACCATCCGGCATTTGGATATTTCGCCGATGAATACAACCTGAAACAACTGGCGATCGAGCACGAGGGGAAAGAACCCACGCCCAGAGTGATCAGGGATAGCATTGACCTGGCGGTAAAACACAACCTGTCGTACGTCTTTGTGTCCCCGCAATTCGCACTGCGGCACGCGGAAACTATTGCCAGATCAATCAACGGGCAGACGGCGTTGATAGACCCCCTCCCTCAAGACTATATCCCCAGCATGCGCAGTCTGGCGGATTTACTTGCCCGGGAGATGGAGTAAACAAGGCTGAAGGTTGAAGGTTGAAGGCTGAGTGAAAGGTGACTGGTGATTAGTGAGTGCGAACCATCAACCATCAACCGTCAACCGTAAACCGTAAACCGTGAACCTGAGACAGGCATGACCAGCAAGGAAGTTGTCCGCTTAGAAGATGTATCGGCCCATTACGATGGTGTGCCCGTATTGGAGGGGGTAAACCTCTCCATATATCAGGATGACTTCCTGGGCATTATTGGGCCAAACGGAGGGGGGAAGACCACCCTGCTCAAGGTTATCCTCGGTCTGGTAGAGCCAGGCCGCGGAAGGGTGAGTGTCTTCGGGGATACCCCCGAGAAGGGGCGCAAATACATCGGCTACGTCTCGCAATATAGCCTGTTCGATCGAGACTTTCCGGCGAGCGTCTGGGATGTGGTGATGATGGGCCGACTGGGGAAAACGGGCCCCTTCAGAAAATATAGCAAACAGGACAGCGATGCAACTCTGCGTGCCCTGGAAGCGATGGAGATACTGGATCACAGGGACCAGCAAATAGGGAAGCTCTCCGGTGGGCAACAGCAGCGAGCCTTCATCGCCAGAGCACTGGTCACCGAGCCACAACTCCTCCTCCTCGATGAGCCTACAGCAAGCGTCGATACCCCCCTGCAAACCGATTTCTACGAGCTCCTGGAAAGGTTGAAGCAAAGGATGGCCATCGTTCTGGTCTCGCACGATATCAGCACCATCTCCATTTACGTGGATAAGATCGCCTGCCTCAACCGAGAGCTTTACTACCATAGTTCAAAGGAGCTAGCCGCCGAGGACCTGGAGGCGGCCTATCGGTGCCCGGTCGAAATGATAGCCCACGGCGTTCCCCATCGGGTATTGAAGGAGCACTAACGCATGTTAGAAGCCCTGCAGTATGAATTCATGCGAAATGCCCTGATTGCCGGCCTGCTGGCCGCGGTTACCTGTGGCATTATCGGTTGCTACGTGATAGTCAAACGGATGGTCTTCATCAGCGGCGGCGTCTCTCATGCCTCATTTGGGGGGATCGGACTGGGGTACTTTCTGGGAATAACCCCAATCGTAGGGGCATTGTTTTTCACCATCGCCTCTGCTCTGGGCATGGGGTTGGTGACCAGGAGAGCCAAGATCACTGAAGACACCGCCATCGGAATCCTCTGGGCCATGGGAATGGCGGTGGGGATAATCTTCATTGGCTTAACCCCAGGATATCCCCCTGACCTCATGAGCTACCTTTTCGGGGATATCCTCATAGTGCCTCCTTCCGACATAATCATGATGCTGATCCTGGCTGTCATCATCATTCTTGTGGTAGTCCTGCTCTATAAGGAGTTCCTCGCCCTCTCCTTCGACGAGGAATTCGCCACAGTGGTCGGCCTTCCCGTCGAGCGGCTCTATTTTCTTCTCCTAATCTTAATCGCCTTCACAGTGGTGGTGTTGATACGGGTGGTGGGAATTATCCTGGTCATCGCCCTGCTCACTATCCCGGCCGCAACGGCGAGGCGGTTTACCCACGACCTCAAGAAGATGATGCTTCTCTCGATTCTCTTCGGAGGCTTTTTTACCTCCGCCGGCCTCTGGCTTTCGTTCGAACTCGATCTGGCATCCGGGGCTACGATCATCCTGGTAAGCGGGGTAACATTCCTGGCATCGCTGTTCCTTTCAAGATTGCGGCTGATGACCGGAGTCGGCCGGGGATGAATACCGGCGCTATGCCGGCTCTACCCTGCCATCCGCTACCCTGAATTTCTCTGCCCTGGCCAGAAACTCGGACGGGAAGCGGTCGAGATCGGTAGTGGTGATCAGCACCTGCCTGTAGTTGGAAACGGCCCCCAGCAGATGCCGGCGTCTCTCCGGATCGAGTTCCGAAAGGACGTCGTCCAGGAGCAAGACCGGCGACTCGCCTGTTTGCGTCAGCATGAACCTGGCCTCAGAGAGCTTGAGAGAAAGGGCAATGGTTCTCTGCTGTCCGCGAGAGCCGTAGGTTCCCATATCTATTTCGTTGACCAGAAACCCAACGTCGTCCCGATGCGGCCCTATCAAAGAGAGGCCGCGCGCCAGCTCCCGCGGGCGCGCCGCGCCGAGCGCCCTATTGAAGGCTTGCTCCACTTCGGGAAAGCCTCCCAATTTGGGGGCCTCCCTATCGATACTTGGCCGATACTGTAGGATCAGTTTCTCCCGGCTGCCGCTCAGTTGATCATGTATCGGGTTGGCCAGATCGTTCAGCTCGGCAATAGTCCGCTGCCGCCGGAGGACGATATAAGCCCCGGCCTTCACCAGCTCCTGATCCCAGAAGAGCAGCTCGTCGGGTCTGGACTGACCGGCGGCTATCTGGCGTAGAAGGTGGTTCCTTTGTGAGAGCACCTTGTTGTAGCGCTGCAATGCCTTCAGATACTGCGGGTCGACCTGCGAGTTGGTGATATCAAGATACCTTCGGCGCAAGGCCGGCTCACCGCCAATGAGGTCGATGTCCCGCGGGCTGAACATCACCATGTTCAGTTGACCAATGAGATCAGCCGGGCGGCGCGAAACCCCGTTCACACGGATATACTTCTGGATAGGGCCTACAACAGCCCTGCCTTCGTGATGCGCCGCAGATCGAGGACTGAGGACGATCTCCAATAGAGTGGCCCGTTCACCTTTCTGGATGTTAGCCGAAAGGCGGGCGAAAGGCAGCCTCTCGGCCATAACATCCCAGTTGATGAGCTCCCTCTCGGCAACGGTTCGGGAAAACCGGGTGGTAGCCAGAAAACAAATAGATTCCAGCAGATTGCTTTTCCCCTGAGCATTACCTCCCTGGAACACCGAGACGTGCGGTGGGAGGTCGAGCTCCAATCGAACGTAATTGCGGAAATTGGTTAGACTGAGATGTTGAAGGTACACGCCGTATCCTCGTCAAACGCTCGGAAGAATCATCCCTCACCTCTAACTTTACCGCTATTCTTCTCAAGACGCAAACTCCAGCGCCGTGGGCACCATTGACGTGGTGCGAGGTTGCAGCCTCGCTCAGTCCTAAAGGTCGCTCTACGAGATCCCACTGCAAAAGGCTGCGATTTATGGTAGAATTATCTATGGGTATGGGTAATTGGAGGTATCATCCATGAACTGGGTTAAAGAATCACTACGTAACACGATCGAAGTGTTGAGTGATGAGGAAGCCCGCCAAATCCTGGAGTTCATCCAACGTCTGCGGACGACAAGTGATGTTTCACCGACCCTGAGACGTTTGGCTATCGATCCCGCCTTCGAGGTTCCTTCGGAAGGATTCCGAGATTTTCGCATAGTTGAGCCTATCAGCGGTAAGGGCATCCCAGCTTCCAGGCGCTTAGTAGAGGACCGCCGGTGATCTTCTACTATCTTGATGCCAGTGCGTGGGTCAAACGCTACTATCAAGAGTCGGGCACGGTTTGGGTGCAGGATTTGTTTGTCCATAACCGGATGATGGCTTGTGCATCACTCGGCCTGATAGAAGTGATGGCGACTTTGGCTCGGAAAGGGAAAGCACGAGAGATCAACCGCTCAATGCTTGAGCAAAAGATGCAGGAACTGGAAGACGATTGGAAGCGTTTCATCCAGGTGCAACTGAGCGCCGAGGCTGTGGGCATAGCCAAGGAGCTGGCCAGGGAGCTGGCTCTTCGTGGCGCTGATGCGGTTCGTCTGTCATCAGCTTTGCTGTTACAGAAACGCCTTCCAGAGGAAGATGACCAGATGATTCTTGTCACGTCAGACCACGAGTTGAAGGAGGCTGCTCAATCGTCCGGTCTGGTTGCAATCGATCCAGATGAAGAAGAGAGATAGACTTCACCCCCTAAATCCACCGCCTACGCATTCGGAACGAGGCTGTTTTCCTTGAGCCATCTGGTGCTACTCCTGAAGCTTTGATGGTGGATTTGGGTAGTCGAGACTGCTTGCAAAAGGACTCGATTTATGGTAAAAATAAGTAGTGGTGGAGTATAAATAGAGGTCCCTATTTGGCACATGCGATAGTTCCAGCGGAGGAATAAAATGGATGTAATGTTTGGAATGTTCCCGCTACTAGGAATTGCGGCAATGATCCTATGGATATGGGCAATCGTTGATTGTGTAACCAAAGAGCCGTCGGAAGGAAACCACAAGATCATCTGGATTCTAGTCATCCTTTTGGCGAACTGGATCGGAGCGCTGATTTATGTTTTCGTAAGAAGACCGACGCGAATTGAACAATTCGGGAAATGAGATACTTCTTAGGTTTAGACATAGGTTCGGTTAACGCCAAATCGGTCCTCATCGACGAAAACGCGCGTGTAGTCCACTTAGATATTGAAAGGGTAACCACTGGCCCCAGGGCAGCAGTGGTGTCGCTCCTCTCCCGACTTTCCGAAAAGGTCAAGCTCGACGAGATCGTCTCCGCCGGCGTCTCCGGCTCCGGCAAGGGTGTCATTCCTCAAGAATCGAACTGGACCGAGTACAGCAGTCCTCTGGCGATCATCTCCGGCCTCCTCCATTCCCATTCCGATGCAAAGACAATTATCCAGATCGGCGGCCAGAGCTCGCTGGTCATCGAGCTCCAGGACGGGCTCAGGAAACCGTGGAAGGTATCCTCGAATCCCCTCTGCGCCGCCGGCACCGGCCGGTTCCTGGAGCAACAGGCATATCGTCTGGGCATCAGCCTGGAGGACTTCTCTCGACTCGCCCTCAACTCCGAAGGCAGTGCGCCGCGCATTGCCGCCAGGTGCAGCGTCTTCGCCAAGACCGACCTGATACACCTGCAGCAGAAAGGCGCTCCCGTAGAGTCCATACTTTCTGCTCTGTCGGATAGCGTCGCCCGAATGGTTGCCTCTTTCAAGAAGGGGGTATTCGAGGCTCCGGTCTATATTGTCGGTGGTGTCGCCGCCAATAAGGCCGTTCTGAAATCGCTGAGCGAAGCCGTCTCCGGAAGGAACGGGGATCGAGCAGAGGTCCTGGTGCCGGAAGGTTATCTCCACATCGAAGCTCAGGGATTGGCCCTACTGGCTAGAGAATCTGGAAGGCAATCGAAGGTAATCGTCCTTCAGGGAGAGGATGCCCGGCAGCGTTATTTCGTTATGCCACAGTTGGAGATGGTTTCGCAGCACGATGGCTGGAAGCCTCTTCGGATAGACAAACCCCTGACAGGATATTTAGGAGTGGACGTTGGTTCCACCAGCACCAAAGCGGTGATACTCGATGAGACCGGTAAAACGGTTATAGCCAAGAACTATCTCATGACCGCCGGAAGGCCCCTCGATGCCGTCAAGGAGGTGTTTCACAATCTGTGGGAACATGTGGGGGACAACGTCACGATAGCGGGCGCTGGCGTCACCGGCTCCGGAAGGTATCTGGTCGGCAGCTTCATCGGGGCTGATCTCATCAAGAACGAGATCACCGCCCAGACGAGGGCTGCGGAGGAACTGGACCCTGAGGCGGATATCATCGAGATAGGCGGGCAGGACTCCAAGCTGGTTATCAAGCGAAATGGTGTGGTGGTTGATTACCAGATGAATAAGGCCTGCGCCGCCGGAACGGGGAGTTTCATCGACGAGCTGGCGGAGATGCTCGACGTCTCGGTCAAGGACGGCCAGTTCGCCAATCTGGCGTTTCAGGCTCCGCACACCATCGACCTGGGTTCCCGGTGCGCCGCCTTCATGGGACAGGCGGTCGCCTCCGCCCAGCAGGAGGGTGTGCCCATCGAGATCATCACCGCCAGCCTCGCAAACTCCATCGCGCACAACTACCTCTCCAAAGTGGTGGAGATGAGGAAGCTGGGTGAAAGGGTAATCCTCACCGGGGCGGTGTTCTACAACGATGCCGTGGTGTCTGCCTTCCAGCAGGCACTTGAGGGCAAGAAGCTGATCGTGCCCGAGCACAAGGAGGTCACCGGTGCCATTGGAGCGGCATTGCTGGCTAAGGAGGAAATCCGCAGCAGAGATTCCAAATTCAAGGGATTCCGAAGGGTGGTCGAGGAGGACTATACCATCAAGACCTTCACCTGCAACCGCTGCGACAACAACTGTGCCATCAGCCTGCTCGAAGTCCTCGACGAGTCTCCGACCTTTTACGGCAGCCGCTGCGATCTCTATGACAGCGCCGTCAGCCACGAAAAGAAAACAACAGCCCTCGACGATCGCGAGGGATTGCTATTCAAGAACTACCAAGAACAGTCGAGAGTCGGGGAGCGGGACTCCAGACTCCAGACTCCAGACTCTCGACTATTGGTTGGCATTCCCAGGGCACTGCTGATGTATGACTACGCTCCCCTGTTTATCGGTTTCCTGAACGCCCTCGGCGTGAAGACCATCGTCTCCCGCAAGACCAATCGACAGACGATTGAGCAATCGGTTGAGTTAAGCTACACCGATAGCTGTTTCCCCATCAAGCTGGTTCATGGCCACACCGCCGGCCTGAAAGATGCCGACTACATTCTTTTCCCCAGCGCCATCAAATTGGGGCGCAAGGAAGGAGATGAGGATCAGAAATACGCCTGTCCGCTGGTACAGGCTGCTCCATTCCTGGTCCGCAAGGCCCTTGGACTGGACAAGAAGCTGCTCGTCCCGTTTATTGACTTCAGCACCGGCGACGATGAAGTCGTAGATAGCCTCTCCATGATCGCCACCAAAATGGGCTTCAGCAAGAAGCGCGGCCGAGCTGCCGCCCTGGCGGGTCTCTCGGCAATGCGGGAGTTTGAGAGAGCGAGGGAAGAGCACGGGCGGGCGCTGCTGCAACAGATTCGCGAAAACAACCAGATAGGCGTGGTACTGCTGTCCCGTGCCTACAACTATCAGGATTCCGGAGCCAATCTCGGCATCGCCGAACAACTGGCACGACTCGGTGTGGTACCCATCCCGCTCGATTTCCTGCCTCTCTCCTCCATAAATGCCAGGGAATACTCCGACCGTCCTTACTGGACGTACGAAAGCAAGCTCATCGCCGCTGCGGCCATAATCGCCTCGGATCCGCGCCTCTATGGACTGATACTAACCAACTTCGGCTGCGGCCCGAACTCGTTCATACTTCCTATCGTCGAGGACATCGTGGGAGGGAAACCCCTCGGCCAACTTGAGATCGACGAACATGCCGCCGAGGCCGGGATCGTCACTCGACTGGAGGCATTTGTGGATACCATCAAAGGCTTCAGCCGTTCCGGCAAACACCACCCGGCAAGAGAGTATGCCTACCGAACGGCATCGATGCTGGACAATTCCCGTGGCATCCTCCTCCTGCCCAGAATGGCTCCTCATGTAGACCCCCTGGCTGCCGTTATGGAGGCATTTGGGGTTAGAGCGATTGTGCTTCCACCGGCAAACGAAAGCAATCTGCTTTACAGCAATAAAGTCACCAGCGGGACGGAATGCCTGCCCTACCGGGTGACCCTTGGAGACTTTATGCGCTTCTATTATGAACAAGGCACTCACGGCATCGACCTGAACGACGTGGAAACGTTCATGGCCGGAGCATTCGGTCCCTGCCGCCTGGGAAAATATGCCCTGGAACAGCGACGGGTACTGCAGGAAATCGGGTTCGACCTCCCGATGCGAACCAGCGTATCGAACAACGCCTACCGCGATTGGGGACTTGGCCGGGGATTCGAGAGACTGGG
>JALPYG010000055.1 GCA_023271215.1 Dehalococcoidia bacterium
GGTTAATCCTGTAATCCTGTCGAAAAAATCTCACGAATAGGCGGTTACCCTGAGTTTAAGCTATCCCCCTGCCTTCCGCAGAAAGAAATCCGGTCGGGACGGATCCCATCTACCCACCAGCCGGTCGTAGGCCGGATGGGGAAAGGTCTCCTTGAACATGCGATAGTAGTACAGTTCCTCCACCGAAGATAGCCTCGGATTACCCTCTATACTATTGTGTTGTGAGAGCTCGTCTTCAGAGATGTGCCTTTCCGCCTGTGCACGCATGATCCAGGCCACACCGGAACCCTGAGCAAAGAACCGTTTTGTCTGATAGATGATATGGTCGGGTAGGCAACCCTCAAACGCCTGGCGCAGAATCCACTTCCCAACCTGTTCCGGACCGTGAATCTTACAGTCCAGCGGGATCTTCATGCAGAAATCAATAACCCTTGCATCGAGGAAAGGCGTGCGGCTCTCCATAGAATTTGCGGCGTTCAATCTATCCAGCCTCTGCAGCGCCGTGTTGTGCGCAACATTAATGAGCTGATCGACTATACTGCCGACCTCCTCTTTATTCTTTCCCTGCCTGAACTGACCGTCATACCCGGCAAAGAACTCGTCCGCTCCCTCTCCGGTGAGAACGCACCGGGTATGCCGACGGACGAACCGCCCGGCCAGGAAATTGGCGATTGCACCGTGCACGCAGCTTTCCTCGTACATCTCCTGGTGATGGATCGCCAGAGGCAGTATCTCACTGATCTCCTCTTCACCGAACATCAACACCTGATGCTTGATGCCCAGGTAGGCAGTTACATCTTTGGCCAGCGGGAGGTCTTCTCCTCCGTCCATGCTCACCGTAAAGCATTCAATATCCGGCTTTATCTGATGCGCCATATAGGTGATCAGGCTGCTATCCAGTCCTCCACTCAGGAGAATCCCCCCCACAGCGTTGTCTTTCATCCTCTTCTCAACTGCCTCTATCATGAGTTGCTTTACTACTTTCCTGGCCTGCTCATAGTCCTCGAATTCAGGGGTCTCGACAGCCTGGCAGGCATACTTCCGGAAGCCGAGTTCCCGGGAGTAGATATACCCGGGAGGGAACTCCTTGACATCATCAGCGATACCCACCAGGGCCTTCGCCTCAGAGGCAAAGATCAGACTTCCGGCATCGTTATGGCCATAATACAGGGGCTTCACACCGACATTATCTCGGGCCAGTATCATCTTGCCCTCATCCGATATGGCACAGGCAAAATCGCCATAGATTCTACCGGCAAACTGAGTGCCATACCTGTCGTAGAGGGACAGGATGGCCTCAGCGTCGGTCATATTTCCTTTCTCCGGATTGTAAACACGCCCGTCCAGAACGACCGCTCTGCCGCCATCGAACGCATGGTGTGAACCATCCTTACAACCCGCCCCCACATTCAACTCACAGCATCCCACATTTACCCCTTGCTCCCGGTTTATCCAGGTCCCGTCCGGACCCCTGTACTTGATCGTCTCAAGCATGCCTCCCAACTCAGCACCGTCAACGCCTTGAATTCCTGCAATTCCCGCCACTGTTACTCTCCTTTACTCAAACTTTCTCCATCCTTGGCCAGCCGGCAAAGGCCCGATTCGCGAAATTGTGACTTACCAGCATCTATCACGAGATTTCAAGATAGCCTTCTTTGTAATCCATCACACTTCGAAAGTGCTTCAGGAAACTCAAGCCAAGTAGCCCCCGAACTGCTGCAAGTTCTGGAATATCATGACAGATGACCTCGACTTCCTGTGCCTCAGCATCACCAACGCTCATACTTGCTACTTCAAGTTTCGGAACCTCTATCACGCCATTTGCAGTAACAATCTCTTGACGCCCATGTACAGTAGCAGGATCATAACCAATGACTTTGAGTACAGACCAAGAAAGCGCGGTGAACGCAGCTCCAGGATCGAAAATCAAGTCTATCCTAACGGCGCCTTTCGGGCCAACAATCTTGACATTCCTCACTACAATAGGGATACCGATGGGTAGTCGCATGCCGGTCTCCCACCTCAGAACATCACTGCATAGCCTTCAGGAACCGCAGGGCCGGCAAAGGTAACATAGACGCCTGTAAGTCCATGCTCGACCAATTCCTTATCGAAGGTCCGACGATCTCTGTGATGAAGGATTACCTCCCCTTCCGGATTATCGTTTTGGTCAACGGTACGAAAGGCTATCCATTCACCCTGGTATCTGGTTTTCGCGTCTTCAAGCTTCATCTTAACACCCCTAATACCATTCCCTAGTTTCTCAATGCAGTTCCATGTAAACTGTTGTACTCGAACTATGCCTTCGCTGCCTGGAAGGCATCGAGCTTCTTAATGGCCTGAAAACCGTCCTCGCAGTAGGCATCGGCTCCTATTTCATCGGCATACTCATCAGAGACTGCCGTGCCGCCAATGAGGACTTTCACCTTATCTCTGAGACCGTTCTCTTTCAGCGCCTCGATTATCTCTCCCATAACTACCCTCGTAGTAGTTAGGAGAGCGGAAAGCCCGAGATATTCAGGTTTGTCTTCTCTGACTGCCTCTACAATCTTCTCCGTGGCCACATCTATCCCGAGGTCGTTCACCTCATATCCGGCGCCCTTAAGCAGGATAGCGACGATATTCTTGCCGATATCATGAATGTCCCCTTTTACCGTGACTATCATGAATTTCCCCCTCGTTTCCACGTTCGAGGCCTCGAGATGCGGCTTCAGAATATCCATGGCCCTGCCGACTGCTTCGGCAGAGGCCAACATGTCCGGGATGAAGTATTTCTTTGCGGCAAATTTCTCGCCCACAATCTGCATTCCGGCAGTCAGACCGTGCATGATTATCTCATCCGCAGGGATACCCTTCTCAATCGCCGACTGCGTAAGCTCCAGGACACCGGGGGTCCCGTCCAGACTCTCATCCACCCCCTCATCCTCAATGGTCTTCCTCCCCTGAATAACGTTCTCTTTCAGGAGGGCAATGATCTCTTCACTCATCACGTCATCCTTCCGTTTTGTATTCTCAGCCTTCAGTCTTTAGCCCATCAACCTGACGCCTCAGAAGTCCGAGAATCTCCTCGAATATCCTGGCAGTGGTCGCCCGGTCTATATGATCAACAGGCTTGGCAAGAAGCTCCTGCATTCTCTTGTGAGCCAGGGCGAACACATTGTCTCCTTCTCCATCTCCCTCAAAGGGATAAGGGGGTGATATCTGCCGGCTGCGCATCGCCCTGCGAATGTAGCTGATATAAAGCTTCTGTGGCGTCGCCACGACCTCTCTTATCTGCTTCAATGACTCGGCGATCTCCGTCTCGTCGATCCGTGCCGGCCTGAGGAAGAACTTGATCATCTGGAAGTGGGCGTCGTCCAGGACGGCCTGGGTCAGACAGAACACGGAGTTGCACTCGAGGAGACCGTAGGCACAGTGCAGGTACTGCGGCCCGCTCAGAGTGACCAGTATATCGGAGAACAACCTCTCTACTGATGACTGCGTTCCCGGCGTCCTGGGATCGCAGACACCGGAGGTGGAGTAGTTAGGTATCTTGTAGTACCGTGCCATTTGCGAGCAGTCGACGTTGTACTGGCTGGTTTCAACGGCGCCGTAAGAATCGTCAAGGTTATCCATCCGCGCTCTTACGGGGACGCTTCCGTAAAGTACCGGGGTGCCCTTATTGACCAGTTGGCCCAACGTTATGCCGGCCAGGACCTCGGCATTTATCTGAGCCATAATGCCTGCTTCCTTCATGGGAGCAGTGGTTCCAGCCTGCGGTGAGGAGGAGACTACTACGGGCAATCCTCGCTTGCACACCTCCATAAAGGTGTCCGTAGTGTCCTCGACGAATTGGAGGGGGCTCTTAACCAGACAGGTGATGAAGGAAATGATGGGATTTTGCTTAAGTTCCTCTTCACCACCGGCTATTATCCTCGCCATGTTCACCACGTTGTCCAGTTGGCTCAGGCTGGTCAGCCCCGACATAACGTGCTTGGTGGTGTTATTGAGGGAGGCGAAGAATTTATTGACATCCTTGTTATCTTCGGTGATGTCTTTGTCCTGGATATTTACGGTGCGGATGTAGCCATCCAGGGTTTCGAGATGCTCACAGACGTGTGCCGACTGGCAGAGGTCTGCAACCGTCCCACGCCGCGGGTGAAATTCGGGCACCTGGATCTCGATTTTAGGATCCGACTTCTTCACATAGGTTGGGAATTCGACGTCCAGCCAGATATTGGTTTCGGAGCCGGTAACAAAATATACCCTCGGCTCTTCGCCATTCATTATCAACGCATTGTCCGGGTTCCGGGCACCCAACTTCACGATCCTGGGTGCGCTGTCGAGGGCATGGAGAACAAGTTTCTCTGGAATTTTCACCAACCACGTTGGATGATCGCCGGAGGAGACCGGAGTAACCTCTGCCCCATTGCTGGCGAATATCTCTGCCGCCCGGCGATTAAAAGAAATCAACCCAGGGTCGGTCAATATCTGCATCGAGGCATGATGAATCTGCCGGACCTGCTCCTTGGTCATTCTCTCATAGGGGTTATGAACTAAGATTCCTTCTCTAGGCAATCTTCTCCTCCTAACCTGGACGAGCCAGAACCAACAGGTTTGCAATGGCCTGGTATTTATTTCACCGCGGAGCACACAGAGGACGCAGAGAAGATAAATTATCAAGAAATCTCAGCGATCTCGGCGGTCTCGGCGGTGAATCGTTATTCTTTTGCCATTTTGCGCAAGACTTCAGTTTTTAGAGCCTGAAAGGGCCAAAAGGGGTGCGGTGTGGCCCTTAGCCTTCAGCCTTTTGCCTTATCAGAAGCCAGGGATTCCACCGCTCTCACCGCATCAAACCCATCCGCTCCATAGCCATCAGCACCTATGCTCCTGGCGAATTCCTCTGAGACCGGCGCTCCGCCGACGATGACTCTCACCTGGTCCCTGATTCCACTATCCGTAAGGGCCTGGATAACGTCTTTCATCTGCATCATGGTACTGGTGAGCAAGGCAGATAGACCCAGGTATTGAGGGCGCTCTTCCTTGACAGCATCCATAATGGTCCGGGGATTGACGTCGTTTCCCAGGTCCTTGACCGAATAACCGGCTCCTCGAAGCAGTATCGAAACGATGTTCTTCCCGATATCATGGAGGTCACCCTTGACCGTGGCCATGATTATCTTGCCCTTTGCCTCAATACCGTTCTCGGCAAGGTGGGGTTCCAGTATCTCCATAGCTGCCCCCACCGCTTCCGCGGAGGCCAGCATGTCCGGGATATAATATTCCTCGGCCTCAAATTTCTGCCCCACCGTCTCCATACCTTCAGTGAGGCCTGTTTTAATAATGTCCGAAAGGCCGATGCCCTGCTCGATGGCCTCCCCGACCAATTCGGTCACCCCCGGCTCGCCCACCATCCCCTCCTCCAGGCCTTCATCATCCCGGGTAACCCTGCCTTGAATGACGTTTTCTTTGATCAGGTCAATTATGGCTTCTGTCATACTCAACTCCCATATGCGCTAGTCAACCAGCATTCCCTTCCGGTGAGCCCGAATGTATCCTCTACGCGAAGGGTCCTTACCAGTAAGCATCTCGGCCACCTTAACAAAGGTCATCATCTTGGCATCCAGCGGATCCAGGATCACCGCATCGAGCCCGGCATAGGCTGCCATCAACAGGAAAGCTCTGTTTATCAGCTTTCTCCGGGGCAGTCCAAAGGAAATGTTGCTCAGCCCCATCACCGTCCTGGCCTCCGGATAGCGGGACTTGATCGCCTCGATCGTCTTCAGGGTGACCATCCCCTGGCCCGCATCCACCGAAATGGGTAGCACCAGCGGATCGAAGAGAACCTGCCCCTCCCCCAGCCCCAGCCTGGTCAGATGTGCCATTACCTGCCCACAAGCAGCTAATCTCCCTTCGACATCGTTGGGTATCCCCTCCGCTCCCATGGCCAGAGCCACCAGCAAAGCCTGGCACTCCGCTGCCAGACGGCCAATCGATTCCAGCCTCTCAGGCTCAGCGCTGACCGAGTTGATCATTACCCTGTCACCACGATACTTGCCCAGGGCAACCTCGATCACCCCCGGGCTGTCGCTATCGATAGTAAGTGGTTTGTCTGTGGCCTCCTGCACCACCTCGACCAACCACTCCATGTCCTTATGTTCTTCAGCCCCACGACCTGAGCCGGCGTTCAGATCGATGAAGTCAGCCCCCACCGCCTGAGTTCTGGCAAGGTCCTCTATGAACCGCCGATCTCTATTGGCAACAGCCTCGCCGACCGACCTGTTTGACGCGCTGATCTTCTCTCCGATTATTAGCATAAATGCTCGCTGCCTCCGTCTCTGAGAGTGATGTCTATCAGTCCTTCTGGTACTCAGGTTCACGGTTCACGGTTCACGGTTCACGATTCAGGGGTTCACGGGTAGCGTGTAGCGGGTAACGGGTAGGGAGGCTACGCGCTACCTACTATCCCCTACACCCTAACTCAGAGACCCATCAAGATAATGCAACCATCAACCATCAACCGTGAACCCGACAACCTGACTAGTTACAAACTTAAAACCTAAAACCTAAAACTTAAAACTCACAGGGCATGGATAAGGGGCCAAGCATTTTGAACCGGCTCTGCTCGGCCCCTCGAATCCGGATATCTTCACTTGCCAATCAATCCATGCTCGATGAGGTACTCCCGGGCGGCCTCCGACGGCAGCATCCCTTCAATATCCACCTTGGCATTGAGTTCCTGCCATGCCCTCTGGCCCGCGGCCACTATCTCGGCTGTGGCTGGTTCGCCCCCACCGGGGAAGCTTGCCACCAGCTCATTGAGAATGTCCCTGATCTCTGGAAACTTCTCAAGGACTTCTGCTCTGACAGAGGGAGTCATGTCGTACGGCGGGAAGAAAGCCTTATCGTCCGTAAGCACCGTCCAGCCATGTTTGACGATAGCGGGATCGGTGCCGAAGACCATGCCTACCTCAGTCTCACGTTCCGCCAGCGCTACCAGCGACATCCCGGCGGCCCCGGTCATGAGGAAGCCCTCGTCGACCACGAAGCCGTAGTGCTCCTGCAAGGCCGGCAGGCCATCGGGACGAGCGGCGAATTCAAGGGTGACAAACATTGTCACCTTTCCTTCCATCTCTCTATAAAGCGCTGCCAGATCAGAGAGCGTCGCCAGGTTATGTTCTGCTGCAAATTCAGGCCAGACAGCCAGCGCATAGGTGTTATTGTTCCACATTGGATCCAGCCAGACGATACCCTTGCCCGCGTCCACTTCCTTCACCAGGCGATAAAGCTCGTTGTTATCTATCCCCGGCTCATACTCGCGGCCAAAATGAACCATCCAGGCTGTTCCGGTATATTCGGCGACGATATCGATATCGCCGGCTTCCATCCCTCCCCGGAGAGCTGTGGTAGATAGGCCTGATTCCAAAGTGACCTCAAAGCCGCGATCCTCCAACAGTTGCTTCATCAGCTCGCCCACGATGAGCTGCTCGGTGAAGCCCTTGCTCCCCACGGTCACTTCCTTAACCGGCTCTACCTCAGCCGGGGGGCACCCTATCGCCAGCACCATCAGGGAAACGAGCAGAAGTGCCGCCACCACAACAGTCATTGCTTTTTGCATTGTCTTACCTCCTCAAAATAATGGTACGTCCTCCCCCTATGGATCCAGAATCACTTTTACTCCGTTTCTCACCCCCTTTCAGGACATTCCCGCCTTGACCATAAGGCCTCGCGGGGTCATCCACCTCTCCAGGCGTCCCAGAATAAAGCCCATGGTAATTGCCATAGCGGCCGCCGGCGCTCCTCCCTGCAGTATGATCAATGGCTCACCGACGAACACGCCGGACAGTATAATCTCACCCAATCCCCCGGCGGCGATAAGAGCACCCAGGGTTGCCGTGCCCACGAGTACCACCGTCGAGACCCTCACCCCGGCCATTATTACCGGCAGCGCCAGGGGAAGCTCTATCTTTCTGACGATCTGCCCCCTGGTCATCCCCATTCCCCGGGCAGCTTCCACAATCGCGGGGTCGATACTCTTTATCGCGGCATACGAATTGCGCAATATGGGAAGCACTCCCCAGATAACTAAGGCCACCAGCATCGGCCGAAGGCCGAGACTCATCAGGGGGAGCATAACGGCTACTATGGCCATGCTGGGAACGGCCTGTCCCGCGTTTGCTACACCGATTACCAGAGATCCAAGCTTCTTAAACCGCGGATGAGCGGCAAAGATACCTAAGGGCACACCGATGCAGATGGCGATGAATTCTCCTATCAGCACCATCTCAAGGTGACGCCGCGCTTCCTCCAGTATTCTCCCGTAGGTGAAGGGGTGCATGATTCCTACCCTGTCCATGCTGGTGACCCAAACGGTAAGCCCTATACAGACCGCCAGCAGGGAAACCAGGATAACCCCACGCCTCATTCGGATTCTCCTCTTTGAGCAATCTCACTTAATGCCTTCTGGATGGCGTCGAAGGATAGCACTCCCTCCAGTCCATTGTCTCCATTAACTATGGCCAGGCTGTTCCGTCTAGTGCTCAACATGATGGAGAGCGCTTCATTGAGGACTGCATCTACAGTGGCAACGTCGCTGGAGGGTTTCATGATCTCCCCGACCATCTCCCCCTTTTCCAGGTCTGCCCACTCGACCCAGCCGAGGAACTTTCCCTCCTCGCTAATTACCACCATCTGATTGATCCCCTCCCGCTTCATCCGCTCTCGAGCTGCTTCCGCCGGCTCATCTGTTTTCACGGTGGGTGGGGAACCCCACATAAACTCCTTCACGCGGATCAATTGCAGTCCTTTAAGGGCTCGATCGGTGCCGACGAACTTCTCCACAAACTCGTTCTTCGGCCTATAGAGCAGATTGGCAGGGGTGTCGTACTGCACTAGCCTCCCCTCATTCATCAAGGCTATCTTATCCCCCATTTTGATCGCCTCATAAATGTCGTGGGTGACGAATATTATGGTCTTCTTGATCTTCCGCTGTATCTTTAGGAACTCATCCTGTAATTCAATCCTGGTTATGGGATCAATGGCCCCGAAGGGCTCGTCCATCAGCAATATCTGAGGATCGGCTCCCAACGATCGAGCTACACCCACCCGCTGGCGCTGACCGCCGGAAAGCTCGCTGGGATACCGGTTCATGAACTCCCCCGGATCCATTCTCATAAGCTCCAGAAGCTCCTCGACCCTCTTCTCCCGCTCGGCTTTCGGCCATCCCTTAAGCACCGGCACCGTCTCTATATTCTGCCTCACCGTCATGTGAGGAAAGAGCCCGATGTCCTGAATGGCATAGCCTATGTTTCTTCGCAGTTCATCTTCATCTATGCTACTATTGTCCACCCCGTCGATGTAAATCTTCCCGCTGGTAATCGGGATGAGGCGATTTATGACCCTCATAGTGGTGGTCTTGCCACACCCTGACGGCCCTAATAGTACGCAAACTTCTCCCTGCTCGACCTCAAAGGTCGCCTCTCTTATCGCTTCTGTCCCGTCAGGAAAGACCTTGGTCACCCTCTCCAGTCTGATCATTATCTTACATCCTCAGTCCTTTTGGGGTCACCCACCGCTCCACTCGTGACATGAAAGCGTCGGCCAGCAGACCTAGAATGGAGACACCTATCCCCCCCACAAGGATCAAATCCATTCGAGCGCCTCTCAATCCCCACAATATGGCTTTCCCGAGCCCCCCGGCACCGATGATGGCTG
>JALPYG010000056.1 GCA_023271215.1 Dehalococcoidia bacterium
TCAATCTTTATGAGCTTAATTTCTTTCATTTTTTACCTCATAAATCTCAGAGGAATCATGTTTTTAACTCACTCTTCGCAAACTCCATTATCTCCTCCGCTAATGAAACAACGAAATTTGCATCCTCCAGGGTTAATTTTGCATCAGGTCTGTATCTTGCTAAGGCTCTCAATCTTAAAGCTTTATTGAGTCCCTTTCCAACTTCTTTGCTCATTTTTCCATTCACTATGAAAATTTTCCCAAATTGCCCGACTATACCGCCGTGAGAAGAGGCAAGTTCATTTCCTGCGCTAATGATGAGGCTTTTGCAGAGGAGTTCTGCGGAATTATACGCACTATCTATTGCTAAGCGTATTTTTCTATTTTTAAGCGCATCTTTTGCATAAGAAAGATATTCTTCTGCTAACTTTAGATAATCTTTAAAATCAAGCATCCATTCTGTAGACTCTCCCTTTACAAGCATGGGTTTGCCATAATTCAAAACTTCCCATAGAAATGGTGAGTTTCCTAAACCATTCTTGTATTCTGTAAAGGACATTAACACAACCTCAGGTGCTTCACCATATTCACATGCTATGCTGAGGCATACCTCATCTACGACCTCTTCAACTTTATCAAGCTCTCTGTCATCGGAATAAATGAGCAAAATATCAATATCGCTTCCATTGTGGTAAGTTCCTTTTGCTAAGCTTCCGAACAAATAAATGCTGTAAATATCCTTCCCTATTCTTTTCTCTATTTCTTGCAGAAAGGCTTCTACAATTCTTATTTTTTTATTCACCTCTACCCACCTCTTTGGACAACTCCAGAGCATTCTCTTTTGAAGGCAATTTTTTATACATCTCCTCAAATTTTTCTCCAAAAACAGATTTCTCAACAACTTGTATTTCATCTTCTGTCAAGCCATATAAATCATAAACAAGGCGGTCTATCGCTCGGTCAATGTTTGTTATCTCCTCATCAAGCTCTTTTGCCTTTTCTATAGCAGATTTATACTTCAAAAAGCCCTCTTTCACTTTTTGGTTAAATTCAGGCACTTTGACCTCTGCTATCTTCTGCCAGATGGATTTTCCTTGGGACTTTAAGAATGAATTCATTTTCTGTCTCCATTAGCTGGACCTCTTCTTGGAGAGTTTTCTTTACCGATTCTATTATTCTTTTAACACCGCTTCCAATGTCAGTAACAAGCCCCATTTTTGCAAAGAAATTATAGATAGTTGGATTTCTCAATACATGGGCACCGCCTACCTTCATGCTTTCTATGGTAACGGTATTAGGTAATCTACCTGGCGAGTGTATTTCAATCCTGTCTTTAAATATTAATATCCTTATCGGTGCACTTATAGTATAGTCTCTGTGAGCTATAGCGTTGATTATTGCTTCTCTTAAAGCTTCTTCAGGGATTTCTGAATATATTTCTGGTTCGAATCCCTTTATTCTGTGTTCCTCTCTGAGATAAATTTTTAAGAATTTTATTGTGTCTTCCAAAATAGATGAGATTTTACCCTGTAAACCTTTTTTATCCACAGGAGGTAAGGAAATTTCTTCCCCTTCGATATACGCACAGATTATCTTTGCGTAAGGTAAATATTGCTGGGAATTGCGACCAAAGAAAAGAATTCCAGCAAGTGTTGGTTTTCCTTTTCGTGAAATAACTTTAAGATTTTTCATAAGATATTGCACTTCTTCACTATCTTCTGAAATACTCACACCCGTGTATCTTCTGGTAAAATTCACAAATTCTTCAATATCTAAGTCATAAATTTGTGCTTTTTGAATTTCAGTTTCATCATAAAATATGGTTTCTGTAGCTTGAAATAATCTTAATAATTCTTGCCTTGATGCCTGCCTGCACCTGTTTGCACTTCGTATATAATAAAATCCGCTCTGCGTCCTGTAAGGTCTTTGTTCACCCTTGGGAACATTCACAACTACAACTGTTTTATCCTCAACCGGGATGGTTTCTACTACTGCTGTAACAGGAGGTTCACATCTATTAAAAGCAACATCATCAATTCTCCTTATTGTTTCATCCACATTTTCTACTCCAACAATCTCTCCTGTTTTAGAAATCCCCAAGATTATCTGTCCGCCATCTGTATTCGCAAAACATACAATTGATTTTGCAAGGTCTTCATTACTTTCTATGAGTTCCTTGAACTCTGTATGTAAGTTTTCACCTTTTGCAATTTTCTCTCTAAGTTCAAATTCGTCCATCATATCCCTCCGTATTTTTCAATCCTTAATTTGAAAGCCTCTTCTCCTCCTTCCATGATATGTTTGATGTGCTGCTTTATAGAGTTTTTATCCGCCGAACCTTTATCAACTACCTTACAGTTATCTTTTGCTGCCTCTAAAACAACGATCAATTCTGAGTCTCCAATCACTGGAATATTTGCATTATGCGTTGCCGCTATGAGTTGTCTTTTACCCTTAAATTCTCGCAATATTTTGACCACATCCTCATAGATGAACCTGTTATCAAGGTCTTCCTCCGGCTGGTCAAAGATTAATATTCTATTCTCGTAAGCAAAGAGTAAAAGTAAAAGTGCAGTGGCTTTTTGACCCACTGAAAGGTCCTCAATGGGTTTAAACTCCTCGTTTACTTTCAGTTCTATTGTTATTCTGTCTTGCGGATAAATTGTTTCCAGTTTGAATCTTATTCTATCCTGTGAAAAGTATTCTGCGAACCTTTTAGCCATAGCATCTGTAAATTCAAATTCTTTCTTTAATTTATCTTCGCCTTCATCTATGTATTCGGAAAGCAATAGCCCGTCTACGGCAAGGTCTTTTCTTTTAATTATATTCTCAATCACAGTTCCCCGTATGCCTGAACCCGAAACAAGGCTTTTCAATTCTTCTTCAAATATTATCATGTCCTTTTCAAACTCTATGCGCAGCTTCGCTCTATCCTTCAGCATTTTATTTATTTTCTCAATTTCTTTTTGCCTTATCTTGAAAAGTTCGTGCCTTTTTTCCTTCATCTTCTCTTTTATTTTTTCCCTCTCATCAATTTTATCTTTCAGTTCCTTTTCAATTTTCCCTATCTCCTTTATTATCGCTTGCAGTTTGGTTTTTCTGCTTATAAGCTCTTCGAGCCTTTCTGGCTTGAGTTTTTCCTTTCCAAGTTCTCTCCTGATTTCACTTACTTCCTGCTCAATCTTCTTTTTGTAAGTATTCCATTTATCTTTTACCTCTTCATAGTCCGAAATAACTCTCTGACTCTCTTCTTTAAAATTCTCTAAGGTCTTTCCAATGAAAGTTTCAAATCGTGATAAAATATTTACTGCTTCTTCCGCTATCTCCTTTCCCTCTGGTTTTGCCCTTTTCAAATACTCCTTTTGCCCCTGTAAAACATCCATTCTTTCTTCTAATGCGGCTTTGATTTGTTCAACAGTTTCTCTCACCACCTCTTCAGCCTTACTTAATCTCTGCTCATTATCTATTACATCTGTCCATCTTTTCAGTTTATCCACTACCTTAAGCCTTTCAAAAATTTTTATTTCATCATCTATGTTTTTTAGTTCCTGTTCGTATTCGTCTTTTCTTTTCAACCTTTCTCTCAATTTTGTAATCTGTTCTCCGTTTTCATTAAGTCTCTCTATAACTTCATCCAGTTCTTTTTGTTTCCTTTTTACTTCATCACCAATCAGGTCATCTATTAAAGACAGTTGAAATTTCCTGTCGCTTGCTACATAGTAGAGCTCTTTCTGACCTATCAAGATAGGGCTTTTGTTCCCAAATAGTTGATGGACATTAAGGGAAAGTTTTTTTGAGGACTTCAAGTCTATAATTTCTGGTTCTTTCCCTATTGTTCTTCTGCACAAACACCTGAGTTTTTCTTGACCATAAAATCTTTCAATTTCCACTTCAATTTCACCACCGCTTCCCACAACATCGTAAACAAATTTCTTTCTTGCATCACTATCCTGGTATATTGGAAGGTTAAGGCAATATCTTACAGATTCTAAAATAGCAGATTTGCCAACTCCTCGTCCTCCGATAAACGTATTTAATTCAGGGTTTATGGGTAAATCAATGCTGGTTAAAAATGTGGTTCCGTTAATTTTTATCCTGATTATTCTATCATGAGTCATTTGAGGCTTTTCGTATAATTTTACTCTCACCTGAGGGTCATGAAGGGCAAGTTTTATTGCGGAAAGTGAAAAATCGCTGAGTTTGAGATAGGTAGCACGAATTTTACCATTTCTCTTTTTATTCCCTATTTCATTTAAGGATTTGGGGTCAGAGTTTTCAAAAGTGGCGAGCCTCTCTATATCCTTTGAAGGAATTTCCCCTGAACTCAGAAGCTTTGATTTGGTTGGATCAGAAAAATATTCTATTCCATCCGGGGGTATTCCTTTTAAATATTTTGCACTTTGCGAAGGATTGTATGTTTTGAACAATCCATTTTTATCCTGTTCAGGATGAGGGAAAATTATAAGACAATCATACTTATTCCTTATTTCGTTTATCAAGGATTCAAGTTCATGCCGACTTTCAAGTGATCTGTGGGTTCTATCGGGGAAAAGAGTATCTTGAGGATTTTTGTCCAGACTATGTATAAACCTGTTTATACCGCTAATATCATCTTCGTCTCTAAATATTACCAGTAGGTGTAATCCATATTTACCACCGGCGAATAATATATCAAGTTCTGCTCCGGGAAATATTTTTATACCTTCTCTTTCTGCTTCTTCTTTTATCAGATCAAACCATTCTTCTCTTATTCCATTATAATCCGTTATAGCACCTATTTTTATCCTTGCTTCTTTCAGTTTATTCACATATTCTTTAGCAATTTTTCTTTTTTCTTCTTTTGAGGAAAGATTGACTCCATCGGGCAATTTAAAGCTTTCAACCCCAGGTGAATGAAGGTGTAAATCAACCCTTACCCATTCAGCTCCCATATAATTTTTATTATTGCTCATTCTTAATCTCCTCTGCGAGTTTTAATACAGATTCTCTTGAAGGCAGTTTCTTATACCTCTCTTCAAACCTATCTCCCCAGACAGATTTTTCAACAACTTTTCTCTCTTCCTCTGTTAAGCCATATAAATCGTAGACCAATCTATCAATTGCTCTGTCAATCTTTGTAATTTCTTCATCAAGCTCTTTTGCCTTTTTCATAGCAGATTTATACCTCAAAAAGCCCTCTTTTACCTTTTGGCTGAATTCAGGCACTTTGACCTCTGCTATCTTCTGCCAGATAGATTTTTGTTTTGCCTTTGAGAAATTTTTTGTATCTTTAAGCACCTTTGCCAGAAACTCAACTGCGGAGCTATCTTTTATTTTACCATTCCCAGCTTCGTGCCACTCAATAATGTATTTGCCCTTTATTTCTTGCTCTTCATCTTCATCAATCTCATATTCCTCAATTTTTCTTTTCATTCCGTATTCAATAACAGCATTTTCACCATCAATTTTTACTCTTAAAACATCAAAATTATCGTTTTTTACCTTTATAGAAGATACGATAGAAAAATCATCAATGGCGTTTTTAACGAAATCATCCAGCCTTATAACCCTGCAATCTTTGAATTCGAGGTAGTCTTCAAGATTCTGGCTTATTGCGTGGTATTCTTTTTTCTTTTGGATGATGACGGAGACTAAGGAAATGAGAAGGACTTGTTGATTTGAGGACACGGAGCATATAGGAATTTTCCCAGCATATTCTCTATCAAAATGCATAGTTAATTTAGCTTTATTGTAAAGGAAATACGTGGCAAACCAACTGATTAAAACGGAGTTTAAAAGGCCGATTAGGAATTTAAGTGAATAAAGGCAATCATTAGGAAGAAATATGACTTGTACAGTGTTAAATACAAAAATTCCGTTTTCGTCAATAGTAGCCTTAATTAAAACTCTTTCGGCAGGCTCAGTAATTTTCGTAAGGATATTTTGGGCAATAATTTTATTAGCTTTAAGCAAATAACTAATTTTATTTGATTTAGGTTTCCCATCCGAGTTAAGGATTAAATTTTTCTTGATCGCATAAGAGGGCTCCAAGGAATAATATTTATCTATGTCTCTTCCTATGAGAATTGGTATATCTCCTTTAGCTGCTGGCAAAAATGACCTTCTAATACCGCTTAATCCCTCAAAAGAATCCAAGAAAATATTCTTAAATAAATTACTTCTATCTACAATTTTTTTGAAAATATTAATCTCATCCGGAGTAGAATATATGAACCAATAAGTATTCCACGTTTTTGATAAGTTTTTCTCAAAAGAGTTTATCTTCTTAAACTTCCCATCATCAAAAATAGAACTATTATAAATCGGCATTGTAGACCCTCTTTCTCCTACTATTACTACTTGTTCAAGGTTAACACCTACAAAGGCATCACTTACATCTGCAATTTCTTTAAATCCATTTTCTATAAGTTTATTTCTGATACTTAACCATTTATCCACATAGGAAATAGATTTTGGAACAATCATTCCATAATTTAAATTTGAAGTACCAACAAAAAGTAATTTTTCTAAAAATGCAATCGCTGTGTGAGAGTATTCCCTGCATGTATCAAAATATAAACGTATGTATTTTGAAAACAAATCATCTTGAATGATAAAATAAGGCGGATTCCCCACCACACAATCAAACCCTGGATTTTCTTTTAAGCTTCCATCATTAAAGAATACCTCAGGAAATTCAATCTCCCAGTTAAATGCCTTTGGAGGTTGGCTCTTGCTTATCTCCATTGCTCTATCTTTAATGAATCTTAGCTCCTCTTTCACTTTTTCCCTATCTTTCAGAATTTCCTCAAATTCTCTATCTTTTGAAACCTTATTTTGGGAGTTAAAGTATCTTATCAAAGGCTTATTTATCTCGGTTTCTATCCCTTCTTTTAGCTTTCCAATCTTTTCAAAATAAACCTCTTTCAAAAATATTCTTGCAAGCCCTGTTTGATTTATCAAAATATCATAGGTTTTCTCAAGTTGCTCTTTCTTTGCTCTTTTATACCATTCATCAAGTAGTTTTTGCTGTGAAGTATGAATAGCATTCGGATATTTCTCTTTTATCCTTAAATAAACATCAACAACATCTCCAAAATCTTTCTTGATCAAATCTCTCAATTTTAACTCGTCAATCACATCAACACTCTTTTCTATCTCTCTCAATCTTATAATCTCGCCTATTTCATCCTTAAATCTCTCAAGCTTCACTCTTGATATAAATCCTTCCTTTTCATCAGGAGTTATTGCAGAGACTAGAGAATTGCCAATCTTTAGATTCTCCCCTATCATCGTCGGGCATCTTGCACCTTCTTTTAGCTCATCATAAACCTGAACCATTAAGGTAAAGGCAGTAATGTCTATTGCCTTTGGATCAAGGTCAACCCCATAAATGTTGTTTCTTAATGCAAAGGTTCCAGAAAATTTTATTTCATTAATTTCTTTTTGGAGATCGGAATATTTTTCTTCCAACTCAAGAACTTCTTTATCTTCAATAAAAAGCATCTGTCCTTTTATTCTCTCTCTTCTTAAACCATCAATCTCTCTTCTTATCTCCTTTGCCTTGCCTTTAACCTCGCCATAGAAATTCTTTAATTCAGCAAAGACCTTTATAAGGAAAGACCCACTACCGCAAGCGGGGTCAAGAACCTTTAAAGACTTTACCTCTCTCAAAACAGATATGAATTTCTCGCAATCAATGTTTTTAACTGCATTTTCTATCCCTTTTCTTTTCTCTTTCAAAATCTCCCCAAGCGTATTTTCGACAATATAATCAACTATGTATTTGGGTGTGTAGTAAATACCTCCCGCCTTTCTTCTTCCCCTTGCCTCTCCAATATTTTTTAAGACTGCAGAAAGCCTGCCTTTTCTTTCCTCGATTACAATCTCCTGTCCCAAGAAGCGTTCATATACAAAGCCTATTATTCTTGCATCTTCTATGGTAAAAGCCCAGCCTGTTGTAAAGTCAAGCAGGTCAAAGAAGGTAGAATCCGGAATTGTTATGTAATCAACGCCTTCTTCATACATAAAGATTCCGCCGTTATATCTTCTCTCAAACTCGTTCATCAGTGCTCTTATAGCATTGCTCAAAGTCTCTTCTTTCACCTTCGCACTGGCAAGAGGCTTTGCTGTTTTCCCTTGCAATTCAAAACTTCTTCTTATATCACGAAGGGTAAAATTGAAACTTATTCCTGAGTCTTCAGCGAGCTTTAATGCCAGAAATCTTGTAATCCAGCGTGTGGTTATTTCGTTTAAAATCTCATTGTTGTAAGAACCATCCGGATTTTTGAGATACTGAACATTCGTTCTCTCCTGAAGTATTTTATTGGCAATCTTTACCCTTAATATATTCAATTCCTGTCTAAGGGGTTCGTTATCCTCTTTATGTAACAGGCTTCTTGCAACTTCCTTAAATTTTCCTGATTCAATAGCATCCTTAGAAATAAGGCTTTTTATTGTGTCATATTCTTCTTCTAATTTTTCTCCGCTTATTGCATAGATTTCCCTACCATCAAAATAGAAAAACCATTTCTCAAAGTTGGTTACTACTGCAATTTCATATCCCGGTTTTCCTGTTTCTGGGTCTGGAATTGTGTCGATTGGAGCGCTAATTTTATTCGATAAAAATCTTTGCTCTTCCTGTATTGAAGAGATATAGACAACTGCTTTTAAATCTTCACGTATCTTAAGTTCTGCAATGCCATTTGTATCATCATAATTAATATGGTCTGGATTATAGCCAAGAGTTAGGAGAAAGTCTCTAATAAGTTTTTCAAAAACATCCTTTCTATGCCACTCTGCGAAAGGAAAAGTTTTATACCTTTCTGCAGTCTTATATGTTTGTACTATCTCTTTTGTGCTTTTCATTTTACGTCCCTTTCTGAACCCGCCATTTCATATAACGTTCCCAGCATAAAAGAAGTTTTTGCGAAGCAAAAATTTGGGTGAGCCCGAAGGACGAACCTTTTACGCCGTGTTATACGCCGTTTCGCCATTACCTCTATCATTAAAATCAAATAGTTTCGGAGACTCAAATTCTATCAAAAATTCTTTTATTCTTCTTTCTGACAATCTTATATATTGCTCATCTATATCATAGCCAACATAATGACGATTTGTCTTTATAGCCGCAATAGCTGTTTGTCCACTTCCAATGAATGGGTCTAAAATCACCTCCCTTTCATAAGTATAAAGTTGAGTTAGTCTATCTGGAAGTTCTACAGGAAAAGGAGCAGGATGCCCTACTTTATGGGCTACCTCTGCCGGAAATGTCCAAACACTTTTGGTAAATTCTAAGAATTCATCTCGTGAGAGCGTGCTCTTTCTCTTATTCATATTCCTTCTTGAAAACATACCTTTAGAAAATACCAAAATATATTCATGAACATCTCGTAAAGTAGGATTGGCAGGAGAAAGCCAACTACCCCAAGCCGTTGAGGGGCTTACAGAGGACGCTTTGTTCCATATTATTTCACCTCTCATCAAAAACCCTAAAGTGAACATATCTTTAGCAATAAAAGCGTGAAGGGGGATATATGGTTTCCTTCCCAGATTTGCAATGTTGATACAAGCTCTACCTCCCGGGGGTAAGGAGAAAGGGGACGGTTCTA
>JALPYG010000057.1 GCA_023271215.1 Dehalococcoidia bacterium
GAAGCTGAAGGAGGAAAGGGAACGAGCGCAAATATGGGATCGAGGCGGGAAGAAGGACTACTGGGCTTACACCATCTGCGGTGGATGCTATGGCCTGTGTGGAGGGTATGTGCGTGTGGCTGACGGGGTCCCGGTGCAGATGGAAAGCGTAGTCGATAGTGATATGGGCGGACGGGGGGGGGATGTGCGGAAAGGGGTCCGCTACGATACTCGATTACCACGATCCTAACCGGGTTAATTACCCGCTGAGGAGGACGAACCCCAAGAAAGGGCTCTACGAAGACCCCAAATGGGAGCGGATATCTTGGGATGAGGCAATGGATACCATTGCCGAAAAGATGAAGGCCATTAGAGAGAAGGACCCGCGGAGGATTGTTTGGGCGTATACTCCCGGGCCGGGCACCGCTCTGAAAGCCACACAATCTATTGGTGGTTTTTTCACCGTCTATGGCAGCCCTAATATAGCGCTTGGAGGAGCAGGGACTCATTGTGGTGCGGTGGCTCACCACCTCGGTGCCTTAGTGCATGCCGGCTGGGATATACTCCCGGACTACAGGTATAACAATTTCCTTATCCGCTGCGGTGGCAATGAGGGAGTCGGTGGCGGCCGCATGGCGATGACCGCCGTTCGACAGTTTGCCGAAGCTCGGGACAGAGGACAGAAAACCGTGGTGATGGACCCGATTGGCTACCAGGCCGGTGGTAAAGCACAAGAATATATACCTATCTTGCCATGCACTGATATAGCCGTGCTCCTGGCTATAGCCAACCTCATTGCCAATGAGATAGGGGTCTTCGATGAAAAATATATAAGGGACAAGACCAACGGGCCTTATCTGGTCGGCCCCGACCGGAAGTTCGTGAGGGACAAGGAAAGTGGGAAACCGCTGCTCTGGGATGAAAATGACGGCAGGGTCAAGACTTATGATGACCCGACTCTCACCTGGCCGGCCATTGCAGGCGAATATACGGTCAATGGAATTAAGTGTCAGCCTGCTTTTCAATTGCTCCGGGATCACATCAAGCAGTACAAGCTGGACTGGGCATCGAGAATAAGCACCGTTCCGGAAGATACCATTCGACGGCTGGCCCAGCAGTTGGTTGACGAGGCAAAGATAGGAAGCACCATCGAGATTGATGGCGTGGAGGTTCCGTATAGGCCGGCAGGTCTCTGCGCGTACAAGGGGTTTCAGGGACACCAGAACGGCTTTCACCAATACGCCGCAATGTACTTAATAAACTCGCTGCTCGGCAATCAGGATGTTGCCGGAGGTATTGTCGGCTCGGGAACGGTGAGGTGCCTGGGTCACCCTGATACCGGTCGTCCGCGCTTTGAACCGTATGCCAGCCATGATGGGATGCTGACACCCGCGGTATGGCACACCAGAACACCTTGGCCTCCCAGGGAGCCCAAGGGCCCTGAGTTCATAAACCTTCTGGATCTGTTTTCCGATTCCAGTTTCACCCCCTACCCCTATGCTGAGGACTGGGAAGAGATATGGACCAAAGCCGGGCGCCCTTATGAGCCGGAGCTATTCTTCTTTTATGGCTCAAATGTGGTAACCAATACTTGTAACCCGGAGATAGTTGCCAATTTCCTCAAGAAAGTCCCCTTTATCTGGTCTATCACCACAATCCACAATGAAACTACCGAAGGCTTTGCGGACATAGTTCTGCCGGAAACTCATCACCTAGAAAGCCTGGAGATCTGGTCTTCGCTGGGCTTCTTCTTCAACTATCCGATAGGGATGGATAGATGGTGCTTCCATTTGAGAATGCCGACGGTAGTGCCCAAGTATGAGAGAAGGGATGGCATGGATATCCTCTTCGATCTGGCCGAGAGGATAGGATTCAGGGATAGGCTTAATGAGTGGATCGACTCCTATCTGTCAATAAAGGAAGCCAAGTGGGAGCAAGCGGGGGCCAAGGATATCGGGATACGCACCGAGACAAAGGAAAAAGACTTCCCCATCGTGAGACCGGAAGAGAATATTCCATTCCAGGAGGTCATTGACCGGACACTGAAGTATAATTTTGGGGAAGATCGCGGTCTGGAGTGGTTTATGGAGCATGGTTTCATCACCTGGGATAAGAAGCCTGAGGAGTGCTACTGGCGATATCATGTTGCGGCGAGAATACCAATTTACTATGAAACCCATGAACACACCCGGCCCAAGCTAAAGGAGTTGTGTGAAAAGGTGGGGGTCGAATTTGACTGGGACCAGTGGACAGCGCTAATAAGCTATTTCCCGGATGTCCTTTACACCGAGGAGCCCTGGCCCGACTCCGAATATGACCTGATAGCGATCTCCCATCGGGATGTGCTTCACACCCATCGCACCAGCGTTCAGAATCCATGGGTAGATGCGATGAGCAAGACGAATCCATATACCTATAACTGGGTGATGCACGAGGAGTCGGCAAGTAGGAAAGGGATTGCTGAGGGTGATTGGATCTGTGTTGAGAATCTTGTTGGGAACAAGGTGCTCGGGCGCGTCAAATTAACCAAGTTGATACATCCAAACGTGATCGGAGGGGTTGGCCTGGGCGGCTGGGCGAAAGGAAGGCCCATTGCCCGGGGTAAGGGAGTACGCTTTAATACCTTGCTGCGGAGCAACCACAAACGGATTTGCGCCATTACATCCTCCTTTGAATCTGGAGCAAGGGTCAAGGCCTATAAGGTGCCGGAAGATAAGATAGATGAGATGAAGAAAGAATTGCATATGGAGGGCGCTAATCTAGAGGAAGTAAAGAAGGCGGCGGAGGAAGCAGCAAAGGAGGCAGAAAAGTGAGATATGGCATGGTAATAAATCTAGTTAAGTGTGTTGCTTGTTATGGCTGCACGGTCAGGTGCATCGAAGAGCATTTCTTGCCGCCGGATATGATGTGGAACAAGATGCTGATTTCCGAGACAGGCGTATTTCCGGGAGCCAAAAAGCATATCTACCCGACGCTGTGCAACCATTGTAAAGATCCGGTGTGTGCCAAGGTCTGCCCCAGTGGAGCCACGCAGCAGCGTGAGGACGGCGTCGTCTGGGTTGAAGCGGATAAGTGTCTGGGCTGTCGGTCATGTCTGGTCGCCTGCCCTTATCAAGTCCGCACCTATTATTCCGAAGAAAAGGAATGGTTTCCCGGACAGGGTCTCACCGAGTGGGAGAAGATGAGGGAAAAACTGTATCCTCTCCGGATCGGGGTTGTTTACAAGTGCAACTTCTGCAGGGAACGGATTGATGAGGCGGTTAAGAGGGGATTGAAACCAGGGGTGGATCGAGAGGCCACCCCTGCTTGCGTTAATGGGTGCCCGGCCAAAGCGAGGTATTTTGGTGATCTGGATGACCCCGAGAGTGAGGTGGCGCTACTAATCAGCGAGAGAGAAGCGGTTCAGCTCCATCCGGAACACGGTACCGACCCATCTGTATACTATATTGCCGGTATTGAGGAAGCTCCAGTCACGACTACATACTATGGAGTTTCGATCTACGATACTTCCCTGGCAATGACAAGCAAAAAAGGCGCAATCAAAGCCGGGGCTAAGTAGTCAGAGATGCATACCACCGAGTAATATCATAAGCCTGATACAGGGAGGCAGTATCATGACAGAGACCAATGGGAAGTTCCCGCCAGAGAAGGCCACGTACAATCTGGAGAATCTCGCTCCAACCAGCGAGCAACTGCTCGTTATTTACCCGCATCTCGCCAACTGCCAGGGCTGTAACACCTGCACGAAGAGCTGTCCTCAGGATATCGAAGTGCTGCGGTATATGTCCGATGCGCTGCGCGGTGAGATCGCCCAGGTGGCACAGAGGTCCTTCGAGTGCATGATGTGCCGTCTTTGTGCTACCAGATGTCCCGCAGAGCTACCGCCGTATTATATCGCTGTGCTCTGCCGTCGCTTGAGCGGTCGTTATCTATCACCTCCGGCACAGCATCTGGCTGCCAGAGTGGCCGAGATTGAGCAAGGGAAATTCGATGCTGAGCTGGAAGACCTGAAAAAACTGGGAAAGAGCGAGCTACGCCGTCGCTTAAGCGAGCTTAACACCGAGGCGTAATCTTCTAAACGGAGGCTGCCAAGATGTATCCACCTGGACTGAAAGAGAGTGTTGCACAGGTTGAAGTTACCAGGGAAAAGCGACTAAAGGAGGATTTTCCTCCAATCGCCGAGGGGGATAAGGCTGATGTAGTAAAGCAGCACCATCCCAATTATGTAGTTCAAGGGTTGCGTGAGATACTGGTAGGACCTAATAGAGGTATGCGTGCGCCGAATGAGCTGGCTGATCTGCTGGAGGGGAATAGCCGCGTTGATCCCGAGGCGATGGAGATAGGGGTGGTGGATTATGATGTCGATGTGCTGGTGCTCGGTGGGGGTGGGGCCGGGGCGGCGGCGGCAATTCTGGCCCAAGAAAACGGGGCCAACGTGCTCCTGGCGACCAAACTGCGCCTCTGCGATGCCAATACCATGATAGCTCAGGGTGGCATACAGGCAGCAGATAAGCCCGATGATTCCCCCGCCATTCATTACCTGGATACGATGCGCGAGGGTGGCTTTTCCAATGTGCCGGATCTCGTCGAGGCTTTGGTCAGGGATGCCCCTGCGGTGATACAATGGCTTGAGTCCCTCGGTTGTATGTTTGATAAAGAGGCCGATGGGACTATGTGCACTGATGGCGCTGAGGGGCTATCCCGGAAACGGATGCATACCGCTGGCGATTACATCGGAGCGGAGATCATGCGCACTCTGGGCGATGAGGTGCTCAATAGGAGAATTACCGTGTTGGAGTACTCACCGGCACTCGAGCTGATGATGGATGATAAAGGCCAGGTAGCCGGTGCTTTACTGATGAACCTGGAGACCAAGGAGGTAAGCCTGGTTCGGGCCAAGACCACGGTGCTCGCCACCGGTGGCGGGGGGCAACTGTATTACCAGGGATTCCCCACCACGAATCACTATGGGGCTACCGCCGACGGCCTGGTTCTCGCTTACCGGCTCGGCGCAGAGCTGTTGTTCATTGACGCCATGCAGTATCACCCCACAGGCGTGGCCTACCCGGAGGAGATGGTGGGCCAGTTAGTCATGGAGAAGGTACGAGGCCTAGGCGCTAAGTTAATCAATACTAAGGGGGAGCAATTCATCTGTCCCCATGAGGCCGACGATGTGGTAACCGCGGCGATCATCCGGGAATGCCGGCGTGGGCTTGGTGTGAAGACGGAAACCGATACGCCAGGAGTATGGCTGGATACCCCCATGATCGAGCTGTTACACGGATCGGGGACTATTCAGCGAGACCTGCCGGCGATGTATCTCCAATTCAAGAGATTCGATATTGATATTACCAAGGAACCCATCCTGGTTTATCCCGCGCTTCACTATCAGAATGGCGGCATCAAGATAGATGTCCAGGGGGCCACCACCGTTGCGAACCTTTACGCCGCCGGCGAAGTCTCCGGTGGCGTTCACGGCGAGAACACGTTAAAGGGCAATTCTCTTTTAGACACACTGGTTTACGGCCGGCGTGCCGGTAGGGCGGCTGCCCGGCGAGCCAGGGAGACGGAACTGGGGAAACTGACATGGGAACATGTGAAAAGGTGGCAAGAGAAGCTAGAGGAAGCTGGGTTGCAGAAACGAGCGGTGGCACCGCAACTTCTCCCGGATTATGCTCAGCATGGCAAGGTGATGACACCCGACTGGCAGCGGCGGTATCGTTTTGAGCTGAGGAAAGAAGAGGTGCTGCCACGGCTACAGCCTGTAGATACTAAATGTATCGAAGTCATTCTGAACAATATCCTGGACACCAAGGCTCCCCCGGTTGCCCGGATGCGCTTGCTTTCCAGTGGGTTCTCCACCGACCATAAGCTGGATATAATGGAGGATGCCACCGGGACCAGAACCTGCCTTGGCTGTGGCAACTGCAACGACATTTGTCCGCTCATTGCTCGCGAACCCAGCCGCCGCGACCGTACCGAGGAGCGAACCTCGATGGCTCTGGAGACCATTCTGGTTGGTGAGGACTGCGATCGCTGCCAGGCGTGCGTCCTGGTCTGTCCCCAGGTTGACGTCACTATCAAACAGTATATTGTCAATCGCCGGGTCGTGGAGATCATGTCCCGGCTCGATTCTCGGATAGGTGATGATCAGACACCAGATCTCGACCTGTTCGTAGAGGAGACCATAGCCTTATAGCAAGGAGCGTTACCATGGATTTTGAGATTCCTGAAGACCTCAAACTGATACAGGAAACGGCTAAGGATTTCGTGAAGCGGGAGTTGCTGCCTCTGGAAAGGGACCTCCTGGGCTACGAATCGGAGCCGGAGAGCACTCGCACAAGCCTGCCGCAGGAGGTGATGGACAGCCTCAAGAAAAAAGCAAAGGAGATGGGATTCTGGGGGCTCAGCATACCCGAGGAACTGGGGGGCGCCGGGATTCCTGTTCTTGGCCTGTGCCTGGTGGAGGAGGCGTTGGCCCAGACAATTATCCCTTTCAACTTTGGCGATGTGAGCCCCATCCTTTTCCACTGTAATGAGGAGCAACGAAGGGAATATCTCGATCCTGCCATCGAGGGCAGCAAGCGCTACTCCCTGGCCTTGCTGGAACCCGCAAGTGCGGGCCCGGATTCTCTGAAGGCCACAGCCTCAAAGGTGAACGGTCATTACGTGATCGAGGGTCAGAAGCTGGTGACTTCAACAGTCGATATCGGAGACTTTGTTCTGGTTTTCGCCGTCAGCGATGCTGAAAAGCCACCGCGAGAAGGGGTCACTTGCTTCCTGGTGGATGGTAATACTCCAGGGCTCACCGCAACCGGCGGGGGAGAGAAGAGAGGCTGGCAGGCCCAGGTGATCGAACCCATAATTCTCAACTTTGAACGATGTCAACTGCCGGCCCGGAACATACTGGGTGAAGTGGGCCACGCCTTTGCTCTTGGGGCCAGGTGGCTTCCTTCGAGGCGAATCATCAGAGGCGCTCGGTGTGTAGGGGTGACCGAGAGGTTGCTTGAAGTCTGCACCGAATATGCCAAGACCTGGGATATATTTCGCCGGGTTATTTCGGAGCAGACTCCGGTGCAGCGCATTCTGGCTGATATGGCTACCGATATTCAGGCCGCCAGATTGATGGTATATTACGCCGCTTCTATGGCTGATAGGGGTGAGGACGTTCGCCGCGAGGCCGCCATGGTGAAGGTCTTCGCCACCGAGATGGTTAATCGTGCTGCGGATCAGACGGTCCTGCTGCATGGCGGCCCTGTCTATACCAGAGGGCTCTCAGTGGAGAGATTGTGCCGGAATGCCATTGCAGCCGGCTTTGGCGATGAAGCATTAGAGTTGCAAAGGGCTATTATCGCACGAGAAATCTTGCAGAGGTAAGATACAGAAGCCGCTGTTGAGTCAATCACGGAGGGCTGACTAAATATGAATGAAATACGGGTTCACGGCCGCGGAGGGCAGGGTGCGGTCATGGTGGCTAGAATGCTGGCCACCGCCTTCGTTGCTCAGGGCAGGCATGTGGCTAGCTTCCCTATGTTCGGCTTTGAAAGACGGGGTGCCCCGGTTATGGCCTTCACCCGCGTGGATGATAAACCGATCAAAGAGAAGACCCAGATATACTATCCTGATTGCCTGATGGTCATAGACCCGGGACTAACCCGCTTGCCGGCGTTATTCTCCGGCCTGAAACCTGAAGGGATTCTGATCCTGAACAGCCCAACGCCGCTTCAAGAAAAGCCTCATGAGAACCTCAAGCTATCCGGGGTGATCGATGCCACCACCATTGCGGTAGAAGAGATAGGGAGAGATGTACCCAACACCTGCCTGCTGGGGGTGTTTGCCTTAACCACAGGCTGGATAGAGATGGAGCATATTCTATACAGTCTGGAGCAATATTTTACCGGCGAGCTCCTCGAAATGAACGTCCGGTGTGCTGAAAGAGGTTTTCAGGGAGGCACCATTAAACGATGGTAAAAAGGAAGATCACATCCAGATACGAAGCGGCCTGGTCAAACAGCGAAGGGCCACTCCTCAGTTTAGACACCGGGACCTGGCGAACCAGAAGGCCGGTGGTGGATAAGGAGAAATGCACTTACTGTGGACTCTGCGCCCTCTATTGTCCTCCACAGTGCATGATCGACCTGAAGGATCATTTTGTGCCCAATCTTGACTTCTGTAAAGGTTGCGGAATTTGTGTCAAAGAGTGTCCCCCGGGGGCCGCCACCATGGTGCCAGAAGGAGAATTTCACCGTGCAGGCATTAAGGGATGAAGTAAGAGTTATCACCGGCAATGCGGCGGCGGCCTATGGAGCGATGATTTGCCGGCCGGATGTGGTGGCTTCCTACCCTATCACTCCGCAGAGCGAAGTTGTGGAGCAACTGGCCTCTTTTCACGCCGACGGGCTTTTGGACGCCGAGATGGTGGAGGTCGAGGGGGAAAACTCGGCTATGAACGTGGTAGTGGCTGCCTCCCTCGCCGGCGGCCGGGTATTCACCGCGACTGCCGCCGCAGGGCTGGCTTTTATGTTTGATGCCTTATTGATGGCCGCAGGCTACCGCGCCCCGGTAGTGATGGTCAATACCAACAGAGAGATGACCAGCATGTTTTCAGTCTCCTGCGGGCAGCAGGATATCATGACCGTCCGGGATGCCGGATGGGTTCAAATAGCGGTGGAGAGCTGTCAGGAGATTCTCGATTCGGTGATCATGGCCTACCGGCTGGCGGAGGATATCGAAATTCAGCTCCCGGTCATGGTCTGCTACGATGGCTTTTACGTCTCCTTCCTCGCTGAAAGGGTGGAAATCCCCTCCCAGGAAAAGGTAGACCATTTTCTGGCTCCGTTGAAGGCACAACCGGGCAGGCTAAAGCTCATTCCCGGCGGGCCCCTGGGCTGTGGTACGCATGGCCTCCTGGAGGAATTCGCGGAACTCCGCTATAAGCACTGTGCGGCCCTGGAGCGAGCCAAGCGAAAGGTGGATGAGATAGACCAGGACTTTGCCGAAACCTTCGGAAGAGGTTATGGTGGCCAGTTGAAAGAGTATCGCACCGAGGATGCCGAGATA
>JALPYG010000058.1 GCA_023271215.1 Dehalococcoidia bacterium
TATTTTCGTTTTCGTCTGCTTGGTAGTCGGCAGTCGCTAGTCGGCAGTCACCAGTTACCAGTCACCAGTTACCAGTTGCCAGTTACCAGTCGCCGGGCTGTTTCGTCTGGCATGTCGTACATTATATCACATTGTCTTCTGATAGGGCAACGGGCAGAGTTTTAGGTTTTAAGTTTTAAGTAGCGTAAGTCATCAACCATCAACCATGAACCGTGAACTGTGAACCATCAACCGAGGAACAGGGCTTTGGGAGAACTTGACGGCGACTGAGACTCGATGTATACGAGCTATTTAGGTTGAAGACCGAAGGCTGAAGTATTTCCGTCAGGCGTTGATATTGGAGGACGTTAGACATGTATTTGACAAACGAGAGCGATTCGCTGTAATATTAAGTTAAGTTACGCCGCACATTCGTATGGCAATTGTATGGAGGATGACATATGGCTGCACCAACAGAGGTTAAAGCGCTCGATAACTACCGTCTCTGCGTCAAGTTTTCCGATGGCGTTGAAGGCATCGTGGATCTGTCCGAATTTGCTGGCAAAGGCGTGTTCGCGCTTTGGAACGATTACCGAGAGTTTCAAAGGGTCCATATTGGGCCAGATGGCGAAATCGCGTGGAGTGACCAGATTGATATGTGTCCAGATGCCATTTACCTGAAAATCACGGGCAAGAAGCCCGAAGACCTGTTCCCGAAGCTGCGGGAATTGATGCAATCGCGTGTGCTGGGGATGGTTATCGAGTGGGCATCACAACATCAGGGAGAATTGCTCGATCTCTGGGAACGGGCCGCCAAGAATCAACCTTTGTACAAGGTGCCTCCACTTGAGTAACTTCGGCCTAACGTTCAATGGCCTTCGCCCTATAACGCCAGCCAGACAGCTTAACGTGTGTTTGACAAACGAGAGGGATTCTGTTTAATATTAAGTTAGGCACTTGAATGAAATATTTAAGCGACATTACAAAATGGAGGTGATGATCATGGGCAGGATTCGACAAACGATAAATATACATGGACGGAATGTACGGACACTTTTTGACACAGGAGCCCGAAACACCTATATTATTCCTGATGTTGCAGCACAACTTACTATAACAAGCCTTCCTCGTCCAACATATACCAAATTAGGGGGCGAGACGAAGGTGTCTTCGCAGGCTGCTGTATTAGTCGGCGAAATCGATGGGAAGCCTTTTCATACGGAAGCTATGGTTATTGATCGCATTGGAAATGATGAGGAAGAGAAAGCTATCGAAGTTCTCTTTGGGGCCTTGGCAATGCAACAATGGGGGATACGATTGATACCAGAGCAAGAGAAATTGGATCTTTCTCATTATCCTACCGAGTTTACTGAGTTTTAGATGTGTTGGTTCACTTCATGCTCGAATGGCGCAGCAAGCAGACACAGATTCTCTCTATATTCATCGGCTGGAAACTTCATTGAGCCATCTCCGATAGAGGATAGACCACATCAGCACGTAGCGCCTCCATTGCAAAAGCCAAAGCCGCTTGGATGATGCCTCTGTAGATCTTTTTTCACCTCCATAATTCCGTTTTCTCTTCAGGGCGATCGCGTGAGTTGTAAGTTTTAAGTTTTCCCCTGCTCAAATTCTATCCTGGCTTCCTGACGCCTCTTCTGTAACCGTTCAGCCGCCCTATGTCACCCTGAACGAAGTGAAGGGTCTCAGAGATTCTTCGCTTCGCTCAGAATGACAGAAGCGAAGGGCTCAGAATGACAGTAAGGTGAACGGTTACCATGAGAGAGAAGAACCAAATACCACGTTAGTCCACAGTCGTTAGCCGGCAGTCGCAAGCGCACTTTGATCATCCTGTTTGCTGGTGGCCGGCTCAACTTCAGAGGGTCGTGAAGGCCCTGACCGTAGACGGCTCATCCAGGAGACTTTCGATCTGTTGTGCGATTCCGAGTCGCTCGGGGTTGTTCTCCCATGCCTGCCAGTCACTCAGGCTATGCCAGGTACTGATAACAAGATGTTCATCATCGCAATCAGCCGAAACGAGCGTCTCTCCTGAGATGTAACCTTGCTGCCGCATAGCCAGAGACCTTAGATGCATGTATAGGTCAAGGATATCGCCCAGAGAGTCGGGCTTGATCTTTCGCTCAATGAGAATCTTGGCAACCATGGTTAACCTCCCTTATCTATGAGTCTGAAGTGTGCGTATGTGATCGAGTTGCTTTGTTTGAGCTAACAGATGCTAAAGTATAGCCAAAAGAGGGCTTCCTGTCAAGCGGATGTAGCCGCTGCTTCCGCAGGAGCAGGCCTTAGCGCCCACAGAGGTCGGTGATGAGAAGATCGAGGGCCACCGCCCCATCAACCGTCCCGGTCTTGATCGAGAGGTCGGTCTGGAGCAGCCTGCGGTAGCTCTCCTCCAGTCGCTCAAGAGAATATCCCCTGGCTTGCCTCAATACCTTCTCCAGTATCCAATCCCTGGTCTCGCCTATCTTTGCCCCGATGGCACTGGAGGGCAAACCCTGAGCCATCAATCTCCTGGCCTGAACCAGCAAGCGGAACTGACGGGTCATCATATAGAGCAGATACGGGGGCGCAGACCCCTCATCCAGGAGCTGGTGGATCAGCCGGCACGCCACGGCCAGCCGGCGCTGCACTATGGCGTCGACCATCTCAAAGACATTCGATTCCCTGGCATAGCTTACCAGCGAGTTGATATCCGCCTCTTCTATACGACCCTCTCCCGCATGGACACAGAGCTTGTCAATCTCGTTGGAGAGTATCCACAGGTTGCTCCCGATAAGATCGGTGAGGAGTCGAAGCGCCGGAGGCGAGATTTTACATTTATTACCGGCCACGCGGGCGCGAATCCAGTTCTGGAGCTCCGTCCCCTTCGGGGGCATGTATTCCCTGACCTTGGCAAGCGGGGAAAGTTTCTTCAGCAGCGGATTGGCCCGGCTCAGCTTGCCGTCAACCAGCACCAGGACGGTGGTTTGGGGCATGTTAACCACGTGCCCGGCTAACGCACTCCAATCCTTCAATTGAGAGGGCTGATCTCCACCACGACGCTTCCCTTTGGGTTCGAATCGAGCCAGCAGACCATCAACTATCACCATCCGCTTTGGTGACAAAAAGGACATGGTGTTGCAGATGGAGACAAGTTCATTGAGGCTCACCTTGTCTCCTTCAAGCAGGATGCGGTTAGACTCTCCCAACTTCGTCCCGCCGCAGTCGGCTTTGATTTTGGCCAGCGACTCCCTGATTGAGAAGTTGTCCTCGCCGTAAAGAATATAGAGCAATGTTGTCCCCCGAAGTTTCTAATCCCTGGCGACCGTGGTATAATAGACTATCGATGAGTTGATTATACCATAGAACAATGGAACTCGGCATCCTCGGGCTTCCCAAGAGCGGTAAGACGACGGTCTTCAACGCGCTGACCATGGGCAGGGCGGAGGTCGCCGCCTATTCTACCGGCAAGGCGACCCCGAACGTCGGGGTGGTGAAGGTGCCTGACCCGAGGTTGGACAACCTTGCCGCGATGCTAAAGCCTGAGCGCACCATTCCGGCGGAGGTGAGGTATCTTGACGGCGGTGATTCTCCCAGGGGATTTGGGCAGGTAGATGCTCTCATCCATGTCATTCGGGTCTTCCGCGATGAGCGCATCCCGCACATCAAGGGTGGAGTAGGTCCTGAACGAGATGTGGGCATCCTCGATCTTGAGTTGATCTTCTCCGACCTATCGATCATTGAGAGGCGGTTGGAGAGGTTGCGAGTTTCCTTGAAGGGGGCCAAAGCGGCGGAACGGGAGATTGCCCTCAGGGAGCAATCCCTGCTGGATAAGATTAAATCAGCTCTGGAGGATGGTCTGCCTCTCAGGGAGCAGGGGCTGAGCGAGCAAGAACGTAAAGCAATTCATGGCTTTCAGTTTCTGAGTGCCAAACCATTGTTGTTGCTTTTCAATATCGGGGAGGACCAACGGGAGGAGGGGTCATCCCTGGAGCAGCGATTCCGCTCCACGTTCCAGCGGCCTCACTCCGAGGTCGCGGTGCTTTGCGGCCGGCTGGAGATGGAGCTTGGCCAACTGAATGATGATGAAGCGATGGAGTTTCGCTCCTCTATGGGGCTGACCCAGAGCGGGCTGGACCGGGCCATAAGGCTCTCCTACGGACTTCTGGAGCTGGTTACCTTTTTCTCTATCGCCTCCGGTGAGGTAAAGGCATGGACGGTTTCGAGGGGAACCACCATTCAGAAGGCGGCGGGCAGGATACATTCGGACATGGAACGAGGCTTCATCCGGGCAGAGGTTATCGCACACGACGATCTGACGAAATGCGGCAGCCTCGCTGAGGCTCGCCGTAAAGGGCTGATCCGGCTCGAAGGCAAGAACTATCTGGTACAGGATGGTGACGTGGTTACCATCTTGTTTAACATTTAAGGAGGTAGACATGGACCTGATGCAAGCTGTAAAGAACCGGAGGAGTGTTCGCAAGCTCAGATCGGAGCCGGTGAGCGATGATCTCCTCGATACCGTACTGGAGGCGGGTCGTTGGGCGCCATCGTGGGCCAATACCCAGTGCTGGAAATTTGTGGTGGTGCAAGACCCCCTGATGAGGGGCAAGGTCGCGGAGACCATCTCTCCCGGGAATCCGGGCACTGATGCCCTGAAGAATGCTCCGGTGATCATCGCGATCTGCGGTGAGTTGGAGAGAGCGGGCTACAAGAAGGGTGTAGCGACGACCGATAAGGGAGACTGGTACATGTTCGATACCGCGCTTGCGGCGCAGAACATGATGTTGGCCGCCTACTCTCTGGGGCTGGGAACGGTGGCCATCGGATCTTTCGATGCTTCAAAGGCGGCAGATCTTCTAGAGCTTCCTTCAAATGCCCGGGTGGTGCTGCTCCTTCCTCTGGGTTACCCGGCCGAGGAACCAACCGCCCCGCGCCGCAAAGAGCTAACGGAGATCGTAAGCTACGACCGATATGTAGATAGGCTGAAGACTGAAGGCTGAAGGAGGAGGGTATCACGAAAGTAGTTTTCCTGCAAGATGTGCCCGAGGTAGCTCAAGCGGGCGAAGTGAAAGAGGTGGCTGACGGTCACGCCAGAAATTATCTCTTCCCCAGGGGCCTGGCGGTACTTGCTACTGCCGCTGAAATCAAGCGTGTTGAGGCGAGAAGTCAGGCTGAAGCCCGGCGACGCGATCAGCAAGTGCAAGAGGCAGTCGCCCTCGGTGACTCTCTCCAGGGCGTCTCGCTCGTCTTTGCCAAAAGAGTGGGGTCCAGGGGAAATATCTATGGCTCAGTCTCAAACACCGCCATCGCCCAGGAATTGCACCGCCGGGGCTTTAAGGTTGATAAGCATCTGATAAGACTCGAGGAGCCCTTGCGCAAACTCGGTACCCACGAGGTTGAGATCGAGCTGGGCAAAGGCGTGGTTGCCAGGATAGGGGTCACGATCGAAGAGGAAAAGACCGCCGAGTAGTCAGCACTATCTGGGGATTCTCCCCCTGAAACCCCCTAGAACAGTCATGGCTGACGACAGAATACTACCTCACGATCTCGATGCTGAGGAAGCCGTATTGGGCTCACTCCTCATCGATCACGAAGCGATTCTCAAGATACTCAATCTGCTGAGTCCCCTTGACTTTTATCGGGATAAGAACCAGTGGATTTACGAGGCTTGTTACTCGCTTTACGAACGGGACGAGGCCATCAACCAGGTCACGGTGGCTCACGAACTGGGTCGGCGTGACAGGATGGAGGCCATCGGAGGGTCCGCCTATTTGAGCAATCTTATAACGAACGTTCCCACGTCGGTTCACGTCGAGTACTACGCCGGGATAGTGCGCCGCCTCTCGATAATGCGAAATCTCATCGCCGTCGCGGGGCAGATTGCCAACATCGGTTACGAAGCGCCTCCCGATCCCGAGAGCGCTCTCGACCGGGCCGAGGGCTTGCTGTTTCAACTGCGACATGGGCAGATGTCGCGGGAATTTGTCCACATACGCGACGTCCTCGATCGCTACTTTGAGGAATCAAGCTTTGCTGCCCATCCCGTCGAGGAAGGCTTCCTCCCGCATATCGACACTGGATTCACCCTGCTGGACCGGAAGCTGGGAGGGCTACACCGATCCGATATGATCGTCCTGGCTGCCAGGCCCAGTATGGGCAAGACCAGTCTGGCGGTAAACATCGCCAGGAATGCCGCCCTGAACCAGGGGGCCAGAGTCGCCATCTTCAGCCTGGAGATGTCCAGACTGGAGCTGGGATACCGCTTTATCGCCGCTGAATCGGGAGTCAATACTCAAATGCTCCGGCTCGACCAATTGACCGACGGCCAGCGCGACAGGGTTATGAGAGCCCTGGAAATCCTCACTGAGGCCCCTATCTATATAGACGACTCGGCCTTCCTGAGGGACCTGGATATGCGAAGCAAGGCACGGCGTCTGAAGAACGAGATCGGCATCGATCTCATCATAATGGATTACATTCAGTTGATACGCTCCGGCAGACGCACCGATAACCGGGTGCAGGAGATGACGTATATTTCACAAACGATCAAGGAGCTGGCCCGGGATATTGATGTGCCGGTATTGGCGGTTTCGCAGCTCAGCCGGGCCGTCGAGCAGCGTTCTCCCCACACACCCCTGCTTTCGGACCTGAGGGAAAGCGGTTCGATCGAGCAGGATGCCGATGTGGTGATGTTCATTTACCGGGACGATGTTTACCACACTGAGGAGCAGTGGGCCAGACAGTATCCGGATAAGCCTTATCCCAAAGGGGAGGCTGAGATCATAATAGCCAAACACCGCAATGGCCCTACCGGACGGATCAAGCTCCATTTCAACGAGCGAACAACCAGGTTCGAGAACGCGGCGGAGGTGGCGGAGAAACCAATCTTGCTATGAACGCTCCGAAGCGATTTCCAGGATTCCCAACGAGAACGGGGTTCACTCCAATCCCCAACCCCTTCTTCAGTGCGGTTCTGCCTGAAATTCAGGATTTATCCGAGCTGAGAGTAACGCTTCACGTGTTCTGGGCACTCTATCGCAAGAAGGGCTACCCCAGGTTCGTGACCTATGGCGAATTGCGCGGTGACCAGGCATTGATGTCGAGCTTCTCCGCGGAGGAGGAATTGCGGCATGGGCTGGAAACGGGGGTGGGGCGGGGGACCTTGCTTTGCCTGAAGATGGACAGAGACGGCGAACCCGAAGAGCTGTATTTTCTGAATACCGAACTGTCTCGCCGGGCCGTAGTCCAGATAGAGAACGGTGAAATTCACCTGGGCGGCATGGTCAGAATAGAGCCGGCGGCGACTGAAGAGAGGCGGAATGTCTTCACTCTCTACGAAGAGAACATCGGACTTCTAACCCCGTTAATCGCTGAGGACCTGAAGGAGGCGGAGCGGTTATACCCCGCCTCGTGGATCGAGGATGCCTTCAGAGAAGCGGTCAGGCTCAACAAGCGCAACTGGCGTTATATCAGCAGAATCCTGGAGCGGTGGGCCTCGCGAGGAAAGGATTATGGAACAACTAGGGAAAGTCCTGAAAAGGACATTAGTCCGAAAGAGTACATCCAGAAGTACCGGCATCTCACCAGGAAATGAGCCGGCACAGATCCAGGGGTGTCCCATTTGCAGTGGTCACGGGTGGGTCGTCCTGGACGTCCCGGTGGAGCACCCCGATTTCGGCAGGTCGTTCCCCTGCGAGTGCAGACTGAGGGAATTCGCCAGCAATCGGGTCCAGAGGCTTGAGCGGTACAGCAACCTGGGGCCTCTGACGCGACTCACCTTCGACAATCTGCGGCCACAGGGGCTGGATGCCGATCCGGACAAACAGAAGCAGTTCAAATTCTGCTATGAGCAGGCCAAGGCGTTCGCCGGTGATCCGCACGGGTGGCTGGTGCTCACCGGTCCCAGCGGCTGCGGCAAGACACATATGGCCGTCGCCATCGCCAATCATTGTCTCAGGCAAGGAATAGCGATCTTCTGGACCATCGTCCCCGATCTTCTCGATCATCTACGGACTACGTTCAGTCCCACCAGCGACGTGAGCTATGACGATCTCTTCGAACGGGTGAAGAATACCCCAATGCTCGTCCTCGACGACCTGGGAACCCACAGCAGCACACCCTGGGCTGAGGAGAAGCTCTTCCAGGTGCTGAATCACCGCTTCAATGCTCAACTGCCCACCGTGGTCACCACAATAACTCTGAGTGACCTGGACCAACGGCTGCAAACCCGACTAAAAACTCCGGGGCTGTCCCGGCAATTGGAGCTGCGGAAAGAAGGTCCCCCGCTTTTCAATCACATAGGTGGATTGAGCAGGGACACAATCTGCACTATGAGCTTCAAGACCTTCGATATTCAGGGGATGAATGCCGATAGGGAGCAGAGAGAGAGCCTCAAAATGGCCCTGGAGGCCGCTCGGCAGTTCGCGGAATCGCCTGAGAACTGGCTGGTACTGGTGGGGCCGCCTGGCTCCGGTAAGACTCATCTGGCGGCAGCCATCGCTAACCAGCAGATCACCTCCCAGCGCCCGGCCTTTTTCGCCAGCGTTCCGGAATTGCTCGATCATCTGCGTCCCACCTTTGGGACTGACGACCGGCGGGGACGTGAGATACGGATCGAGGAGATCAAGAACAGCCCACTATTGATCTTCGATGATCTGGGGATGGAAACAGCGACTGCCTGGGCCCGGGAGAAGCTCTATCAGATTCTCAATTACAGATACAATGCCCGACTTGCTACCGTGATCACGGTGACCAATCCCGCATTGGAAAGCCTCGATGCTCGTTTGAGGTCGCGCCTTATGGATCCCCGAATAAGCAACGTGGTTCCGATCGGCGCTCCGGATTATCGAGGGCAGGATAAACGTGCCCCCCGCTCCCGGCGAGGTCGGTGATGAGGCATCTGGCGGAGGGAGTGGGATTCGAACCCACGACCCCGATCTCTCAGGGTAACCGCTTAGCAGGCGGCCGCACTAGACCACTATGCGATCCCTCCCTTACACCTAAAACCCAAA
>JALPYG010000059.1 GCA_023271215.1 Dehalococcoidia bacterium
GGATTCGGCAAGCCGACGGCCAAAATCATCGAAGAGATCGCCGACCGCTGGGCCTTCCTTGTCTGTGTACTGGAGATAGATGTTGATCGCGTTCAAGCTGTTGTTGAGGAGGGCGGAGATTAACTGTTGGCTGTTACTCAAAATAGCTGGAGGCACAGGAATGTTTGGAATTCCTATGCTTCGCAAAGAGCGAAGCTCTTTTACCAGGCATGACCGCTTCTTAGGGGGTTTCAAGGGGAGGTGCAGCGAAGCTATCTATTGGCCTTGTTGGTGAAAGTCCAACCGTTGTAATTTGCAGTTTAACAACGTAGTTATACCCCACAGCCGTTATGGGTGACCTAACGGCTGAAAGCTCGGAAGTAAAAGCCCTCTTTAGGAGGGCGAGCAACCGGAAGGGCCGTAGCGAAAGCGAACGGAGTAAGCCTCGAAATAAACGTCGTTGGGTGCGGAAGCTTAAATGCCAAACTTGTTTCCCCTAAGTGATGGCCAGTGTCGTTACTGAAGGAGCTGCAAAGCGCAAGTAACGAAGCCCCGGGGGTATTGAAGGCGGCAATTCCGGAGAGGTCAATAGAGAAAGCTCGGAAGGTCTGCAAATCAGTCAGGATGACCCTTGAATGACAAAGACCGTTCCTATAACCTTGAAAGGGAAGTGGAACGGAGGTTTGCAGACTGGCGGATGGGGCTGATAAGTGAAGAAGCCGAGAGGATGATAAAGTCGGTGGAGCGAGAGCCCCTGGGTTCAGGTAAGACGGTGCGGACACATCCTCCACACTTAGAGGTGGGTAAAGGATGTCAACAAAAGCGTGGTCTTTAAGCATGAATCAAACCTATGTATCGGTATTTAGATAGCCAGGGGTTAGGCTGATTCTAAATCCATGCTTGGGGAAGGATTCATAGCAAGCTGGGGGGCGCCTGAACCCTGGCCCGTCGCCAGGGCGGGCTTGAAGCCGTACTGTGGGAAAACCCGACGTACGGAATTTTAGGGGGGTGCTGGAAACAGGGTTAAGGCAAGCCGGATTGAGGCGATGCACTCGAAAGGGGCGTCATAGCCACCGGAAGCCTAAGGCTACTGCGCCAGCGCTCTACCCGACAATCCCCCTGATGATCCTGACTCTATCTCTACAAGGAGGTTCTTGTGAACGAAGAAGAGTATCTTGATGCGCTCCTCTCTTTACCCGCCCTCGTTGCTCCGCAAGTCTCCCCAGATGGGAAATGGGCTGCATGGAGTTGGTTTAGGGTGGGGCCTACCGCTGACATCTATATAGTTCCCACAGATGGCTCGACGCCCCCTATTCGTCTCACCGATACCCCAGAGGATACCATGGTTGTTTCATGGACACCGGACAGCAAGGCACTGGTGGTAGGCCAGGACCATGATGGTGATGAACGGGTGCAACTTTTCCGGGTAGATATAGCCCGTCCGAAGGAAATGGTACCACTGACCGAGGCTTCCCCAAACTATTTCGTGCACGGCGGGGAGCTGCATCCAAATGGCCACTGGCTGGTCTATGGCGCAAATTTTGACGCCTCCACAGGTGAGGAAATTGAGCCCACCTGGATCTATCGGCATGACCTGATGACAGGTGAACGGCGAGTGCTGGCTCGTCCGGAGAAGGCCTGCTGGGCTGACCCCAAACTGAACAGGCAGGGTACCCACATTCTCTATACACGCAAAGACCTGCATCCGGCGGGGGAGCAGATTTGGGTGGTGGACATTGATGGTAAGGAAGATGTTGAGATACTCAACTTTGGACCATCGGTCAAGGTGTCTGCCTCATGGTTCCCGGACGGGCAGCGAGTGATCTTTCTCGCAGAGGCAGGCACCTGTCGCCGTTTGGGCATGTGGGACAGCGATCGGCACACCATGCGCTGGCTGTTGGATGACCCGGCGCGCAATCTGGAATACGCCTTTGTGCCGTACGGCAGCGAACAGGCTGTCATCGTTGAAATCACCAATGCCCGCGTGCATAGTTCTCTCTTGAATGTGGAGACTGGGGAGGAAGTGCGGTTACCTGAAATCCCAGGTAATCTGGTTCCCCTGGCTCCGGTGGGTCATGGCGAGTGGATAGGACGGTACTACAGCGCCCGCCAGCCGACTGATCTGATACGCTTTTCTCCGTCAGAACCCGGCGCTTTTGTCGGCCTCACCAGGGTATGGGAACATACCCCACTTCGCCAAGACGATCTTGCGATGGCAGAAGACTTTCGCTGGAAGTCAACGGATGGCCTACCAATTCAGGGATGGCTATACCGTGCCAGGGGGTATGCCAAAGGCACCATTGTCTGTATCCACGGCGGTCCTACAAGCCATAGCGAAGACGAGTTGAGTGCCATGATTCAATTCTTTGTTTCACGTGGTTTCAATGTGCTCGATCCGAACTATCGCGGGAGCACTGGCTTTGGGCTGGCATTTCAGGAGAAAATTAAGGAGGATGGTTGGGGCGGCCGCGAGCAGGAGGACATCCGAACCGGAATCGAAGCGTTGCTCTCCGCTGGCTTTGCAAAACCGACAAAGGTCGGTGTAACCGGCACATCCTATGGCGGCTACTCCTCCTGGTGCGCTATTACGCGTTATCCGCCAGAAATCGTGGCAGCGGCAGCTCCCATCTGCGGAATGACTGACCTGATAGTGGATTACAACACTACGCGTCCTGATTTGCGTCCTTATAGCAGGGAAATGCTGGGTGGCTCACCTGAGGAGGTTCCAGCTCGGTATCACGAGCGGTCGCCAATTAACTTTGTCCACCAGATCAGGGGAAGGTTGCTCATAGTTCAAGGGGCGCAAGATCCAAATGTTACTCCAGAGAATGTCCGGGCGGTTACCGCTGCCCTGGACGGGGCAGGTATTGAATACGACCTGCTTACCTTTGCCGATGAGGGGCATGGCATTGCTCGCCCTAGGAACTTGAAGACGCTCTATTTACGTTTGGCAGAATTCTTTGAAAAAGCTTTTTGCGATGCCGACGGTGTGATATAGGCGGTGCACTGTACCCCATGAAAATTGCGAGGTTATTTTTGAGGGAGATGGTATACAGGGCATTTTAGACCCTCGACTACCCAAATAGCGTTTTGAGATTTTAGGAGAAGGAGAGAATGATCTACGCTGATGTAGTACTCAAGGATGGAAGAGTTTTGTCATCTACAGGTGATTTTGTGGAAGACATGGTCATCCATGGGGAAACGATCAGTTTACTCGGACGCTCAGACATAGTTGATTACTCACTGTCTGTCTCCTCGTGAATACGAAGGCGGCCTGGCTCTACAATCCACAGCCTGCCGGCAGGCGATTCTCTGGTGAGGGCATCGATCAATGTCTCCACCAGAACCCGCATGGTGGGAAAAAGTTGGTTCGGCCCACGCAGCACAATAAGCCCCGGAGTTCCTTCAGGGGGATAACGGAGCACGTTGGAAAAGTGCAGGTCGAGACTCATCAGAATGCGGTCCTCCACCTTGCAAATCTCATAAAGGGCTTCATCTCCTGTTCCACGAAGGCCCTGCTCTTGAACCGTAGTGGTGTCGTGTTCTGCTTCCTTAAGAAACAGGGCAAGGCGTACATCTAGATTCTCGTCTAGCTTAATCCTCATCAGACTTTCAAAGGGATGTCTACATACCGTTCCCTTGCCATTTCGGCAGCGAAAGCCAGTGCTGCCCGTATGTCCTCTCGAGTAAGCGAAGGATATGCCTCCAGAATTCCCTCCTCGCCGCATCCAGCAGCTAGATTGTCCACTATCAAGGAGACCCAAATCCGTGTCCCTTTGATACAGGGCTTGCCATGGCAGACTTTCGGGTCTATAGAAATGCGCTCTTTCCAATCCCCCATATTGCAAACCTCCTACGGTAACTAATATTATAACACAGAAGTAATAGTTTAGCCTCGATTTGGCAGACTGAGGAAGTAGATGGGCTAAGAGCCTTAGTCTCTAAAAACTGAAGTCTTGCGCCAAATGGAAAGAAGAAAATCTGCATTGATTTCACAATCCCTGTTGACACAGGATGTAGCCACACAGAGGCTTGGGTTCGATTTCTTGCTTGAGGCGGAAAGGGATATTGCAAGTTGCAATGCTTTATATTCCAAAGAGTTATATCCTCACGCGGTCTGCCATTTACAGCAAGCCGTTGAAAAGGCAACAAAAGGATATATGCTGGGATTTAACTGGCTGAGCGCAGAAGAAGTAAAACAAATAGGCCATGACACGCCTAAGCTCATCCTGGATGCGCTATTTGAAAAAACCGGAATTGCGTTTTGGTTGAAGCAAGTGGGTGACGAGGTCTCACAAATAAACATAAATAATATGCGGCAGGTAATGAAAACCCGGACAAACGGCAGGAAGTAGCTCGAATCACCTATGATGAAATAGCTGACTCGGACAATACTTGACGGGTAAGTATAGTAGGTGTAAACTTAGCCCAGATAACCGGCTGGCAAGTGGAGTCACGACGTTTGCTAGGTGCGCCAATCGCCTGTCGACAGGTCAGGCGCAACCGAGCCTTGAAAATCAAGAAAGAGGAGTTGATCCCGGAATGTACCCGGTGGAGTTCATAACAACCGAACAGGGGGACGATCTGATCGTATCATTTGCGGTCACTGGCGACTTCCCAGGAGACATTCTGAGCCTGACACTGTTACGCACACCAAAGTATGAGTTTATCCTCAATCCTGAGGAGCGGGGCGTCAGCGTTTCTTGGGAGGAAGACGAGGATGAAAGCGAACTACTGTTGGGACTAGAACGCTCCGGAGACGAAGTAAAACTTACCACCACGAGAAGAGAATTCACCCTGGATGTGTCCCGTGTCGATGATGGTGACTTGCGTCGTACGTGCAAGGTTCTACAGAAAATGAATTTTGACAAAGCAATCAGATTGATCGGGATCCAACGAGCGATTTGAGCATGTGCCGTGGACAACCGGGCCGGCCAAGGAGGTTATGACATATGCCAGCACAGCAGAGTCAGGAAACAGTTTACCAATTCAAAGTCGTGTTGCTCGAGACAGACCCTCCAGTGTGGCGTCGCTTGGTCGTTCCCTCAAGCGTGACCCTGCACCGTCTGCATCTGATCCTGCAAGAAGTGATGGGCTGGACAAACTCACACCTCTACAGGTTCGAGATTGGAGCGAAGGAGTACGCAGAGCCTCACCCAGACTACGAATTGTACGAGTTGCCGTTCAGGAACTCGAAGCGGGCAAAGCTCGGGCGGCTGGTGACGAAGAAGGGTAGCGCTTTTCTGTACGAGTATGACTTCGGAGATAGTTGGACCCACGAGCTTACGGTCGAGGACATTTTGGAGCGAGAACATGGTAAGCCGTATCCAACCTGCCTGGTCGGAGAGCGTTCATGCCCGCCTGAGGACTGCGGCGGGACCTATGGATATGCGGAGTTGCTGGAAATCATAAGCGACCCTGAGCATGAGGAGTTCTGGGATACCATGACCTGGCTCGGTGGCGACTTCGACCCCGAGGCATTCGATATCAGGGCAGTAAACAACAAGCTCCATTCTATGCGGGTGTAGTAACCACCGGAACGGTGGTAACCAGTGATGTAGAGGTTTGATTGGATATCAGTGGCCCTGCTGTGCCACCAGATAAAAGATTCCTACACAATCCTCGGAATTGTTCAACCTCGCTATATCTAACGAGGACTCAAAATATCAGCCTTCGCTCACTCTCTTCGGTTGCTGTGAGATACTCAGGAAGGTATAATCTGAATGGCAAATAGATTACGCCCGTATCCGCGCATACCCAACAGTCACTGATTCACAGCCTTCGATCAAAGACCAAAGCGGAAAGGGGGAGAGCGAATGCTGGTTGAATATCTTCAAAAGGTCATCGCTGCCGGCGGCGATGAACTGGAGATAGAGTATCGAGACCGGAAAGAATGGTTCACCGCTTTCAATGGCCCCTCGGGTGTCGGCATCGGTAGTCTTGATTCAGACAAAGCCAAACCCATTTTCAAAGAATTAGCCGAGCTGAAAAAGGCAAAGCGCGTCACTATTGGCAATCAGAGCTACGCACTTCGTTTCCGCCAGTTCGAGAGTTTTGGCGAGACGGTGCATCGAATTCAAATGAAGGAAATCAAATCGAACAAATGAACGGCAAGCGATCCCAAAAGGCCCCGTTTCGCTCTGAACTTTCGGGACGCGTGTGATTTTCATTCTGCTGGCGCTAGGTGTAAGTAGCTGATTCGGAGTTCGTGGATGAGCATATCTGCAGACAACGCCATGGAACTGAGCAAGTCAATCATTGCCGAGTTCCATCGGTATTTCATTGCGGCAGGCGTAGGTAACCACGATCATGTAATGGCAATCAAGAAAATCATAACCGCAACGTGCAGTCATTTTCCAAACGAGAGCAGCGACGTAGAAAAGGGTCTCCTTGACTATGCCCTCGATCTTTTTAGTGGATATTGGCTTGAGTTAGCAAAGGAAGACGATGACGAATGTGACATGGAGGAAGAGCGAGAGGAAGCAAGCAGGGTTTTTCTCCATATCTACAGGACAGAAAAGGATGTGTGGTAACAATCTCTCATTTTGTATTGACCAAGATGATTCAACCTCCTTGCTCTACTATCTTAATTCACAGTGGGTAAATGCCGATGAAGCCAACCGGCACCGTCAGGTATCTGACCGGATTATCGCTGTAACGCCCTTTGCTATCCATGCTTTGTTGTGACTCTGCGTTGCCTGATATGCTTTTAATCAATGACTGGATTTGGTAAACTATGCTCGAATCACTGGAAAGGCGGAATCAGGATGTTTCCGAGTGAGCGTGACCCAAAAAGGGAGCGGGCCGAAGATACTCTCGACCAGGGGCTCGATTTGCTTGAACAGGGCAATGAGGAAGAGGCAGGCCGCTACTTCTTTAAGAGCATTGAGATAGACCCAACCTATGCTGATGGGTATAACCACCTTGCAAATATTGCATGGAGAAAGAGGGACTGGAAACAGGCTGAAGGTCTTTACCGAAAAGCCCTTGAATTTGCCGAACCTGAGGTAAAAGGCATACTCAAAGGCGAATTCTGGGGGATGCTTGAATCCAGACCCTATATGCGAGCCTTTCATGGCCTCGGTCTCACTGTCAGGAAACAGGGCAGGTTTGAGGAGGCCATAAGTATTTTCAGGCAAATGCTGAAGCTCAATCCCAATGATAATCAGGGCGTTCGCTATCTTATGGGATCTCTATACCATCAACTGGGAAATCTTGAAGAAGCGGGCAGGTGGTATGAGCGGAATGGGAATGACCCTCATAACCTCTATAATTATGGGCTTGCCCTTATCCAGCAAAACAAACTGGAAAAGGCGGCCAGAATTCTGGTATTTGCCATTTTCGCCAATCCCTACATAGCTCCAATGTTGCTGGGGGATAAGCTACCAAAGAGGGACTGGTGGCATGGCATTAGCTGGGCTGAGCCTGAATATGCTGAAGATTACATAATTGATTATAGCAATTGGTGGGAAATGGAAGAGTTGCCGTTGGTTTTCTTGCGTGCAGTCTGGAACTTCGGCGAGGTTAAGCGAAATCTGAAGGATTTCATTGCCACGAGAAGGGCGATAAAGAAAGCTAAAAGCGGAGAGGACCGCGTCAGCCTTGGAAGGGCTGGCGATGCGCTAAGTAGCCCGGAAAGGGCAAGGAAGCTGGCCGGGAAAATATACAGGCAGTTTGAAAGAGAGCGGCACGGATGGGCTGAATTTTAGCTGTATTGCACGATTTAGCGTTTTGTTCACCTGACTACACGCCGTCAGCCGTGTCTCATATGGCAATGTGGCCGAAAAACTGAAGCCATTAATCAGCTACCGTCAAAACAGTAGCCGACACTCGATGCCCTGTGTTCCAAAGGCAGAGGCAAGCTCCTTAGCTTTTAATGAGAAGATGTCATCGCCCATGGTGCTCTCTAAATTATGTTTCCTATACACCCAATCGGCATAATGGTAGTTCATTCTGTCAATCAATACGTAATCCACCTTCTCCCTAAGACTAGCAGCAAGTTCCTCCGCTTGGGGAAGCATTGGCGCAATCATGACATAGGTTCTAGTGCCCGCAAGATGCAGCTTCTCCAGGGCCTTGATTCTTTCCTTAATTGACGCGGCATTGGGTTCAAACAGCTCTCTTACCCTTTCATCTCCGGTGGTAACTGTTAGCCCCACTTCGATCTTGTTGGATCCCGCAAACAGTGCTACATCACGAAGCACCAGCGCCGATTTCGTCTGGATGGTGATTGGCCAATCGTGTTCAACTAATATTTCAAGGCACGTTTTTGTCACTTTGTATGTTCTCTCCAGTGGTTGATAGGGATCGCACACTCCACTTACCCATACCCTTCCGGGAGGAGTTCTGTCTATCTCGCGCTTGAGCAGATCTGGGGCATTGATCTTAACGTCAACGAATTCGCCCCACGGCTCCCTATGTCCAGTGAACCTCTTCATAAAGCGAGCATAGCAATAGGTACATGCGTGCTCGCAACCAATGTAGGGGTTGACCACATAGTCAAAAACCTTTGATCTGGAGAGAATACTTTTGGTATAGACTTCTCTAACAATCATGGACCGATTAACTGCTCATCATCCGCCATGCCGCCCACGGATGACAATAACGCCCTTTTCAGTTCGATACCATTTTATCATTTTTCTATAAGCCTAACCTAGACAAGCCAGAACCAAAACATTTTGCAAACTATTCAGCGGGCAATCGATAGCCACAGAGTTCACAGAGAAAACCAAAGCATATAGGGCATCAAAAAGAACCTCTCTGTGCCTCAGTGTCTCTGTGGCTAAATCGTCGCAGATTTTCTTTCCATTTCGCGCAAGACTTCAGATCTTAGGGACTA
>JALPYG010000006.1 GCA_023271215.1 Dehalococcoidia bacterium
CTAAGCCGCCCTCCTCAATAATATTTTCCCCACCTTGCCGGTTTCCCAGGCCACCAGGACCTGGGCCGCGATAAAGATCGAGCTGTAGGTCCCTGATACTACCCCGACCATCAGAACGACGATGAAGCTGCGAATGGCTTCTCCGACGATGAGGTAAATGGCCGCCAAAACTATCAGGGTGGTCAGGCTGGTATTCAGGGAGCGACTCAAGCTCTCCATCAGGCTGTTGTTCACCACGGTCTCAAAACTCTGGCGGGCCCCTTTGCCCAGATTCTCCCGGATACGGTCGAAGACCACGATGGTGTCGTTCACGCTGTAACCGATAACTGCCAGAATAGCGGTGATGAACATCAGGTTGATCTCCAGATGCAGAACTTCTCCCAGGATGGCGAAAACCGCCATTACGATCAGAATGTCGTGCACCAGGGCGATGATGGCGCAGGTGCCGTAGCGGAATGGGTTCGGCAGCTTACGGAAGGCCCAGGAGATGTAAATCAGGATGCCGATGGCCCCTACCACCACGGCGATGGCGGCACCCCTGGCTCTCTCCCTGGCGATGTCCCCGGAGATAAACTCGTAGCTGGGTTTACCGGTCAAGCCTAAGCCTTCAAAGGCCTTCATTATCTCCTGCTCCTCTCCTTCCTCCAGCTCCCTTGTCCGAATGATGAAGCCGGCCTCTCCCTCAATGCTCTGTATGGTGATATCATGGTGACCGAGTTCGGCCAGCTTCTGGCGTAGAACGGTCAGAGTGACAGGGCGATCAAACTCCACGGTCATCATCGTGCCGCCGGTGAAATCAATGCCCAGAGGGGGACCAAGCACTGCAAGAAGCACCACCCCAGAGACGATCACCACCAGTGAGAGCAGAGAGAACCGGGATCCCTTGCCTACGAAATCAAACATCTCAACGACCCTCCCGGAGAAGTGAAGATTTGCTTACCGGAACAAAGAGCGAGAGCTTGCTCACCGCTCCGGTGCGCCCGGTCAAGCGCAGGAAAGTCCTGGTGATCACCATGGCGGAGAACATGCTGATAGCAACGCCAATAGACAGCGTCACCGCAAAGCCCCTTACCGGCGGGACACCCAGTACCATTCCCATCCAGAAAAGGATGCCGCAGATGATGAAGGTGGAGAAGTTGCTGTCCCGGATGGCAGGCCAGGCACGGTTAAAGCCGACCTCTGTCGCCGCTCGCAGCGTCCGTCCCATTCGTATCTCCTCCTTCATTCGCTCAAAGATCAGCACGTTAGCATCAACGGCCATTCCAATGGAAAGAATGAACCCGGCGATCCCGGCCAGGGTCAACGTTACCGGTATCAGTTGGAAGGTGGCCATCACCAGTGCTACATAGGTGAGCAGGGCAAGGCCGGCCATCGCTCCCGGCAGACGGTAGTAGAGAACCATGAAGAGGATCACCAGTGCAAGACCGATAATGCCGGCCATCATGCTCCAGTCAATGAACTCAGCGCCAAGGGCGGGGCTGATAGTTTTCTCAGTCAGGCGCTCCAGGGGGACAGGCATGCGCCCGGCATTGAGCAGGGTAGCTAAGCGGCGCGCTTCTTCCAGGTCCATTCCGGTGATGACTCCTCTTTCTTCGATGATAGCGCGAACTATGGGGGCGGAGAGCACCTCATCGCCCAGAAAGATACCCAGAGGACTTCCGATAAGGCGGGCGGTGATCTGCTCGGATAGCGTGGCCCCCACCTCATTCCATTCAAAGGCGATCTCCGGTAAACCGGCCCCATCGAGAACAACGACAACGTCTCCCTCGAAATACCTGCTGGTTAGCTCTTTCACCTCACCATTAACCTCAGCGGTAGCCGGGATAGCTATAAACTCACCCAGACCCTTCTCAACCCGAGTCCAAGTCAAAACCCCATCAGCATCAGGGCGAAGACCGAAGTCACCACCCTCATAAGGCTGGAACTCTTTGAATGCAATCAACGCCGTTTTCCCGATTAACCGCGTAGCCTCTTCGATCTCCTCGATGCCGGGGATCTCAACCAGAAGCCGGTTCTTGCCCACCCGCTCAATGCGCGGCTCTAATACGCCGAAGCCATCGATTCGTCTTTCGATGACCGCAATGACCCCTCTCATCGCCTCATCGGGATTCTCTACCCCGGACAAATCGGCTTCAAAGACCAGGTGAGCCCCACCCTTGAGGTCCAACCCCAGCCGCATTTCCTCTCGGTCGAGGGCGCTGCCCAGAGGCGGCCAGAGCAGAAAGGTCACCGCAAAGGCCACCAGAATAATTATCGCTGAAAGGGCCAGTTTATCTCTTAGTCGCATCGTTCTTGCCAACCTCCTTTCTCACGAAGTCCAGCGCCTCTTCTTTCGTTGCTATCTCGCCTGAGGCCTGGGCCTCCCTTACGGTCTCCAGAATCACGCCTATTTTGGGGCCAGGCGCCAGCCCAAATTTGTCGATCAGGTCGTGGCCGTCTATGAGCTTAGGTGGCGAAAGGGTGGTCTCCTCCTCGAACCACCTGGCGAGCACGTACCGGGTCACCTCGACGTGTTTCTGCCAGCCCTCCATCTCGAGTGCCGGTCCGCGGGTCACCAGGTGATCGGCCAGGCTCAGGAATAGTGTATCGATACCTACGTCGGCGGTGTCGCGGAAGTAGCGGTAGATAGCGCGTCGCGTCGGCATCTCCTCGCCATTGCTCAGATGCCCCGGACGCAGGTGTTGCTCGATCATCCTGGTGACCATCCTTCTTTCCCGCGAGCTGAAGCGGAGCCGCTCCATGATAGAGTCAGTTGTGCTCGCCCCTTGTTGGGAGTGTCCCAGAAACCGCATCCGTCCGTTTTCGTCTATTCGTTTGGTCTGTGGCTTGGCCACGTCGTGAAGCAGGGCAGCCAGCTTGATTAACCCTCTCCGGGTTCGGCCGCCGGCCACCTCTTGGCCGAAATGATCCGCCAGATCGAGAGAGAAGGTGAGGGAATCGAGCAAATCGCCTTCCCGGGTTAGCGCTACCAGCAGGCGCTCTACGGCAGCGACCGCCTCCATGGAGTGGTCGAAGACGTTCCAGTAGTGCTCTTTGGGCTGCTCCACACCTTTGGAGGCCGCAAGCTCAGGGAGAATGAGATCGAGAAGTCCGAGTTGGTCGAGGTAGCGCAGGGAATCGGCTGCTCTACCGGTCTCCATGATGCGGCCCAGCTCATCCCCAACCCTCTCTCCGCTGACACCCTTAATGAGTTCCCGGTCGCGTTCGATAATCGCTTCAGTTTCAGTATCGATGGAGAAGTCAAGCTCCGCAGCCAGTCGGAACGCCCGCAGAAGCCGCCCTGGATCATCGATGAAGGCGGAGTTACCGGCGATTCTAATGAGCCTTCGTTCGAGATCAGCAAGGCCGTCCAACGGGTCGATGAGCCGTGGGGTCGATAGTTGATGGTTGATAGTTGATAGTTCCCCACCCCCCGACTGCCAGCTGCCAACTGTAAACTGCAAACTGTCTACTGGTATAGCGATGGCATCGATTGTGAAGTCACGTTTCGCCAGGTCCTCCTCGATAGTGCCCCTCGTGGTGGCGAAATCGAGATACCATCGCTCCTCGTGTCGCAAGAGGGCTACTCTGGCCACCTGGTGTATCTCGTCGAGCAGCACGAACTTGGCATCGAAGGCATCGGCCACCTGTCTGGCAAGGCCTACAGCGTCACCGGCGACGGTGAGGTCGATATCGTGGCTCGCCCGGCCCAACAGACTGTCTCTGATGTATCCACCGACGAGATGGCACCCGATCTCCTGCGGGGAAAGGAATGCTCGCAGGCGGGCTAGAATCGCCGCCGCTTCTGCCCCGGCAAATATGCCGGTGTTTGACTGCATGCTGGTAATTACCATGTCTACTTAGATTCTACGTTGGGGGTAGCGGTTTGTCAAGGAGAATATCTTCGGAGCAAAGTTGTTTTGCTTAGGGGCTTGACAAATGGTGGGGGAATGTGGTAGAGTATGGGTTAAAGTGGGGGAATATTACAACTCATGATCCTGGGCGAGTACGAGCACCGGATTGACAGGAAAGGTCGAGTAGCCATCCCGGCCAAGCTTCGCAAGGCATTCCAGGAGGGGCTGGTGCTTACACGTGGAGTTGACGGGTGTATGCTGGCCTATCCTTTGGCGGAGTGGCAGCGAATCTGCGAGAGCTTCGCCGACCTTCCGACGACGCGAGATAAGAACAGAAGGCTCATTCGGATCACCTTCGCCAGTGCTTTCAGCGCCGAACTCGATGGGCAGGGCCGTGTAGCACTTCCTTTGCCCCTGAGGGAATATGCCCGGATCAAAGAGGTGGTCGTCATGGCGGGAGGCAATAAGTACCTCGAGATCTGGAGCAAGGAATCCTGGGAGAAGGAAAAGCTGCTCATGGAGGAACAAGCCTGGCAGATTGCGGAGGGGATGGAGTTGCGTTAATGGAACAATACCACGTGCCAGTGATGCTCAAGGAAACTGTCGAGGCACTCCAGGTTCAGCCTGGGGGACGCTACATCGATTGCACCGTGGGCCAGGGGGGGCATGCTGCCGCGATCCTCGAGTGGAGCTCCCCCGGGGGACAACTGCTGGGGCTCGATGCCGATCCGCAGGCGATAAAGACCGCCCAGTTCACGCTTCGAGAGTACGGGAAATCCGTCCTTCTTATTAACGAAAACTTCGGCCGTTTGGAGAAGGTCGCCTCTGAGCATAACTTCCGTCCCGTCCACGGTGTACTATTTGATCTAGGTCTCTCCTCCCTTCAGCTTGTCGACGAAGAGCGGGGATTTAGCTTTCGGCGGGATGGCCCGCTGGATATGCGATTTGGTCCCGACCAGGAGCTCACCGCGGCGGAGATCGTCAATGATTTTCCAGAGGACGAGCTAGCCAGGCTTATCTGGAGTTACGGCGAGGAGCGGAAAAGTCGCCGGATTGCAAGATGCATCGTGGAAAGCCGTCCGGTGACAACCACTCTGGAGCTTGCCGGAATCGTGGCGAAGGCAGTAAACGGAGAGAGGGGGAGAATACATCCGGCAACCAGGACTTTTCAGGCGCTGCGCATCGCGGTAAATCGTGAGGTGGAGAACCTCATGCTGGCGCTGGAACAGGCAGTTAATCTGCTTGGATTTGGAGGAAGACTGGTGGTCATCAGCTTCCATTCTCTCGAGGATCGGCCGGTCAAAGAGCTTCTGAGCCGTGAGGCGAGGAGGTGCATCTGTCCCCCCGAAACGCCGGTATGCACTTGCAGGCATACTCCTCGGCTGCGATTGGTAAGCAAGGGGGTTATCCGGCCCACATCGGAAGAAATCGAGGCGAATCCGCGCAGCCGGAGCGCCAAACTGAGGGTCGCTGAGCGCATCGGCCAGGTCTAGTTTACATAGTCTGAATGGAAAGGAGGTATCATGGCAGGGAATGGCAAACCAGGGAGCGGTCCCGAGACGAAAAAGATTAAGCTCTATGTGGTGGAGGAACAGGAAATATTATGCCAGGCCTATAAATCAACGTTCTTATTGGAGCCTGCTATTGACATAGTGGGGATAGTCGACGGGAGAGATGGCGAAGCTATTGTGAGTGCCTTGACGGCGCTGAACCCGGACGTTGTGCTCCTGGGCACAAAGATGCTTCAGTCAGATATCATCGAGAAATTGGAGGTTATTAGACGGCACCACCCTGATGTGGGGATTATTCTTCTGGCTGCACTTTATGATGTTAAAGGTATGAAGCAATTGAGGGCGTTTTTCAGGAGAAGCTCAAAAGGGTGCGCTTTTCTATTGAAACACTCGATAGACCGGACGGAACAACTGGTGGGCGTTATCCGTGCGGTTGCTGAGGGCCGGGTTATCATTGATCCCCTAGTTCAGGAGGGCTTGTTCGGTGTAAGTGATGCCAGGATTGGCCACCTCAATGCCCTTACTCATCGAGAAGTGGCTTTGAGCCGCACGGGTGATGCGAGGACCACTTTTCTCAAGGGACTTACCCGGCGGGAACTGGAGGTCTTAAGCTGGATGGCAAAGGAACTGAAGAATACCGCTATCGCCGAGGTTCTCTGTGTTGATCCAAGGACGGTCAAATGCCACATAAACTCGATCTACAGCAAAGTGGGAAGGTTTGATTCCAAGCACCCGCGGATTAGAGCCATAATGCTCTACCTGAAGGCGATCGGGCAGTTGCCAGGTGATGAGAGCCGCAGGGAAGGGCCGATGCCATTTTCTGATCGCCACAGAATTGAGCATAGCAATCTATGTCTTTCATAGTTGCGTTGAACTTGTAAGGAAAGGAGGTGAGAAGTAAGAAATAAAAGAATCTATGTCTTTCATAGTTGCGTTGAACTTGTAAGGAAAGGAGGTGAGAAGTAAGAAATAAAAGGCCGGGTTTTACTCTGATCAGGGGCGCGAATTTCGAAAAGAAGGGGGGAATTTAATGGCAAAGACTTTTGCTTCTATAGATGTCGGCACGAGCAAAGTTTCCAGCATTGTGGCCAATCTTGGTGACGGAGGCACCATCCAGATCTTGGGGGTAGGCGTTGTGCCATCTGGAGGGGTTCATAAGGGTCTGGTGGTCAACATTGACGAAGCCAAGGAGGCGATTCGGGAATCAGTGATGAGAGCGGAGCGCACCAGTGGACTGAGGATAGAATCAGCATATGTCGGGGTGACGGGAAGGCACATCAGCTCGCTCAATAGCCGTGGCGTAGTTGCGACTACCCGTAGCGACAAGCGAGTGACCGCCGACGATCTCGACCGGGTGCTTGAATCCGCTCGCAGCATAACCATCCCCAGCGATCGCAGGCTCCTCCACGTCATACCACGTCACTACACCCTCGACGGGCAGGTTACGGTTAAAGAGCCGGTGGGGATGCATAGCTTCAGGCTGGATGTGGAGACGCACATTGTTACCGTTTCTGCGGCATCGGTCCAGAATCTGATCAAGAGCATTCGCGGCGTCGGTGTGGAGATAGACAATCTCGTTCTCAGTCCACTGGCTGCTGGTGAGACGGTGTTGAGCGCGGATGAGAGGAACGCCGGTGTAATCTTGGCAGATATTGGCGCTGGAACAACCGATGTGGCGATCTTCAAAGAAGGGTGTGTCTGGCATTCGGCCATTTTGCCGGTAGGCGGTTACCAGGTGACCAGGGATATTGCCATCGGGCTGGGAATCCCTAACGAGCTAGCCGAAGAGATGAAGAGGAAGTACGGCAATCTCATGACCACCAACGATGTGGGGGCCGAGCATAGCGAGCTGGACGTGGGGAACCGGCACACCGTCTCCTACCGAGAGCTCAATGACATCATAAGGGTGCGAGTGGAGGAGGTACTGCAATTAGTTATGATGGAGATACCGCGCGGGGAATGGGATGTGCTGGCACCGGCTGGCCTGGTCCTGACCGGTGGCACCGCCAACATCCCGGGCATAGATCTTCTGGCGCGAGAGGTGCTGGATATGCAGCATGTTCGCGTGGGCGTGCCTGGCGACATAACCGGCATTGCAGATACCCTTCATGATCCTGCCTCCGCTACCAGCGTGGGCCTTCTCTTCTGGGGTGCAAATCATGAGAGCGACGACGAATGGCGGATGGAGGAACTCAGGCCGGGCGTAATTGGCACCCTTAAGAACAGTGTGCTATCCGCAAGGAGATTCCTCAGGGGGCGATAGAAAAGGCACAAATCTCGTAATCTAGAAAGGAGGAAATCATGGGGAAGACTGACTTTGCCAGTTATCAAGCGAGGATTAGAGTTGTCGGAGTGGGGGGAGGAGGATGCAATGCCGTAAATCGCATGATTCGGAAGAATGCCCAGGGAGTCGAATTCATCGCGGTAAACACCGATGCTCAGGACCTTGACGTGTCAGAAGCCGCAAAGAAACTTCAGATAGGAGCGAAGCTGACCAAGGGGTTGGGCGTTGGTGGGGACCAGGAACTGGGCCGGAAAGCGGCGGAGGAAAGCCGTGAGGAACTGGCTGATGCGATCGCTGATACCGACTTGCTGTTTGTCACCGCTGGTATGGGAGGCGGCACCGGCACCGGCGTGGCACCGGTGATTGCTGAGCTTGGCAAAGAAGCCAAGGCGCTCACCATCGGGATCGTCACCAGGCCGTTCACCTTCGAGGGATCGGTGCGCCGCAATAAGGCCGAGGAGGGGATAGTCAACCTTATAGCGCATGTAGACACCCTGATCGTCATTCCCAATGACCGCTTGCTCAGCATCTGCGATTACCGAGTATCGGTGGATGATGCCTTTACAATGGCCGACGAGATACTGCGAAACGGCGTCCAGTCCATCTCGGAGTTGATCACCGTCCCTGGCCTGATCAACCTTGACTTTGCCGATGTGAAGACGATAATGAGTGGCGCCGGTCAGGCGTGGATGGCTATCGGTAAAGGCAGCGGCCCGAACCGGGCCCCCGATGCCGCCCGGACAGCTATAACCAGTCCATTGCTCGACGTGACCATCGCTGGGGCGACAGGGGTACTCTTGAATGTCACCGGCGGCAACAGCCTGACGATCTCTGAGGTTCATGAAGCGGCTGAGATCATCAAGAACGCTGTTGATCCCAAAGCGAACATAATCTTCGGGGTGGCACACGACCCTGGCATGAATGACGATATCAGAATCACCCTCATCGCTACCGGATTCCCTGGGGGAAAACAGGCCACGGCACAAAACGAAGAGACAATGCGCCAGGAGCTAGCCGATCTGAAGGAAGAGGACAAGCTGGATACGCCTACTTTCCTGCGTCGTCCGCTTCCACCTCGGAGGCAGCAGGCGGTAGCCTTCCCTTCCAGGGCGATTCCTGCGCACTATGAGCCTGTGGTGAAATAAAGTAAGCTTACATAGTGGAAATTCTGAGTGTAGCCTGATTGCAGTTACGCATTGATGCCTTAATCTCTGAAGTGGGAGGGGAGGCAAGAGGAGGGGTTTGGGTTCTGCTTCAGCTAAGGTGGTTGCCCTACCCCGGGCAGCCGTCCTCGGGAGAGCACCTCGCTCTCCGTGATCTCTACGGCGGAGTAAGGGTCAATCTCGCCGTTCTCAACCTGCCCCAACAACGATCTCAACCTCTCATTCTCACTCATCAATAGCGAAAGACGGTTTCTGAGCCGGTGCTCGACTGCATGGAGGAACTCCTCCTTCCTCTGTTGCCGTCGCCGGCGCAAAAGCTCCCCGCTGGATTCTAGAAATTCCTGATGCCTCTTCGCTTCCCGGTAAAGCTCTCCGATCCCTACATCGTTTATCGCTTGCGTGGCCAGAATAGGTGGTTGCCATTGATTCATCCTGGGGCTTAACATTAACATCGATTCGAGTTCCACCACCAATCTGTCCGCCCCCGGCCGGTCGGCCTTATTGACCACAAAGATATCGGCGATCTCCATAAGTCCGGCCTTCATGGTCTGGATGGCATCTCCAGCTTCGGGCACCAGGGCCACCAGGGTAGTGTCCACGGTCTCCATGATATCGAGTTCAGTCTGCCCCACCCCCACCGTTTCCACGAAGATGATGTCCTTGCCGAAGGCGTCCAGGAGTTTCATCACGTTTCGAGTGGTTGTGGGGAGACCACCGCGACTGCCCCGGGTCGCCATACTGCGGATAAAGACTCCCGGATCGAGGTAATGCTGCTGCATCCTGATGCGGTCGCCCAGCACTGCCCCTCCAGAGAAGGGACTGGTAGGATCTACCGCTATGATTCCTACGGAGAGCCCTTTGCTTCTGGCCACAGCGGTCAGCCTATCGACCAGTGTGCTTTTGCCTCCGCCGGGGGGTCCGGTGATACCTATGGAATAAGCCCTTCCCAGGCGAGGATAGATGCCCTTCATGATCTCGGTTACCGCTGGATATCCCCGCTCCACCAGACTGATGAGGCGAGATAAAGGCTGCAGCGCCCCGCTTAGCATCCTCTCTACCAGTTCCACGTAACCCTCATTCCGTTCGGGTAAGTTCAAAATGACCCTTTCCTTTTTTGCCCGGCAATCAAAGTAAATCGGGGAGAGAGGATTTGAACCTCCGACCTCCGCGTCCCGAACGCGGCGCGCTAACCAGGCTGCGCTACTCCCCGTATTATGTATTATATCCCGTCGTGCTGGTTGTAGCAATAGTAATAGGGGTCAGGTCTTGTTTCTTGCATCTCTTGCTGTCCCCAGAGAAACTAGTCCACGTCGGGCTGGATCAGACCGTAGGTCCCGCCCTTACGACGGTACAACACGTTGAACCGGCCACTGGCATCATCGAAGAAGACGAAGAAGTCGTGCCCCAGCAGCTCCATTTGCTCCATTGCTTCATCGGGTGACATCGCCTTCACCGGGAAGCGTTTGATCCTGAGCAGCGTGCCTTCCTGCTGTTGGTCTGCAACCAGTTCTCCCTTTGAGGCCACCAGACGCCGCTTTCTTCCCTGGAGCCTTTCCTTGTACCGGCTGATCTGGCGGGTCATCATGTTGGTCGCGGCATCAACGGCGGAGAAGATATCAGCCCCTCGCTCTTCGCCCCTGAGGAAGGTACCCCGACAATCAAGGGTCATTTCCACTACATACTGATTTCCTTGTGATCTGGACCGTTCCTCAGATATCTCCACCTTGGTCTCCGTGATGTTACTGAGGTGGCGATCGAATTTGTCAACCTTTCTAGCGATATACTCCCTGGACTTTTCAGGGACCTCGATATTCTTACCTCTGATCACTAAGTTCATTTCATCCTCCTATTTTACGGCATAGGAATCTCAGAATTTTCTATGCTTCGTAAAGAGGCGAAGCCCCTTGAAAACCCCAGGACATAACCGCTTCAGGGGGTTTCAGGGGGAGAATCCCCCTGGCGGTCTTATTGCTCTCTTGAAAAGGTCAATCCCCAAACCGAGGCCGCCCCGGCCTCTTTCAAGGCGAGGGCACAGGCATTCAGAGTGGCGCCGGTGGTACATACGTCGTCGACCAAAAGTACGCCTTTGCCCTGACAGACCTGATTCTTACATCGGAAAGCTCCCTGAACATTGCTGCGCCGGGCCTCAGCCCCCAGGGAGACCTGAGAGGGCGTGTTTCTCAGTCGAACGAGTGATCCGGAGGCTGTTGGCAAGTCGATCAGGTGGCTCAATTCTTCTGCCAGCAAGTCGGATTGATTATATCCTCGCTGACGCACTCGTTTCGAGTGCAGGGGAACGGCTACCAGGATGTCGGTGGGCAGGGGGTTGGATTCCAGATATTCGGCCATAAGTTTCGCCAGTGGTCGGGCCAGGGCTTTTAGATTCCGATACTTCAGGTGGTGCACTGCGTCGCGTGCCATCCCCCGGTGCAAAAAAAGCGAACGGACGCCATCGATGGCAGGTGGCGAATTAAGGCAGTTGGGGCAGAGTCTTCCCCCGCTGAAGGGAACCGCACAACACTCGCAGTACGGTGGAGTGAGGCTGGGAAGCAGGTTGAGGCACGATCGGCAGAGAAACTCGCCTTCCGCACCACACCCGATGCATCGTCGAGGAAAAATGAGATCGAGAAGCAGATCTCTTGATTGTCTGAGTGCCGTCTGCAAAGTGATAGCTTGCATTCAACCGATATGCGCCGCGCCGATAAGCTCCTCAAGGTTCCTGATTCCCACTCTTGCCATGAATTGTTCTATGCCTTGCTGGATGCTGAGCAGGGCCTGGGGATCGGTGAACGTAGCTGTTCCTACCTGAATGGCGCTGGCACCAGCCATGATGAATTCGAGGGCATCGTTGCCCGAGGCGATTCCCCCACATCCGATGATTGGCACCTTAACTTCGTGAGCCACCTTGTACACCAGGTAAAGGGCGAGAGGCTTGATTGCCGGACCCGAAAGCCCCCCTGAGATATTGCCCAGCGCAGGGCGGCGGCTCATGGTATCGATGGCCATGCCTTTGAAGGTATTGGCAATCGTTAGAGAATCAGCGCCGGCGTCGGCAACGGCGCGAGCGATTTCAACGATGTCGGTGACATTTGGGGTGAGCTTGACGATAACCGGCAGACCGGTTCGAGTCCTGACCACCGAGATCACTTCAGCCGCCATCCGGGGACTTGTTCCAAACTCCATTCCTCCGGATGCCAGATTAGGGCAACTGATGTTCACCTCTATTCCTCTGATGCCCTCCACCCCGTCCAGCAGCGTCGCCAGTCGGGCGTACTCCTCGACGCTCTCTCCGGCGATGTTTACGATCACCGGAACCTGCCACTCCGCCCAGAGCGGCGCTTTATCCTGGATCAGGGCTTCCAGTCCGATGTTCTCCAACCCAATTGAATTCAGTAAGCCAGCGGTGGTTTCAACCAGGCGCGGCTGGGGATTACCCTCGCGCGGCCACAAGGTGATCCCTTTTGAGACTATAGCTCCCAGCCTCTGGATGTCAATGATCCCGGCATATTCGGTCCCGTAGCCGAAGGTGCCGGAGGCAGCCATCACCGGGCTGGATAAGAGGAGCCCCCTCTCATTCTGAGGTGCCAGTTGCACCGAGAGATTCAGATTGCAGGTGTCCATTATATTCCTGGCGTTCAATGTCCTGACTACTGACCAATGACTACAGCGTACTATACGTCTCCTGCAAAAGCAGAGCATCCCCTTCTAGATTGGGGCTCTCACAAACGACCATCCCTCTGGCATCGTGGTCCCGCAGTGCCTGAAGAAGCTCCACATATTGAAAATCTGAGTCCCTTAGATCGAGATGCTTTCTCTCGCCCTTGTCGCCATACTCGATTCCCGAAACGTGGAGGTGCAGATTATCCAGGCCCTTCCTCCCCAGCTTCTCTCCCACTTGATCCAGGACCCAGGAAAAATCCCTGTAGCAATTGAATTTACCCGTCCGGGCATGCAGGTGCGCAAAATCAATGCAGGGCGCTACGCCATCTATCTCGGCGCTAAGCCTTAGTATCTCGTTCAAAGTGCCGAACTGACTTCCCTTCCCGGTGGTCTCGGGCCGGATCCAGACCCTTTTCCTTTCCTTATCCAGTTGTTCTATTATCTCGGCAAGGTGCCTCTTCACTCTCTCGTAGACCTCATCCGGGGGGCGTTTCATGTAAAAGGCGGCGTGGAACACGATTCCCTCTCCCCCAAACGCGGAGGTGATGCAGGCAGTCTGGAGGATTCTCTGCCGGCTGGCGACAACCTTCTCCTCCTCCTGGGAATTCAGGTTTATGAAATAGGGGGCGTGAGCGGTCAATCTTACATCCTGTTTTCGGGCCACCTCGCCGACCGGCAGGGCGCTACTATTGCTCATCCTGACCCCCTGCACGAACTCCACCTCCATGCAGCCGAGGCCAAGCTCGTGAATACGCATCACGCCAGCCTGGGTAGTCTGCGACTTAGAACTATGCGGGATGCCTGCGGTGCCGAAGAGCAGGGTGTTTTCGATCCTCTTTCGATTTCCGGTTCTCAGCATAATCCTTTCTTTGGCCTTTCATAACGAATTCTCACCATGCTCATTCGGAGGCATTGTTCGTCCTCAGATTCTCCGCACCGTTGATATATACATGAACAATCTCGCCGGCATCCTTTTCGGTATTGAATAGGATCAGGATGCGGAGGCATTGTGGCAGGCTCTCAGGGACATGCATCTCGTGGCCGCAAAGCAGGGCCACCTGCGTCCACCCCATTCGCCGAGCGGCTAATGCCGGGAACTCAGCGGTGAGGTCCGGAGTGGTGGTGAAGAAAGCGCAAGCGATCTCCTCCACTTTGATCTCGTTGGCCTGGATCATTTTCTCCAGGAGTTCTTTGGTTGCCTGTAGTATCGATTCCCTGGTGTTTTCCTCGACCGTGGTTGCCCCACGGACGCCGCGACAGCGCATAGGCTTGGTTCCTTTCCTACTAATACGTAACTATTCAGCCACAGAGCTCACCTAAGGCGGACAGAGCACAATTTAGCGTGTAGGGGGGTACGGAGACTACCCGCTACTCGTTTCTCTATGAACTCTGTAGCTATCAATCACTGGCTGAGTGATCACTATAATACTATCATTTAACGGAGGCGCTGGCAAGCGCCAATTGATGAGGGAGGCTACGGGCCAATGATAAGCGCGTATACTCCCACTATTAACCGCCAAAATGGAGAAAACAAAAGTGTTGACGAAAGTACATAAATGTGTTATAGTTACAAAGGGAGAATAGAGATGTATCTCATAGTAGCTAAGTACTCTGATGATGCCGAGAGGAAGAGGATAGACTATCTGTTCGAGAAGTGGAGAGAGAGGATAAAGATAACTAAACCAGAGGGCATGGTCGTTCTGCTGGATGGTGTGGAGGAAAGGGGTCTTGCCGAGATACTTGAAGACCTCCTCTCCAGAGTGCAAGAGGATAAAATAACCCTCTACAAACTTGAGCATGTTACCACACAGATCGAAAAGAATGAAAAAGAGCTTCGGGCAAGCATCAGCGGCGACGAAAAAACTATCGGCCGGCTGCTCAATTTCCTTCTGGCCAGGTATAAAGGGGTACTCAAGAGGGAGTCCCCGCAACTCCGGGAAAAGGTCTACGAGGTCTACACCAGGAAAGGAATGGCAGAGGTATCCCTGAGGCTTAAGGAAAGCCCCGGCAAGGTAGACATCCGGGTAAGGATAGCCGGGTATGGGGAGGTGGTGGATTTGCTCCACAACAAGCTCGGTGAGGAGATGAAATACCTCGAGGAGGCGTAAAATGCGCAGTGAAGTTGACTGGAAAAATCTGGAGGAGATTATCAAGCCGGTAGATAGAGTGCTGGACTATGACCTGGAAAGGCTCCGCCGCACTGACGAGGTGAAAAGGATCGGGCTCTGGAACGAGATAGAAAGCAGCCTTAACTCCTTCGAAGAGGAGTTGTCTCCGACCGTGCCTCGCGACCTGAAGCAGCATTACCTCAGTAAGTTCACCCTGGCCAGGCTTCTCCTCGCCGCCGCTTCCCACATCAGCGACGAGCGCAGCATTATGATGACGTCCTCCTTCAACGAGAAAGAAATCGCTCTCCTGCAGGACTTTGAAAGATACAATGTCTTCGATATCCTGAGCGCGGACGAAATCAGGGAGCGGATAGCCCGGCGAGATGAGCTTTTTACCCTGGTAAGGGAAATCTACGAGAAGCAATACACCGACCTCGATGGCTTGCTCGATGCCGTGGAAGTCCAGCGGGACCTGAAGCTAGCCTTCAAGAGAAGATATGAAAAGAGGCTGGAGAATATCAAAGAGGGGGTTAAGGCCTATGTTGGTAAATATGGCCCGGTGTTCATGGTGCGGCAGATCGAGGAAAAGGTCTGGGAGAAAGTGAAGGAGTCCGAGAGGGAAAGGGAGAGGGTCTCCGCCGAGATACGAAGGCGGCTGGAGGAATTGGCTGGACGACTCAAGCCGTTACAAAGTGCGGAGGAGGCAAACCAGGCGCTAAAGGAGAAGTTACTCGCCTTTGAGAGAGCCATACTCGAGGGCTCCTCCCCCGACCTAACCCCCCTTCAGTCCGAAAAGGAGAGGCTGTTCCAGAGCTTTCTCGATCTTGAAAAGGAAATCTCCGCGCAGGTTGAAGGAATGACCCGGGAGAGAGAAGGGCTCGAGGAGAGGGAAGCGGAACTGGAGAGGCTGGCGGAGGGATACCGTCAGCAGGCGGAGGAGGAGAGAGAACGTGTGATCCAAAGTGAGCTGGGCGAGCTGGAGAAAATCCGCTCTGAACTTGTCTCACAAGAGCAGTCTCTCCAGGATGAAAAGAGGTCGCTGGAGGCCGGGAGAGAGGAAATGGAGGAAAGGCTGCGGCAGCTTCGTGAGGTTGCTGAGGGGAGGTACTTGCGCTGGCTTGCCGCCGAGGATGCCCGCCTGGCCGAGCTGAATTTCCTCTCTCGTTTTGAGGAGAAGATGCACCAGTTCCCCCTGAAGGTCTTCTCTCCAATTGAGAACAAGACCTTCACCGTAAGTTCCTGGGAAGAAGGCTCTCACCGGCGAATGAGCGAGGCAGAAACCGGCCCGAGCAAGCCTTCAAACGAGAGCTCGCGGTATGTAGTAAGCGAGCGGAAGTACAAAATCTTTGGCCCGAAATTGCCCCGGGTGATCATCGAGGCCATCTCGCTGAGCCACCTTCGCGAGTTCGATGAATGGGGCTTCGATGTGCGCCCGGCTAATCTGGGGGATTTTCTCGGAGTTATCACCCGGCATATAAAGAGCGCCGAAATCGGCCGGCGCCTTCACATCCTTGGCCTTGCCTCCCCCACCGGCTGGGATAAGAGGGTAACAAGTGAGATAGCCTCTGATTCCTTTGCCCGCAACTATCTCAGCCGCTATGTTTCTGTTTGCCTGGCTGATTCTATCACCGGAGAGGTCTTTTACAATCCCCTGGACAAACGAATTGCCAATTTTATAGACCATTTCAAGCCCGAATTCAAGGTGGAGACGATAGCTCGTCTGAAGAGAGCGGTGGTGGAGGAACTGGGGCTTAAGGGCTTTGTTGCCTTTGAGGAATTTGCGAAGGTAGTCGGCGAGCCAAGAAACATGGTACTTAAGGCCTTCTACGACCTTGAAAAGGAGGTCCATGGTGCGGTAAGATTTATAAAAGATGTCGGGCTTGTGCTGGAAGAAAAATAAAAAAGGAGGTAAAGCAATGGGGGTAAGAGAATTGATGGAGAAGATCAGGGGGAATCCCCTGGAGAAGATGAAGGCTCGCGAGCTGAGGGAGGAGGAGATTCGGCTCAAGAACCAGCTTGAGCGGGTGAGGAAGGGAATTGATGACAACGAGAAGGAGAAGAAGAAGAAATTCCGCGAGGGGATCGGGGCCGATCTCTTCAAGAAGCGAATGCTGGTCCAGGAGATAGGGGCTCTCGACATGGAAGCCAAGTTGAAGCTGAGAACTTTCACCACCGCCCACCGCCAGCTCCGGTTCGTGAAGAACTTTCTCATCGTGAAGAACTACGAGCAGCAGCTTAAGGATGTAGGGCTCTGGAAGAAGCTCACCGCTATCCCCCAGGCAAACCTGGAGGGCTTCCTCATCAGGATCAGCCTCGACGGGAAAGAGTTTGACGAGGTTCTTAATGAACTGAACAAGCCCTTTGAGATGGATGTGGCCGAAATCGGGGAAGAGATGGCGGAGGAGGAGAAAAAGATGCTGGAGAGTTGGGCGCAGGTAGAAGCGGGAGCCCTGGAACCGGAGAAGGCGGAGAGCGAGCTCTCCATAGACCGCGAGCTACAGGAAGAAGAAATATAGTATCGGGCAAAAAATAACCGCACTATGTCATTGCTCGCCCCGTTAGATATGAAAAATCTAACAGGGCCAGGAGCGTAGCGACGAAGCAATCTCAAGGTAGGATGGGATAAATTGCTTCTCGCGGAGCCTGTGCTGAGGAACGAAGTGCTCGCAATGACAGGGAAAATTGTGCAACGATTTATGCGGTTAACTGCAAATGACTATAGCTTCACATATTTGGGGTGGGGAATTTACATTCCCAACTAGCAAAAAGGGGAAAGGAGTGAGCATGCTTACAGAATATATAGATAAAGCCATGAGCAAAGCACAATATGAGAAGTTAGAAGATGGCACCTACTACGGCAAGATCCCGCAGTGCCTGGGTACCATTGCCTTTGGCAAAACACTTTATGAGTGTCAAAATGAGCTGAAGTCGGTTTTGGAAGGCTGGCTAATAGTCAAGATAAGGCACGACGATCCTCTACCTGTGATTGATGGTTTTGACCTGAATAAAGGAATACCCACTCTAAAGGAAACTGTAGTCCATGGCTAGATGGGCACCTTGTAAGAGGCGAGTCTTTATAGGGAAATTGAGGAGACTGGGTTTTGATCCACCTGAACCAGGAGGACGCCACTTCTATATGCGATATGGGACATACACTCTGCCTATTCCTAACAATTCTGAATTCTCCGTGCCGCAACTTAAAATTCTCCTTGGAGAAGTGGAGCATGCCTTAGGCAGAGAAATCTCTTTACAAGAATGGCAAGGTTTGTGATTGTCTTACAGAAGGATGGGAGGAGGGGTTTGAGACGATTGAACTCTGCCGGAAGGGGGATGTCCTGCTCACTCGTCTCCTCGAAGGGCTCGCCGTTCCTCTCTCGGAGGTCCTTTGAATGTAACCCACGGCGAGGGATTCAAGAATAGGGGGGCATTTGACAGGATTTAGGACTAGTTAAAGGAGGGAAATTCCATGAACATATCAAAGTCAAAATTAGAAGCTCTTGTCACAGAACTTCCAGATGAGGCTAATGTTGAAGAGGTTATGTATCGCCTCTATCTTCTTCAAAAAATAGAGGCAGGTGAATCAGCAATTCAGAAAGGGGAAACTCTTTCACACCAGGATGCAATGGGAAGGTTATCAAACAAGTGGCAGAAATAATCTGGAGTGAAGAGGCCACCTCAGACTTGGAGGATATATACGACTACATTGCGCGCGATTCACCCTGGTACGCTCGCCAGCAAGTAGAACGTATCGGCAATGTTGCTCAAGGATTACGCCAATCTCCTGAATCAGGCCGTCATCTTCCTGAGTTTCCTCGGCTACCCCACCGGGAGGTGATAGTTGGAAATTATCGGGTTCTTTACCGTTACGATTCAAAGAATAATGTTGTAAATATAGTATCTGTAGTTCACGGAGCCCGGTTATTAACAAAACCATATGATTAAGATAAAAAGCCATCAACCAACAAACCAAAAGGAGGGAGCAATGGAAATAGCACCTGGAGTAGAGGTCAATGAAAAATCCGTTTTGGAAAGCCGGTTGTAAAAGGAACCAGAGTTCCAGTCGAGTTGATACTTGGAAAGCTGGCTGGGGGGATGGGGTTTCAAGAAGTCATGAGGGAATACGAGATTACGCTTGAGGATATACTTGCTGCTCTGGATTATGCCTCAAAAGTCGTGGGACAAGAGCAGATAAAGGTTTACTGAGCAGAATGACAACTATCGTCATAGATTTAAGCAGCCTGGATAACGGAGGTGATCTCGATGGCGGAAGTAGGAATCAAATTTACCGTGGAGGACTACAAGAACCTCCCCGAATCGGAGACCAAACGCTATGAACTTCTAGGAGGAGAACTGGTTATGGTTCCGTCACCAAGTGAAGCCCATCAGTCCATCTCAAGGAATTTACTATTCCTGCTCTGGAAGTTCGTTCGAGACAATGCCCTCGGAGTTGTTTACCATGCTCCCTTCGATATCGTCTTCAGCGAGGAGGATATAGCCCAGCCGGACCTTATCTACATCTCGAATGAGAGGAGAGGAATCATCACCCCTGATGACGTTCGGGGTGCTCCCGATCTGGTGATCGAAATCCTCTCGCCCTCGACGGCAGGAAGAGACCGGACCTACAAGAAGACGCTTTACGCCCGACATGGAGTTAAAGAATACTGGATCGTTGACCCGCAGGAGAAGACGGTGGAGGTAATGTCTCTCGGGGAGGAGGGGTTTGAGACGATTGAACTCTGCCGGAAGGGGGATGTCCTGCTCACTCGTCTCCTCGAAGGGCTCGCCGTTCCTCTCTCGGAGGTCTTTTGAATCTAACCCACAGCGAGGCATTCAAAAATAGCGGGTGTCATTTGACGGCATTACTTCGAAACGATCGCAAAAGTATTATACGAGGAGGGGGTCAATGTCCAAAGTGAAAGTTCTAGCTACTGTGCTGGCAGTGATAGTCCTCCTGCCCCTCCCCACCGCCGCCTTTGCCCAGTCGATCCCTCCCGCCGTCTTTTATGGCACGGCGTATGTGGATAATGTGCCAGTCGCCGGAGCGACCGTTTCCGGCTGGATAGATGGGGTGAATGTGGCCGAAACCACCACTGCGGGTGATGGGAGCTATTACCTCAAAGTTGAGGGTAATTTCCATGGCAAGACCGTCTTCTTCAAGGTAGCCGGCTACGATGCTCTTGAAACTGCCACCTGGGAGATAGGGAGGATCGTTTTGCTGGATCTCCATGCCACCACAGGTCCTACCCCACCTGACACCGACGGCGACAACGTGCCCGATAGTAAGGACTTATTCCCAAACTACGACGCCTACCTGCTAGTAGCGATAAAGTACTTCAAGGAGACAAAAGCGGCAGACCTGATCGGGTACGGTGACCCTTACTTCATCATCGACGTAGATGGGGACAGATGGATGAGCAGCAAACCCGCTTTCGGCGACGTTGCCAGTGCTACGGACCCTTACTCAGTGACGGTGAATATTGCTGACGACCAAAGGTGGCTTGATATTCACATAGAGGCGTGGGACTATGACGGCGGCTGGACAGCCGACGAGCAATACGACATTAGCGAAGACCCAGATTCTATTGTGCTGTCGGCAAAGCTAGATGTCCTGGAATTGATGGGCGAGGGGCTTAGCATCACCAGTGACGGAGCTAAGGACGGTGGTCTCCGAGGACCGCAAGCGAAAATTATCATACTTCTGCAGGTTCATCCGATTGATACCTGGATTCCTTATACTCCTTCCCCAGATGCACTGCAGATCGAAATTATCCCCGCCGAGGTTTTGCCAGGTCCACGGCAGGCTAAAGTCACTTTTTCCCCTGGGCTGGGTGTAGAAGTTAAGGACTGGGGCTCGATTAAAAGAGAAGGAAACGTCTTCTCTGTGGATGCAGTTATTCAACAGTATACGGGCATCGTAATACTGCTGCCTCACGAACCCGAAACGCACATCTATGAATTAGGGATAATTCAACCTGGCGACTACAAATTCAGATTCTATGCCAACGGGAATTTTGTAAAGGAAGAGCCTTTCGTGGTTGACCCAGGAACGGGTTCATTACTCATCACCTCCGAGCCCCCAGGGGCGGAGGTCTATCTTGACGACGACTTCCGCGGGCGCGCGCCTCTAATCATAGAAGAACTGGAGCCCGGTTCTTACGAGTTAGAGGTTACCCTTGAAGGGTATGAAGACTGGGAGAAAAGGGTTGTGGTAAAAGCTGGCAAGATTACTTCTGTATTGGCTGAATTGACAGCCTTGCCACCACCTCACCCCGCTGAGTTCACCACGACTGACCTGACGATAACCCCTGAAGAGGTCTTTACCGGGGAGGAGGTAATCATCAGCGCCATGGTCGCCAACATCGGTGAGCTTGCCGGCACGCACCAGGTAATCCTGAAGATCGATGATGTGGTAGAGGCTAGCGAGGAAGTAACCCTCGATGGCGGTGCCAGCCGGAAGGTGGCCTTTACCGTAACCAGGGACGTTGCCGCAAGCTACAGCGTAGATGTTGGTGGCCTCATGGGGACATTTGTAGTCCGAGCAGTACCGCCACCTCCTCCGCCTCCTTCACCCGGCGTTACCGATATAACTGACGTTATCACCCCTGATGGGGTATTTATTGATGACGTTATTGCTGAGTCTTTCGACGGGTTAGTCCATCTCACCATAGATCAAGGCACTATTGGTCTGATCAACGGAAAGCCCCTTGCTGAGATAGTAATGGTGGAGATGCAAGCCCCACCACCCCCACCTGAGGATACCGAGATTATCGGGTTAGTCTATGACGCTGGGCCTGACGGAGCTACCTTCAACCCACCAACAACCCTTACCTTTACTTATGACCCCGCCCTTATACCTGAGGGAGTTGCTGAAGAGAACTTGGTTATCGCCTTGTTGGACATTGACGCTGGTGAGTGGGTTGAGCTAGTTTCCATTGTTGACCCGGTGGCCAACATAATAACCACTCAGGTAAGCCACTTCACAGCTTTCACTATCCTGGCCCCATTACCGATGCCAGCACCAACTCCCCTGATACCGCCAGGACTCCTGCTACCGCTAATTGGAACCTTAATCGCTGGTGCTCTGGCCCTCTTCGCGGTGATGATGGTGAGGAGAAAACCAAAGAAGAAAACCCCACCCGAGCACCCTGAAGACGAGGTTCCGCCCAGGGGAGATGAACCCCCGCCCTACTTCCCGGAGAAGCTTCTTCCCTTTTACGACCCGATAAGGCTTCTGGGGCGGGGAGGATTTGCCCGGGTGTTCGAGGTGATAAGAAAAAAAGACGGGCTTGGAGTTGCCCTTAAAGTCCCTCTCGACCCCGAAGACCCCGCCATCAAGGAGTCCTTCCGGGGGGAAATGGGGAACTGGCAGAGGCTGAAACATGGGAACATCATCCAACTTCGTGAGTTTGCAACGGTGCCTCTTCCTTTCCTGGAGATGGAGCTTGGCGAAGAGAGTCTGGAGCGGCTCAAGAAACCCCTTGAGCCTGATAAAGCGGCCCGGCTGATCTTCGAGGTGGGAAGGGGATTGGAATATGCCCACCGGCAGAGCGTCGTTCACCGGGACCTCAAGCCCTCAAACATTCTCCTTAAGGAAGGAATCCCTAAAATCTCCGACTGGGGCCTGAGCCGGGTGAAAACCGAGAGCCGCACCAGCTCAAGCAAGTCCCTCTCCCCTCCTTACTCCGCGCCGGAGCAACACTCCCCCAGGAAATTCGGCGGGGTGGATGAGCGCACCGACATCTTCCAGTTGGGTATCGTTCTATACGAGCTGGCTACGGGAAAACTCCCCTTTGAAGGTGCGGAATACTTTGAGATAGTCTCAGCCATCCAGCTTGAAGAGCCGGTAGTTCCTTCAATTCCCAATCCGGAAGCCTCCCGCCTCGAGCCGGTTATCCTCAAATGCCTTCGGAAGGAGAAGGAAGAGAGATACCAGAGCGTCCGGGAACTGCGGAAGGACCTGGCCGATTTCCTGCGGCGGGAATACGGGATTAAGCTCACTCTAAGCCGTGACTCCCAGAATTTCAAAGCGGCCGTCGGCCACAGCGCCGACCTGGCCCTAATTTCTGCTGAGCAGGGGGACTTTCGGGACATGGAAAGACGCCTCAAGGAAGTTGAGGAGCTTGCCCGACACGGCTTTCCGGAGAAGCTGGCCGCCTCAGTCCTTCACTCCATGGAAGCCATCTTTGATCTCCAGAGGCTTTGTTACGAGGAAAGAGAAAAACGGGTGCGGTATGGCGAGGTGAAGCAGCAATATAAGGTCCTTTGCGAATTCCTCTCCTCGGCGAAGTTTGACGAGGAGGTAGAGAGCGACCCGGACCTCGGCGGGATTTTCAAGCACTTTGATCTGCTTTACGAGGAGGATGACCTGCTGGATTACGAGGGGGTAGAAAGACTCAAATTCTTCTGCTCCAAGCTTATCAAGAAATGGCAGGCATTTTTCCTTCGCCGGTGAGAAGGGAGAGGTCGCTGGGCGAGTTCTTAGCCTCGTCCTGAAGCGGCCTCAAAGGGTTGCGCTACGGATTCATGACGGATAATCTGGGACAAATTCTTATGAGGAGGTAAACTGTGGCTTTGCTGAGTATCTTTCGTAAGAACCCGATCGAGAAGCTGAGCCGGGACAAGTTGAAGGAGATGGAACTCCGGCTGAAGGTGAAGTCGGGGAAGCTCACGGCGGAGGTAGCCGAGATAGAGGCGCAGGTGCAGCAGCTCTTCCAGAAGAGTAAGGAGGCCAAAAGCCGGCTGGAGGAGATTAGCCTGGCCAATCGCATAAAGACCCTGGCCCAGAAGAAGGACATGAAAGGGGCCGCCCACGCCGACCTGGAGAAGGAGATCCGGGCAGTGAGCAACCTGCTGATAGTCAAAGAGCATCAGGCCGACCTCCAGGCCGCCGGTGTCTGGGAACCGCTGCAGAAAGTTGCTCCGGAGGAACTTGAGAAATACCTCATTGAGATGAAGCTGAAGGCTGAAGACCGCCAGGGAACGGTGAGAATGGCCACCGACCTCACCTCCTCCATGCTCAAGCCGGCTGTTGAGCATGAGGAAGGGCTGGAGGACATCCTGGCGGTGATGCGGGAGGTGAGGGAAGGCAAACTCGAGCCCGAAGATGCCGGGAAGATGGTGACTGAGGAAAAAGAGCAGGAGGAATAAGATGCCAGTAGACCTCAGCGGCCCACTGCGAAGCGAGTTTGAGAAGGCCAGAGAAGCCTATGAGAAGGCCCGGGGAGAGGGGAATTCACAGCGGGCGTCGGAGCAGGCAGCTAAATGTGCCCGCCTCCTGCGTCTCCTGGCCGACAATATCCCCCATGAGCACCGCTTCTATTTGGACAAGTCAAAGAAATGGGAAGACCTGGCCCGGTCTATAAAGGAGAAGGGGCTCAGGGAACCCCGTGAGCCGGAAGGGGATGTGAGGCCCCCTGGGCTGGAATTCAGGGACTACATCGAGGGCCTTATATCAATCTCTGAGGTCACCTGGGCGGATATCGGAGGACTGGAGGAACCCAAGAGGCTGCTTCAGGAGACGGTGGTCATCGCCGCCATGAAAAGGCCGGAGGCCATCAAGCCCTGGACCGGGATCCTCCTCTACGGCCCTCCGGGGACGGGGAAAACCCTGCTGGCAGCGGCCGCTGCCGGAAGCCTGAAGGCCACCTTCTTCAACATCTCGGCGGACAAGGTCCTCTCGAAATACTTCGGCGAGTCCTCTCGCCTTATCGCCGCCCTTTATGAGGTTGCCCTGGAGAGGTCCCCGGCGATAGTCTTCATTGATGAGATGGACGCTCTGACCCTCTCCCGGGGAGGAGATTCAAACGAGGCCTCCCGGCGGACCCTATCCACCCTGCTTTCTCAGATTGACGGATTCAAGAGCAAGAAGTCCCAGCGCCTGGTGCTCACCCTGGCCGCTACCAACACGCCCTGGGACATGGACACCGCTGCCCTGAGCCGTTTCTCTCGCCGGATTCACATCCCCCTCCCCGGCGCCGGGGACGCCGTGAAGATCGTAAAGCTAAACACCAGCGGACTGGACACTTCACAGGTCGACCTCAACTCCGTTGCCCGGGAGTGCCACGCAGGGCTTTTCTCCGGCAGAGAGATAGCTTATCTCTGTCAGGAAGCAGTGTGGAACATGATACGACAGGAGAACCCCAATCTGGCTCAGCTCTCCCCCCTTTCCTTCGACGAACTACGCGGCAAGACCCTCAAGACAAGAGCATTGAAGAACTCCGATTTTCACGCCGCTCTGGGGAAGATCAAGCCGCCACTCAGCCAGGCGAGGCTGGCAAAATACAGCCAATGGGCCAGTGATTTTGGCGGGTAGCATGAGGTTCCCCTGTTAATTTATCCCTTCCCAGTTTAGCGTGTAGCGCATAGCGTGTAGGGAGTAGGGAGGATACACGCTACCTACTACCCCTTACACCCTACCTGGTTCTTTGTGGGCTCTGTGGCTAGACCGGGTGAATAGTTACCTTATGAGAAAGGAGGAATCCATGCCGGGATTTTTCGAGAGAAGACACCAGACGAAGGAGATCGAAAGGGAGGTCAAGTTCAAACAGGGGCTGTCCCGTGTGCGTAACTACGTGCAGAAGTGCAACCAGGCTCAGAAAAGGTACTGGGAGCTGGGCAAGCGGGCACTCAAGCTTGGGGATAGGCAGCAGTTTGAAAACATCGTCAAAGCCTATCTCCGCACAGGGGAGATGGTCAACCGCTGGGAGCGCTATTCGGTGGCAATGGAGACGATCTCATTGCAACGAGACCAGGTCAAGGCCACCGGTACATTCGCCGAGTCTATGAAAGCCCTGAGTGCCTCCATGATGGCCGGTGCCAAACCGGAGGATATTACTAAAATGCAGATGGACCTTGAGCAAGCCTTGACCAGGGCCGAGACGCTGGATGAAACCCTGTCCGCCATCATGGATAGCACCAGCGACACCATTTTCTCTGCAGAGGGTCTGTCTGAGGAGTCTTTGCAAGAGGTAGAGGCCGCGATGAAGGGCGAGGCAGCGCATGAAGAGGGGCAAGCCCTGGACGACCGGATTGCTGCCGGGCTGCGCCGCATCGAGGAAGAGATGAGGAAGGAAATGAAATGAGATGAGATTTGCATTGGAGAAGAGTGCCGAACACTTAGAAAATGGCCTTAAGCTGGAACAGGACGGAGACCTCAAGGGAGCTAGATACAACCTTCTCAAGGCCGGCGAGTTCTTGTTCAAGGCAGCGGAGAAATCCGAACTCTCTCTCAAGGCAAAGCGCATCGAGCGGGCAGAGAGCATCCTGAAGCGGGCTGAGGCCATAGGTCAGATGCTGGCCGGGAGATCCACATCGCGAGTGGTTCCCCAGGCTGAGAGTGCTGAGTCGGCGCCGGAGTGGATGATCGTTGAGAAGCCAAACCTGAGATTGAGCGATGTGGCAGGCCTGGAGGAAGTCAAGGAGCAGATCAGGATACGGATGATCTATCCCTTCACTCATCCTGAGCAGGCCAGGCGCTTCGGGATAAAGAAAGGGGGCGGCATCCTGCTTTACGGCCCTCCAGGGACGGGGAAGACCATGCTGGCCAGGGCCGTGGCCGGGGAGATCGATGCGGCCTTTTTCACTGTCAAGCCCTCAGAGATTATGAGCAAGTGGGTTGGCGAGGCGGAGCAGAACATCGCCAGACTGTTCTCCGAGGCCAGGAAGCATGAGAGGGCAGTGATCTTCATCGACGAAGTGGAGTCGCTAATTCCCAGGCGCAGGGATAGTCATTCCACGGTGATGCAGCGGGTGGTGCCCCAGATCCTCTCCGAGATGGAGGGGTTTGCCAGCGGCAGGGAGGGTGAAAAGGCGCTGCTTTTTATGGGGGCCACCAATGAACCCTGGGCGATGGACGAAGCGGTGCTCCGGCCGGGACGCTTCGATGAAAGGGTGTATGTTCCTCTTCCCAACTTCGATGCCCGGCTTGAGATCTTGCATTTTCATTTGAAGGATAAGCCCCTTTCGCCGGACATCTCTCTGGAGGAAATTGCTCAAATGCTGGAAGGCTACAGCGGGGCTGACATCCGCCGCATCGGTGAGAAAGCCTGCGACATCCCCTTCGTCGAGTCCGTCAGAACCGGCGAGGAACGGGATGTGCAAAGGCAAGACCTGTTGAGCGTGATGCAGCAGGTGAAGCCTTCGGTTTCGGCAAAGGCGTTGGAGAAATTTCAGAGGTTTTGCTTTGGAAGATAGATAAGACTCATTACTCTGGGGAAAGTGCTAAGATTATAAAAACGGGAGGTAAGAGAAATGCAGGGTATGGAACTTATAGCACACGTAGAACAGAAGCCAGAGGTGCTCTGTGGGAAGCCAGTGATAAAAGGCACCAGAATTTCAGTGGAACTGATATTAGAGCGGCTGGCGAACGGGGCAAGCTTTGAACAACTCACAGGGGATTACGACATCTCTGAAGAGGATGTAACAGCAGCCCTCTTATACGCCAGGCAGGTGCTATCGGAGGAGGAAATACTTGAGACTGTCTGAGAAGTTGAAGCTCCTGGCAGACGAGAATGTCCCCCGGCCTCTGGTTCATTTGCTGAGGTCAAGAGATATTGACACCAGATGGGTGAGGGAAATCGAGAGAGGGATGTCAGATGAAGCGGTGGTGGGGATTCAGATCATGGAGGAGGCTGAGGCGATATTGAATAAGGGAGAGTTCTATCCGGCCAAAGAGAATTATCGCAGAGCTCAGGAGCATTTTGAGAATCTCCGTGACTTCGCCGTTGAGCACCGATTGGAGAGGGAGAAAAGCGAGATTGACAACTTGATAGAGGATTGCACCGCAAACATCAGGGTATGCACCGACTCATTGTTGGGCAGACAAAGAGTGGCCACAGCCAGGGTGAGGAAGGTGGATGATCTGAGAAAAGGGATCAGGGTGAAAACAGGGGTAAAGCGCCCGGGTGAAGATAAGTTGAGCAAGCTTGAAAAGGCTTATCCCTCGATAAGATATCTGGACTCCGGCGGCTTTGGAGAGGTATACTGGGCTCAAACCCGGGAGGGACAAACGATCGCCCTAAAAGTCCTCCGGGAACCCGAAAGACATGAGGAAACGTACTTCAAGGAATTAGCGATATGGAGAAACCTCGTCCACCGCAATATCGTCAAATTACTGCGCCCAAAATACCATCCCATGCCCCTTTTTGAGATGGAATACGTGGATGGAGGCGACCTCAGCAGCCTGCTTAAAGAAAGCGCCCCCTTTTCCCCGGAGAGAGCCTGCCGGATAGCCTTTGACATTGGCAGAGGCCTCGAGTGCGCTCACTTGTCAAATGCTGTTCACGGCGACCTCAAGCCGCGCAACATACTCCTTACGATGACGGAAGAGGTGAAAATAAGCGATTGGGGGCTAGGGAAGGTTGCCACCAGTTCCAGCAGGGGCGTGGGCTATACGCCGGGCTATGCTTCCCCGGAGCAAATTCAGAAAGTGGCGATTGACAAAAAATCAGATGTGTACCAGATCGGGGTGGTATTCTACGAGATGTTGACCGGCGATAACCCCTTTGATCATGGTTCGCGTGAGGAGAAAGATGAAAAGGTGTTGACCCTTGTTCCGCAGGAGCCCAGCAAGCACAATCCCAGGATTAAACCGCTTGATGATTTGGTCATGAGCTGTCTCGAAAAGGAATCCGGAAACAGGCCGGGGATACGGGAATTCAGAGAGGCTTTGAGCGGATATGTAAAGGAGAACTACGGCATTCTACTCAAAGTAACGGGGCAACCCAGAGATAAGTTAGGCATCCTGTGCCGGAATGCCATGTTTGCGGCCAAGCTAAATGACCACAAAGAGTGTGTGGCGGCCCTTAAGGACTTGAGGTCTCTCCTGAGCGAGAATGAACTAAAGGACATAGTGCGGAATTTGATGTACGCCACGGAACTCAGGCAGAAAGAGGAATTGGAGATAACAGACGAGGTCCTCAATGAAATTGACGGTGTGCTGAGGCAGGTGGAATATGGACAATCTTGAGATATGCTGCAAAACTGATATGGGAAGAAAAAAAAGCGCCAACGAGGATAGCCTGCTCGTCGTGAAGTTGGGCGAGGTTTATCTCCTGGCAGTCGCCGATGGACTGGGGGGACACGCTGCAGGCGAAGTCGCCAGCAGACTGGCTTTGATAGAGATCGAGGAATTCCTGAAGACAAACCTGGCTGAAGGGAACCTCCGGGACGCAATGCAGGGAGCCATTGCCAAGGCAAACCGTGAGATTTGTTTGCTCTCAAAAGAAAACCCCGCTTATGCGGGTATGGGCACCACACTGGTCGCCGCCCTTGTTTTTGATAACCGGGCGCTCATAGCCAACATTGGCGATAGCCGGGCGTATCTTATAGGAAACGGAATAAGGCAGATAACGAGGGATCACTCACTGGTTCAAGAACTGGTTGATAGGGAAGTGATCGCTGCGGAAGAAGCCTTCGACCATCCACAGAGGAACATCGTCACCAGGACGCTCGGTATGGAAAGCGAGGTCTCTCCTGATTTCTATGATGAGGAGCTTTCGGGAAGGCTTCTGCTCCTCTGCTCAGATGGTCTGAGTGATTTGCTGAGAGACCAGGAGATTTTAGAAACCGTAGTTGCTTCCCCAAACCTGGATGAAGCTTGCACCAGGCTAATCAACCGGGTGAATGAGAAGGGCGGGAAGGACAACATCACCGTCGTTTTGGCCAGAGAGGATGGGTTGGATGTCTGATAGAATGTTAGCGATCAAGAGCGGCATCTGAGGAGGTCTCTATGATTGCCGGGCAACAGAAACGGGCTGTCAATCGTCTGGAATCGAGGAAGCTGATGCGCCCTCTGGTGGATAAGATGTACATCGAGGGGGTACAGGCAGCATTGGAGGGAAAGCCGGTTGCCTGGTGCATGTTCAACTGGTGGAAGGGCGACCCCATCCTGCGGGCTATGGAGGTGACTCCAGTTTATCCAGAGAACTACGGCACGGTGTGTGCCGCCGTGGGCGCCGCTCAAGAGTATCTGGGTATAAGCGACGCCGAAGGTTTTCCCACGCACTTATGTGGCTACGGCAGGAATTGCCTCGGATACGCCGCCAAGATGGTAGACGAGGGACAGGTGCCATCCCAGGCGCCCATCGGAGGGATGGCCAAACCAACCTTGATGATGGGCTCTTCCGGCCTGTGCGATGCTCGCTACAAGTGGTTCCAGGCGCTGAGGCGCTACTGGGACGTGCCCGTCTGGGTGCTGGAGTTCCCCCACCCCGGCCCCAATGAGATATTCTTGGAAGGAACCATTGATAATAGTGTCAGGTACATGGCGGCCGAGCTGAAGGAGTTTGTAAACTTCCTGGAGCGCCTCCTGGGAAAGAAAATGGACTGGGATAGGCTGCGCGAGCTTCTGAATAATCAAGAGCAAGTGCTGCAGGTGTGGTGGGAGACAAATGAGCTGCGCAAGGCCATCCCCGGCCCGATGCACGCGCGGGATTTCTGGACCATCATGGCGCCGTGCCTCTACGGGGCCACGGAAAAAGAATCGCTGGAGGGCTACAAGAGGGTATTCCAGGAGGTCAGGGCCAGGGTGGATGCCGGCATCGGCGCCGTCGCCCAGGAGAGATACCGGCTGATGTTTGCCGAACTCCCCCCGTGGCATAGCCTGGGATTCTTCGACAAGCTTGCCGAAAGGGGATGGAACTTCGTGATCGAGAGTATGGGCTACCACCCACCACCACCCCTTGAGCTAGGGGGGAGCAACGATCCCCTGGAGCGCATCGCTCGCTGGACCCTGTGGTTCTTCGTCTCTTCTTCTCTGCACGCCAGGAAACGTGACTATCCGCTGGTTGCCGGGGCTCAGCCCTACCTCACCTGGGCACGGGAATACAAACTGGATGGCTTGCTCCTTCATCCGCTGCTCACTTGTCGCACCGGCACCTTCTGGCTCGGTCGTACCACGAATGTGCTCCGCGATCAGATGGACGTTCCCTCGCTCATTGTCGAGGGGGACATAGTGGATCTCACGGTATTCGACGAATCCAGGGCCCTGAGTCAGGCGACGGCCTTTGAAGAAACTATGGAACACTATCGGGAGGTCAGAAAGAAACGGGGGGTTTGATTGGTGACGGCGGGGAGTCCGGTTGATAAGGAGAGCACGGATGATACAGGCGAGCGCTAAAGGGTTAGACCATGCCAGGCAGGTGTGTCGCAATCGGGAGGCTGCGGCTCGCCAATCAAAGGCTGAGGGAAGGAAGCTTATGGGCTACCTTTGCTCCTACCCTCCCCTGGAGATGATTACCGCCGTGGATTTCGTTCCCTTCAGGCTTCTAGGCGACGTGGCTGAGCCCGTAACCAGGGCCGATGCCTACCTCGCCTCCATAATCTGTCCCTTCCTGCGCAGCGCCCTGGACCTGGGACTCAAGGAAAGGTATGATTTCCTCGATGGATTTCTCGGAACACATGTCTGCGACTGCGGCGAAAAGTTCTGCCACCTGTGGAACTACTACTTGCCGTCCCAATACCACCACTTCATAGATATACCTCACCTGGTTCACGAGGCATCCTTTGATTTTCTCAAGGGGGGACTGGAGCTGTTTCAAAGCACTCTGGAGGACTACGCCGGCTGGCCGATGAGCCGGGAAAGACTCAAGGACGAGATAAGGGCCCATAACCAGCAGAGGGCACTGGTGAGGGAGCTGTATGAGCTGCGTCAAGTAGATCCCCCTCTTCTCTCAGGGGCTGAGAATCTGGAGATAATGGTGGCTCTGATGAGCATCCCCATTGAGGATGGGTGTGAGCTTCTACGAGAGGTAATCGCCGAGGTCAAAGAGCGCCAGGACGGGCCGCAGAAGAAGGCAGCACGGCTGCTTCTGTGGGGCAGCCCGCTAACAGACGCCGGCCTCATCGAGCTGATCGAGGGCCTGGATGGCAACGTCGTTATGGACGATATCTGTATCGGATCCAGACATTTCTGGCCCGACGTGGAACTTACCGAGGACCCGCTCGACGGGATAGCGCGTCGCTATCTGGCAGAACTCAAATGCCCCCGCACCTTCAGGGAGACCACGGAGTCCTATGCGAAGGACCAGGAGGTCAGGTTTGGCTACCTTGGCGACTACGCCAGGGACTGGAGCGTCAACGGCGTTATCATGCAGTCGGTCAGATACTGCGATACGCACGGCTATGAAGTCCCCGCGCTGAAGGATTACCTTGATGGAATTGGGCTGCCAAATCTGTACCTCGAGCACGAATACACCATGATAGCCCTCGCTCCGCTGAGAACCAGGGTGCAAGCCTTTCTGGAGATGATGGAGTGCAGTTGACTTTTGCGTAAGGCCGGAGGAACATCATGTCAAGAAAATATCCGTTCACCCCTATCCTCGGCTGGTCGGTCAGCCGCTATGAGAAGTTCGACCGGTGCAAGAGGTGGTACTATTACGATTATTATGCCAGGAAGCATGATAAAGATGTTTCGCCGCAAGATCTGGCGTTTCTGAGGTCGCTGACCAGCGCATCCCTGGAAATCGGCAATGCGGTGCACGATACCATCGCTACGCTGCTTCGTCGGCTGAAAAGAAAAACCTCCCCAATAGATACCGAAAAGGTCTTGAACTATAGTTCTTCCCAGGTGGATCGGGCAATAGAGGGCAAGAATTTCCTGGAGGTCTACTACGGGCAGCGAGAGACAATCGATGCCGCTGATCTCAAAGACAGGGTCGGAAGCTGTCTGAAAAACTTCTTCGGGAGCCGGTGGTACGAATGGCTGACCGGAGAGGCCATTCCGGGTAGGAGTAGTTGGATCATCGAACCAGAGGACTACGGGGAGCTGCGCATCAATGGGCTGAAGGCGTATTGTAAGGCGGATTTCCTCTTCCCCATCACTGAAGGCAATCTATGCATACTGGATTGGAAAACCGGCAAGGCCGATCGAGAGAGGCACCGGCGGCAGATGATGGGATATGTTCTGTATGCCAGGGACATCTTCAAGGTCGCTGCGGATGAGGTGAAGGCGGTCATCGTTTATCTGGACGAGCCCAACGAAGAGCTGGAAAGCAGCTTCAGCGGGAGTGAGCTGGACGAGTTCGCCGGGCAGATTGCCAAAGAGACCGAGGAGATGTACCGGTACTGTGAGAATGTAGAGGAGAATATCCCCAGGCCCAAGAGCTTCTTCCCGAAGCAGGCAGGGCGGCTTTGCGCCTACTGCAACTACAGGGAGCTCTGCGAGAGTGAGCCGGAGGAAAAGAGGGCAGTGACATGTCCCTGATCGTACAGAAGTATGGTGGCAGCTCGGTTGCTGACGCCGACAGGATCAAGAATGTTGCTCGACGCGTGATTCGTGCCAGGGAGCAAGGGAATCAAGTGGTGGTAGTGGTTTCCGCCATGGGCAGGACCACTGATGAGCTGATCGAACTGGCCCGTCAGGTCGCCGAGAAGCCTGATGCTCGGGAGCTGGACCACTTGCTTTCCACCGGTGAGGTGGTGTCCTGCACCTTGCTCACTATGGCTCTGCGCTCGATGGGACAAAAAGCAATCAGCCTCACCGGCGCCCAGGCGGGAATCCGAACCGACTCGACTTACAGCAGAGCCCGGATCACCGGCATCTCCCCCAAGCGTATCAGCCGAGAGCTTGAAAAAGGCCGAATTGTGGTCGTTGCCGGGTTCCAGGGGGTCAACGATGAGCTGGACGTAACCACCCTGGGACGCGGGGGATCCGATACTACGGCGGTGGCTCTGGCAATAAGCCTTGCCGCGGACAGGTGCGAGATATACACCGATGTCGAAGGCGTTTTCACCACTGATCCCCGGCTTGTCCCTCAGGCGCGAAAGCTGGAAGAGATCGGCTATGAGGAGATGCTGGAGATGGCATCCGTCGGGGCCAGGGTGCTGCACTCCCGGGCGGTGGAGCTCGGTTGGGCCTACGGGATGCCCATCCTGGTGGCGTCCTCATTTAACGATGATCCGGGCACTCTTATTCACGGAGGCGTTCCTATGGAAATCACCAACAAGGTAAGCGGGATTGCCCATGATTCCGATGTGGCCAAGGTGACGGTGATCGGTGTACCCGATAGGCCGGGGATCGCCAGTGCCATCTTTGAGCCATTAGCCAGGGCAAATATCAGCGTGGATACCATCGTCCAGAATGCCGGTATCAACCGGATTACCGACCTCACGTTCACCGTGGCAAAGAGCGACCTGAGCAAAGCCATGGAAGTGATCAGGCCGGTGGCCGAGTCGATTGGGGCCCGGGATTGCGCCAGCGATACGACGCTTGGCAAGGTGAGCATCGTTGGGGCGGGAATGCAGACTGCCCCTGGCTATGCCGCCAGGATGTTCAAGACCCTTTCCGAGGAAGGCATCAACATCGAGTTGATCACTACCTCGGAGATCAGGATCACCTGCATCATCGATGGGGAAAAGGTTCCCCAGGCTGTTCAAGCCCTTCACCGGGC
>JALPYG010000060.1 GCA_023271215.1 Dehalococcoidia bacterium
TGCGTGCCCTGTCGCGAGGGGACGAAGCGAATGCTGGAGATACTCACCCGAATCACAGCGGGAAATGGGTGGGAAGAGGATATTGATCTCTTAGAAGAAGTGGCCGCTACCGTCAAGGATGCGTCACTCTGTGCGCTGGGGAAAACAGCCCCCAATCCGGTGCTCACTACTCTGCGCTACTTCCGCGATGAGTACATCGCCCACATTCGTGAACGGAAATGTCCCACAAGGGTGTGCCGGCCACTTATCTCTTACTATATCGTGCCGGATAAATGTAAAGCCTGTATGATCTGCCTGCGGCAGTGCCCTGTCGGGGCAATTACAGGTGGTAAGAAGGAGGTTCACGTGATAGACCAGGACAAATGTGACAGATGTGGAGTATGTCTGAGTGTATGCCCGGAAAAGTTCGGAGCTGTGGAATGTATTCCGGGACGACTCAATAACGGAGGTGAAAAATGAGTGGTACAATCACTATCGATCAAAAACAGTTACCCATCGATGGGGAAGATAACCTCCTGGAGCTGATTCGTAAGGCTTCTGTAGATTTGCCTGCCTTCTGTTACCACTTCGAGCTATCGGACTTCGGGGCATGCCGCATGTGCATAGTGGAGGAAGAGAAGATGGGCTTCATCGCTTCCTGTTCCACTCCCCCGGCAGACGGCATGGTCATTCGCACCACTACTCCTCGTTTGCAACGAATGCGCCGCACCATCCTGGAGCTGCTCCTGGCCGATCACGATCGTGATTGCACTATCTGCGAGAGGAGCGGCCAGTGCCGGTTGCAGGAATTGACGCTCCGCTTTGGAATTGGCAATATTCGCTTTGGCAAAGACCGGGAAACCCTTCCCCGAGACGATCTGAGCGCTAGTCTGGTACGCGATCCGAATAAGTGCGTGCTGTGTGGGAACTGCGTGCGCAACTGTTCTGAGATTCAAGGAATCGGAGTGCTGGACTTTGCCTACCGGGGTGCGGCGGTACAAGTAATACCGGCATTCAATAAATCTCTGGCTGAGGTGGAATGCGTGGGATGTGGCCAGTGTATCCAGGCTTGCCCTACCGCTGCGCTCACCATAAAATTCGAGATAGACTCCGTCTGGGCTGCTTTGAGCGATCCACATAAGCGGGTCATCGTTCAGACGGCCCCGGCAGTGCGCGTCGCCCTGGGCGAAGAGTTCGCGGGGAAAGCAGGAGCGATCAGCACCGGCAAGATGGTCGCCGCTCTACGCCGGCTGGGATTTCACGAGGTTTACGATACCTGTTTTGCCGCTGATTTGACGGCGATGGAGGAAACGACCGAGTTCTTGCATCGTTTCGAAAAGGGGGATAATCTACCACAATTTACCAGTTGCTGTCCAGCATGGGTAAAGTACGCTGAACACTTCCACTCCGAACTCCTGGATCAGATCTCTACTTGCCGCTCCCCCCACCAGATGCTCGGTGCATTAGCGAAGAAGTTCTATGCCCGGGAGCAAGGACTCTCCCCCCAGGACATCTTTGTGGTTTCAGTGATGCCTTGCACTGCCAAGAAGTTCGAGGCCAAGCGCCCCGAGTTCACCACCGAGGGGTCTCCCGATGTAGACGCCGTTATTTCTACTCACGAACTGGCCCGGATGATCCGCGAAATGGGAATCGTCTTCGAGGAACTGGAAGATGACTCCTACGACTTGCCCTTCGGATTTGCCAGCGGGGCCGGCATCGGCTTCGGCTACTCCGGGGGGGTGAGCACGGCACTAATACGAACCGCGATCTATAAGTTGTCCGGGAAAAGGCTGGCGCTTGATTTTCCTTTTACTCCAGTGGAAGGATTTCCCAATGTGAATGAGACCATCGTGCCCGTAGGTGACAGGGAAATTCGCATAGCTACGGTGCACACCTTGGGGGCAGCCAAGAAGTTGATTACCGCCCTGCGCGCCGGTGAACTGTCCTACCATCTGGTGGAGGTGATGGCCTGCCCCGGAGGATGTATCAATGGCGGTGGGCAACCCCTGATCAGCGATGCCCAGGCCCGGCAGCAGCGAGCACAGGGGATACGGGGAGCGGATAAATTACAACAGATACGCGCCCCCCAGGATAACTTGTTCATCAAAGAGGTCTATCAACGATGGCTGGAGCAACCGGGAAGCGATGTTGCTCACCGCACTCTGCATACCGGCTACACATCACGCCGGCGTGTGTTTGGACAATTCATCCCGATTGTAGCCGCTGAGCGACCTGTCGTGGATATCAAGGTCTGTGTCGGCACCAGTTGCCATCTGCGGGGGGCTTATGGTGTGATACAGGAGCTGACTGCCTTGATTGAAAAGCAGCAGTTAACCGATCGGGTCAATCTGGAGGCCACTTTCTGTCTGGAACAATGCGATCGTGGGCCATCGGTGGTTATCGATGGACATTTACTGGAAGGAGTGACCGAAGAGCGTCTTCCGGCAATCTTTGAGGAGATGGTGGTGAAGAATTTGGTGTAGGGAAGATAGGCGTGGAAAAGACGCCGAAATCGTTAAGGCTACAGATAGGATTGTTCGGGAGGACTAACGTTGGGAAGTCAAGCCTCCTCAATATAATCGCCGGACAGGATGTGGCGATTATCTCGTCGGTGCCCGGGACGACAACCGATGTGGTGGAAAAGACGATGGAACTATTGCCTCTCGGGCCGGTTGTCTTTCTGGATACCGCCGGACTCGACGATAAATCCGTCCTTGCTGAATCCAGAATCAGGAAAACACATAAGATATTCGACCGCTCCGATGTTGTTTTGCTCGTTGTGGAACCTGACATCTGGACTGAATACGAGGACTATATAGTAGAGGAAGCAAAAAAGAGGGCAACTCCCTTTGTTATCATCGTCAACAAGGTTGATTTGAAATCTCCTTCCACGTCGTTTACAGAGGAAATACTGGGGAAAACAGAGAGGGTCTTTCTTTGCTCAAGCATTGATTATCAAAACAGAGACCGCTATGTAAATTCGCTCAAGAAGCATCTCGTCGAGGTAGTCCCCCAGGATTTCTTAACCCCACCCCCCTTGATTGGAGATCTCTTGCCGCCAGGGGGACTGGCAGTTTTGATCGTCCCCATAGATTACGAGGCGCCTAAAGGGAGGATTATATTGCCTCAAGTGCAGACTATCAGGGATGCACTTGATAATAATGCCGCTACCCTGGTGGTTAAGGAAACGGAATACCGGCACATTCTGGATAAGCTGAAAAATCCGCCGGACATTGTTGTCTGTGATTCTCAGGTTGTCGCCAGGATGGTTGCCGATACACCGGATGGCGTTAAGTGCACCACCTTTTCAATCCTCTTCTCGCGCTACAAAGGCGATTTAATCGAGACAGCGCGGGGGGTTGCCGCAACAAGGAAGTTGGTTCCGGGGGAGAGAATTCTTATTGCAGAAGCCTGCAGCCATCATGCAATCGAGGATGATATCGGACGCGTCAAGATCCCCCGCTGGCTGAGAGAATACGTGGGGGGAGATGTGGCAATCGATGTTTTTGCGGGCCGGGATTATCCGGATAATTTAAGTGAATACAGGCTGGTGATTCACTGTGGCGCCTGTATGTTGACCAGGAGGGAGATGCTTCTCAGGATACATCGAGCAAGACAGGAGGGAGTAGCAATAACCAACTATGGAGTGTGCATTTCTTTTTTGCAGGGCGTATTAGAGAGGGTGCTCTCACCTTTTCCGGCGGCTCTCGACGTCTATCGGAGGGGGTGTTGTAATGGCGGTTGAAGTAGTTCATGTGGATTCCTGGATGAAAAGTAGAATCAAGGAAGAGGAATACGCAAAGTACATGGAGCACGGCCGGGATTTCCTTCCCCAGGAAGAGATAACTGCAACGTTGGAAGCCAACAAGAATCCCGATCCTGAGAGAGTGAAGGATATTCTTGCCAAGTCACTGGACGTTCAAACCCTGGAGCCGGATGAAACAGCAGTTCTACTCAATATAAACGACGAACAGCTTCTTCAGGAGATGGAGGAGGTGGCTCGGAGGGTGAAGAGGAAGGTCTATGATAACCGCATCGTAACCTTCGCCCCCCTGTATATGAGTAATCTCTGTATAAACAACTGCCTTTACTGCGGCTTCAGAAAGGACAATCGTAGAGCAAATAGAAAGGTGCTTTCCCTGGAGGAGGTAAGGCAGGAAACAGAGGTTCTGGTCGGTGAGATCGGACATAAACGTTTAATCGTGGTCTACGGAGAACACCCGAGTACCGATATTGATTACATGGTCTCGACGATTGAATCGGTGTATGGAGTTAAGGTAAAGTCGAGAAATGGTTGGGCCAACATAAGAAGGGTGAATGTGAATGCGCCTCCATTATCAGTTGAGGATTTAAGAAGGCTCTCTGAGGTGGGAATTGGCACATATCAGGTTTTTCAGGAAACGTATCATCGCCCGACCTATGAAAGATTGCATCCTGAGGGGACAATAAAATCAGATTATCACTGGCGTCTGTATTGTATGCACCGGGCGATGGAGGCAGGAATCGATGATGTTGGTATCGGCGTCCTCTTCGGCTTGTATCACTGGAAATTTGAAGTCATGGGACTCCTCTACCACGCACGCGAGCTGGAAGGGAAATTCGGCGTCGGGCCCCACACGGTGTCGTTCCCCAGACTTGAGCCGGCGCTCAATATCCCCTTTACTGAGCATTCACCGTACGAGGTTACAGACGAGGATTTCAAGAAAATAATCACCGTTGTTCGCCTGGCGATACCCTATACCGGAATGATACTGACGGCGCGGGAATCACCAGAGATAAGGAGAGACGTCATTCACTCAGGCGTTACTCAGACCGATGCCTCCTCAAAGATCGGCATTGGGGCTTACGCCGCCGGCTCACAAAGTCAGGAAGGAAGTAAGCAACAATTTTACCTGGGCGATACCAGAGATCTCGATGAAGTCGTGCGGGAGCTTGCCCGGATGGGTTACATTACTTCCTTTTGTACCGCTGGTTACCGGTGTGGAAGGACAGGCGGGAACATAATGGAGCTCTTAAGGAGTGGGAAAGAAGGCAAATTCTGTAAGCTGAACGCGGTGCTTACCTTCAGGGAATGGGTTGACGGTTTTGCCAGTGAAGAGACCAGGGTTGTGGCCGAAGAAATCATCGCCAAAGAGATTAGCGAAATCAAAGAGACCATGCCGGAGATATTTCCTCACTTCATGAAATATTATGATCGGATCAGGCAGGGTGAAACAGACCTCTACTTTTAACCATTCTCAAATTGAGGAACTGCTGAAGGCTGAGGAGGATGAACTCATCCTTTGGGCAGATGAGGTTCGTTCCAGTTGCTGCGGAGATGAGGTCCACCTGCGCGGACTGATTGAGTTCTCCAATTACTGCACCCGTGATTGTCTTTACTGTGGCCTTCGCCGCAGCAATAAGAAAATCACTCGCTATCGAATGACAAAGGAGGAGATAGTTGACTGTGCTCTGACGGGGTTTCGGGCAGGACTCAAGACCATAGTCTTACAATCAGGGGATGACCCTGGGTATCGAGAAGAGGACATCAGCCGGATTATCTATCTGATTAAGGCAAAGGCGGATGTGGCCATCACGTTGTGCGTCGGAGAGAGGGATTACAGGGAATATGGCGCATGGAAGAAGGCCGGAGCAGACAGGTATCTTCTGAAGCATGAGACGGCGAATTCAGACCTTTATTCGAGGCTTCATCCCGGGCAGACGCTTGCAGGCCGTCTCAAAATCCTGGGTTGGCTGAAGGAGATTGGATATCAGGTCGGGGCAGGTAACATAGTCGGTTTGCCCGGCCAAAACCTGAGAGATCTGGCAGATGATATCCTGCTCATGAAAAAACTGGATATCGATATGGCCGGCATTGGCCCTTTTGTTCCCCATCCCGATACGCCCCTGGGTGGAGAAAAGCAGGGGGAGTTGAATATGAGTTTGAAGGTGTTGGCTGCTGCCAGAATTGTCTTGAGGGACGTTCATCTACCGGCAACTACTGCAACAGGAAGTATTCATCCGGAAGGTCAGAAGATGGCTCTACGCGCAGGAGCAAATGTTGTTATGCCTAACATCACACCAGCAAGATACAGGCCATTATATGAGATTTACCAGGGCAAGACGGGTATGAAGGAAAATATGGAAGAGTCTCTTGTGCGCTTAAGGAGGATGATAGAATCATGCAGGAGAAAGATTGCTGACAGTAAAGGGCATTCCTTGAAGATAAGCTGTTAGTCGCCAATCGCAGCCCTTCATAAAGAGATTCTGAGCCGAATTTGACATCCTTTGTGAGAGGTGATAAACTATGGTTCGGTAGATAAGTTCATCCCCCCAACGCGGGGGATATTTTATGTCCTTTTGGAAATGGAGGGAGGGGATGATGAAGTTGAATGAGATCATCTCGATCGTGGAGGGCACTCTTATCACCGCAAACGCCGATCTGGACATGGATGTCTCCTCTGCCTTCGGTGCAGACTTGATGAGTGACGTGCTGACTCATGCCAGGTCCGGGGCACTGCTGCTTACCGGTTTGACAAACCCTCAGGTGGTGCGCACGGCGGAGATGGCCGAGATCGCTGCCATCGTCTTCGTACGTGGCAAACACCCCCCGCCGGAGACCGTTGCCCTGGCCGAGGAGAAGGGCATTCCTCTGATCAGCGCCAGGTATACCATGTTCGAGATGTGCGGCCGTCTGTTTGCGGCAGGGATGGAGTCCTGCGACGTGTCACCATGAAGTCCAGTTCCGAGTTTCGAGTTCCGAGCGCCCCGCCCTACCCGGTACTCAGTACTCGGTACTCCGTCTGATTCCCCCCGGCCAAGCGATACGACGGGAGACAGGACATAGTGAAGCGAACCGAGATCACCAGGGTTCAGGAGCTGATCTATGAGCTGAAGATCGGGGAGGTGATGACCAAAAGGGTCATCACCGTCACCCCCGATACCTCGATGGCCGAGTTCAGGGAGGTGCTGCGCATCAACCGCATCTCGGGAACACCGGTGGTGGAGAATGGCCGGATGGTGGGCATCATCAGCCTGGAGGACCTGATCAAGGCCCTCTCGGAGGGGGATATAGAATCGCCGGTCAGCGACCGGATGACCCGCGATGTATGTACCGTGTCGACTCACGAATCAGCTATCGAGGTGGTAAAGATTCTCTCACAGAGGGGAGTGGGCCGCCTGCCGGTGGTGAATGAACATGACAATCTGGTGGGCATCATCACTCAGGGGGACATCACGCACGGCCTGCTTAAGGCCATTGAGGTGGACTATCATGCTGAGGAGATCAGCCGCTATCGCGCCAGCCACATTTTTGAGGACATCGTTTCTGACCGCACCAGCCTGTTGCTGCGCTACGAGGTGTGTCCCGGAGATTTCAACCGGGGTGGGGAGGCATCCAGCAAGATCAAGCGGGCATTGACCCGCCTGGGCGCCGATCCACAGATCACCCGTCGTGTGGCTATTGCCACCTACGAGGCGGAGATGAATATCATTATTCACACGGATAGCGGCGGAGAGATCGTGGCCGAGATTCAGCCGGACCAGGTGAGCGTCAGGGCTGTTGACCACGGGCCGGGCATTGCCGATGTGGAACAGGCGATGCAGCCAGGGTTCTCTCTGGCGCCGGAGTGGATTCGCGAGATGGGTTTTGGTGCTGGCGTTGGCCTGAATAACGTCCAGAAATGCGCCGACGAGATGAATCTAGAGTCAACGCTGGGCGCGGGGACCAGGTTGCAGTTTACCATATACTTGCAGCCCGGAGGTGAGGGCCGCAAAGGAGGGCAGAATGAAACTTCGTGATGCGGTTAGCTCGCTGAACCTGGGAGTTGCTTCCGCGAGCGATTCTCTTGATCAGGAGATCACCGGGGGATATGCCTCGGATCTGCTCAGTTGCGTGATGGCCCGGGCGCAGGCGGGCAACGTCTGGGTGACTTTGCAATCGCACCCCAACATCGTGGCCGTGGCCTCGCTGCTTAACCTGGCCGGCATCATCGTTACCGAGGGTACCCGCCTGGAAGAAGCCACAATTGAGAAGGCCAACGAGGAGCATATTCCTGTTCTGACCACGTCGTTGACTACATTCACGGTGGTGAGCAGACTGGCAGCGATGGGTATTCAGGGCGTGGAATGAGTTGCACTGCGGGATGTTTCGGTATTTGTTCGCAGATTTGCACATCCACACGGTGCTCAGTCCTTGTGCCGAGGTGGAGATGATACCGCCGCTGATTGTCCGCCGGGCGCGTGAGTTGGGTCTGGGGTTGATAGGCATTGCGGATCATAATTCCGCAGAGAATGTGGCAGCAGTGATCGAGGCCACTGAGGGAAGCGGGGTCGCCGTTTTGCCGGGCATTGAGGTGCAGACCCGCGAGGAAGTGCACCTGGTGACCCTTTTCGACACGGCACAGCAGGCACTCACCTGGCAGACGGAGGTGTTCGATCACCTGCCGGACCTTAAAAATGACGAGGATCATTTCGGTGCCCAGTTTGTGGTGGATGCGACCGGTGAATACGTGCGCCGCAACGAACGATTCCTTCTGACCTCGACGGATATGTCGCTGGAGATGGTGGTGGCGAGGGTACAGGACTTAGGTGGGCTGGTTCTGCCGGCCCATGTTGACCGGCGGGCGTTTAGTCTGATCGCCAACCTGGGGTTTGTACCGCCGGATCTCGACCTGCCTGCGGTGGAGATCTTTCGCTCCAGCCAACCCCTGGAGGTACGCCGGAGATTTCCGCAGATCGGGGGATTTACCATGGTCTGTAACGGCGATGCCCATCGTTTAAACGAGATGATGGCGCGGACAAT
>JALPYG010000061.1 GCA_023271215.1 Dehalococcoidia bacterium
GAACCGTCAACCTGACAACCTGACTAGCTACTCTGATTATACCATGAACCAGAATCATCTGAAACCGCTTGACAAAAGCTATCGTTGGGCTAAAATAGTAAGGAGGTAATAATTATTGTGAAGAACGAATATTCAAGAAAAGGGATTGCCGCTGCCGCAACCTTGAAAAAGGTGATGGCAGATCACTTCTACGAACTGGACGAAGCGGCAAGAACTGGCTTCCCGAAAATCGCCTGGTGCACCAGCGTTGGGCCGGCCGAACTCCTGAGAGGCATGGGTTTTCTGGTCTACTATCCGGAAAACCACGGCGCCATGCTGGGGGCAACAAGGATGGCCACGGAGTTGATCCCCTATGCCAATGCTATCGGCTACTCCCCTGAGATCTGTTCCTACCTGACGAGCGATATCGGCTCTTACCTCCGGAAGAAGACCCCCCTCACCAAGGCCTATCGGATTGAGTCCGTACCCAGGCCGGATGTGCTCGTCTTCAATACCAACCAGTGCCGGGATGTTCAGGACTGGTTCGCCTGGTACTCCCGGGAATTCAAAGTACCGCTGATCGGGATTCACACTCATCGAGGTATAGGCGATATCTGGGACTATCAGATCAAGGACATCGCCCAACAGATCGAGGGGCTGGTGCCGAAATTAGAGGAGGTTAGCGGGAAAGAACTTGATATGGATCGCCTCAAGGAGGCCGTCGAATATTCCCGGCGCACCTCAGAACTCTGGAGAGACTGCCTCGAATCGGCCTCCGCCATTCCTTCCCCCTGGACCTTCTTCGACGCCGTCATCCACATGGGTCCGGCAGTGGTGGCACGCGGCACGAGGCAGGGTGTTGAGTACTATGAACTGCTCCTGGCTGAGCTGCGGGAAAGGGTGGCAAATAACGTCGCCGCGGTGGAAGGAGAAAGGCATCGCCTCTACTGGGAGGGTATGCCGGTCTGGGGCAAGCTGAGGGCCCTATCCGAACAGTTGTCCTCGCTCAGAACCTGTGTGGTGGCCTCTACCTATTGCAGCAGTTGGATATTCGAGCAGCTTGACCCGGATGATCCCTTTGAAAGCATGGCTCTGGCATATACCGAGCTCTTCATCGTCAGAGATGAGCCTTATAAAGAGCGGTATATTGAAAGTTGCCAGCAGTTGTTTAAGTTTGATGGCATTATCTTCCACGACGCCAGGACCTGCCCCAACAATACCAATAGCCGCTACGGCATGCCCGAGAGGTTGCGGCAAGGGTCGGGCATTGCCTCACTCGTCATTGACGGAGACCTCAACGATCTGAGGTGTTATTCCGAGGAGCAGACGAAGACCCAGATCGAGGCCTTCATTGAACAGTTGGAAGGGAGTTAATGGGGCAACCGGTATTTGCAGGTGTGGATGTCGGGGCATCCTGTACCAAGGTGGCGATCCTCGATGTGGAAAGGAAGCTGCTCGGATATGCGGTGAGAAGGTCGGGAACCGATTTCGCCAGGACGGCTGCTATCTGCCTGAAATCTGCTTTAGAGACGGCCGGCGCCGGGCAAGGAGACGTAGTCCGATGCGTCTCGACGGGATACGGAAGGAGGAACGTCACCTTCAGCGACGAGACGAAAACAGAAATCGGCTGCCAGGCCAGGGGCTGTTATCACTACTATCCGATGGCCATGACCATTGTCGACATCGGGGGCCAGGATAACAAGATTATCAAGCTGGATGCGCAGGGACGACGCCTCACCTTCAAGATGAACCGGAAGTGCGCCGCCGGCACCGGTGCCTTTCTTGAGGAGATGTCTTCGCGTCTCGATATTCCCCTGGAAGAGATGGACTCCCTGGCCCGGACTGCGGAGAACATGGTGGAATTGGGGAGTTATTGCACCGTTTTCTCGGCGACAGAGGTACTGGAGAAAATCAGGCAGGGGGAGAATGTATCGGATATTGTGAAGGGACTTTTCTTTTCGGTGATCAAGCGGATTCTGGAGATGGATTCTCTGAGGGACGGGGTGGTGATGACGGGTGGGGTGGTGGCTCACAATCCATATTTAGTGAAGATGGTCAAAGAGATCACCGGACGTGAAATCCTGGTGCCGGAATTTCCCCAGTTAACCGGCGCAGTGGGGGCGGCTATTCTTGCGATGGCGGAGGGGAAATGACGATCAGCAAATGGATGGATGTTGGGACCGTCTTAAACATGAACGCCATCAATTATCCCGATAAGCTGGGATGGCAGGATAAGAGCCGGGAGTTTACCTTCAAAGAATGGAACGAGCGCTCTTGTCGTCTGGCAAATGGTTTGCGAGGCCTGGGCGTGGGATACCGGGATGCCTTTGCCGTCATAGCCTATAATCGCGGCGAGTGGATGGACATTTACGCCGGCTGTGCTAAGGGCGGGCAGATCGTTGTTCCCATCATGTTCCGATCGGCAGGTCCTGACATAGAGTACATCCTCAACCATGCGGAATGCAAGGCATTCATAGTGGAGGCGCCCTTCGTGGAGCTGGTTGAGAGCATCAAAGACAGGCTCCCTGTTCCCCGGGATGGCTATATTTATCTGGGAGATGGGCCTGTCCCTGATGGATATGTTGGGTATGAGAATCTGCTGGCGGGATCCTCGTGTAATGAGCCGGATGTCGTGGTGGATAGCGACGATACCTGGATAATCATGTATACATCCGGGACGACGGGTCGGCCCAAAGGGGTGATGAGAACCCATGGGAGTCATGCCGCTCAGCATCTCTTGAGTAACCTCAACATGGGAGTTCGACCAACGGACAAGGTTATGCTGGTCATGCCGATGTGCCATATCAATTCCGTATTCTACGCCTTCCCCTATACCCTGGTGTCGGCGCCGGTATTCGTCTACAATAGGGCCAGCTTCGATCCAGAGGACCTGCTCAGAACTATTGCAGAATACAGGATAACATTTACCTCGCTGGTCCCGACTCATTACGTTATGATGCTGGCTCTGCCTGACGACGTGAAGAACAGTATTGACGTCTCCTCAATCCGCCAGTTGTTGATCTCTTCGGCACCTGCCAGAAAGGACCTGAAACTTGCCATTATGGACTATTTCAACAATGCCGAGCTCTGGGAGGCCTACGGGAGCACCGAAGCAGGGCTGGTGACTCTTCTCCGGCCGGAGGAACAGTTCCAAAAGCTGGGATCGATCGGTAGAGAGATATTCGGAACCGATAGGATCAGGATTCTGGATGAGAACAGAAAGGAGGTCCCGGATGGTGAGGTAGGGGAGTTATTTTCCCGGACGCCAATGGTTTTTAAGGGATACTGGAAGGATCCCCAAAAGACCAGGGACGCCTTTGACGGTGAGTGGTGCTCCGCTGGGGATATGGTCAGACGGGATGAGGATGGCTATTATACGCTGGTAGACCGAAAAGCCAACATGATTATCACTGGCGGGGAAAACGTTTATCCCTCGGAAGTGGAAAACGTGATTGGGGCTCATCCAGCGGTCCGAGACGTCGCCGTGATCGGCGTCCCCGACGAGAAGTGGGGGGAGGCGGTCAAGGCCGTGGTGGTTTTGCATAAGGGTTACCAACCAGGCGAGGAGCTGGCCAAGGAGATCGTTGACTTTTGCCGGGGCAAATTAGCCGGATACAAGCGACCAAAGAGCGTTGATTTTGTCAGGGATCAGGATATGCCCAGAATCCCGACGGGAAAGATACTTCACCGCATCCTCAGGGAAAGATACGGCCAGTAATGAGTTAGGGGTTATGAGGTACTGGAAACTCCATACTCAGAACTCACTCGGCTGGTGGCGGAACACCTGCGAAAGTAATTGCTCAACTGGCGATTGATAGCCACAGAGGTCACAGAGAAAATCAAAGGGAATACGGCACCAAAAGAATTTCTCTGTAATCTCGGTGTGCTCTGTGGCTGAATAACTGCGAAATAAATCTATCCAGAGGAGGAATGACATGTTGACAAGAGCGTATATTCCTTACCGCGGCTATTACTCGACCCCATTTTCGCGCTGGCAAGGCAGCATGGCCACAGAGAACTCGATCATCCTCGGGGCAAACACCGCTAAGAGATGGCTGGCCCAGAAGAATTGGGATCCACAGATGTTTGACTATCTTTTTCTGGGGATAACCATTGGCCAGCCTCACTGGTTTTATGGAAGCACCTGGGCAGCGGCTCTCATGGGGGCTGTGGGGATTCCCGGGGTGACCATCAGCCAGGCCTGTACCACCTCAGCGACCTGTATCTATCAGGCCGGAGTCGGGATCGAAACCGGCCTTTATCAGAACGCCTGTACCCTTATGACCGATCGCTGCTCCAACGGACCGCATACCGTGTGGCCCAATCCGATGGGTCCCGGGGGAGAGGTCGAATCCGAGAACTGGATGATGGACAACTTCAACAATGATCCGTGGGCGGGAGGGGCGATGATCCAGACGGCGGAGAATGTCGCCAGGGAGGCCGGTATTACCAGGGGACAGTGCGATGAAGTGACCTTGAGAAGGTACCAGCAATACAGAATGGCTCTTGAGAATGACCGGGAGTTCCAGAGGCGATATATGTTCCCGGCGGAGGTCCGGGTTTCCAGGAAAAAGACCATATTGGTCGAAGAAGACGAAGGTGTGTTTGAAACGACGGCAGAGGGGCTGGCCGGGCTCAAGCCGGTTCTGCCGGATGGAGCTCATACCTTCGGTTCGCAGACCCATCCTGCGGACGGAAACTGCGCTGTAGTGGTCACCACCAGGGAGTATGCGAGAAAGTTGAGCACCGACCCGGCGATTGAAATACGGGTGGTATCTTATGGCTACGCCAGGGCGAAGAAGGGGTATATGGCCATGGCCGTGGTACCGGCGGTGAGAATGGCGCTTGAGAATGCCGGTATCACGATCGAGGGCGTAACAGCGATCAAGACCCACAACCCCTTTGCGGCCAATGATCTCTATCTGGCCCAGCAGATGGGAATTGACGTTATGGGTTTTAATAACTACGGATGTCCTCTAATTTTTGGGCATCCCCAGGGGCCGACTGCCGGGCGCAGCATCATTGAAGGAATCGAAGAGGTGGTCATGCTTGGTGGCGGTTATCTGCTCTGGGGAGGCTGCGCCGCCGGAGATACCGGTGCGGCCCTCGTCCTGAAGATCGGTTAGCCACGGCGTCCCCACTTCTCCAACCACATCTGCTTCACCTGGTGGTTGACGGCATAGGGTGGCCATTTTCCCTTCAGAGCCAGGATCACCTGCGACATTGGCTTACCCCAGAACTCCGACACGGAGTCTGCGGTGGTGGAATACCAGGCGCTGTGACCTGTAAGAATGACGTTGGGCATTCTGAGGAGGGGATTATCGGCAGCTATGGGTTCGTCTACGGTTACATCGAGTCCCGCTCCGGCGATGAGGCCTTCCTCTAGAGCTTGGATGAGGGCCGGCTGCTCCACCAGTTCTCCACGGGCGGTATTGATGAAGTAACCAGTCCGCTTCATCTTCCTGAACTCTTCATGCCCGAACATGTTTCGCGTCTCATCGGTAAGCGGCGCGTGGATGCTAATGAAGTCCGATTCCCTGAGAAGTGTGCCAAAGTCCACCAGTTGCACCTCGCGACTCATCATGACTCCCTTCAGAACATATGGGTCATAGCCGACAACTCTCATTCCCAACCCTCTGGCCTTGCGGGCGGTGGTCAGCCCCAGTCTCCCTAAGCCCACAATGCCCAGCGTCTGGTCACGCATGCGAAATATAGGATAAGCGATGTCCATCACCGCTTTCCTGCTTGGCGGGACAAAACAGAGTTGCTTTTCCCTCACCGCCTTATCCAACTGGAAAAGCTTGTGTCCCAGGGCCAGCATGAATGCTATGGCGCGACCGGATACCTCATCGATGCAGTAATCCGGAACATTGGTAACCACTATGCCGTGCTCGTTAGCCGCCTCCAGGTCGGTCCGCTCGTAAGCAATACCCAGGCTGGCAAGAATACGGCACTTTGAAAGAGATGCGATGACGCGTCGGTTAAAGGGCTGAAGGGACCCGGTGCATATCACCGCGTCGGCATCCGCGGCATTGGTGATGATTTCATCCTCCGTCTGCCACTTCCCCTCAACCAGCGTGGCATCTAAGGACTCCAACAGCCTTGCTCCAAAATCCAGTCCGGGGATGAAAATGGTGTTAACTACCTTGAAGCTCATTGTAGGTCTCCTTTCCTGACCGGGTATTGCAGAAATCTCGGGAAGCCGATGTCCTTCCAATGGTTGCAGAATTCTGCTAAGATTATGAGCATCGCTTTCTTATGATATGATGATCGTAGCCAGAATATAACACACTTTTCGTAGTCTGTCAACGGCTGGTTGGGGACGCTTTAGTAATATGCGTAAAGTATATCCGATCGCAGCCTCTTCTATTAACAAGCGAATGTATGTTAGTATTATATCAGTTCATTCACCGGGAGGATCACAATGTTGGACAAGTTGAATCAAAGGCTTATACAGGAGCTACAGAACGATGGGAGGACCAGCAACCGGGTTCTTGCCAGAAAGCTAGGCGTGTCTGAAGGCACAATACGGAAGAGAATCAGCGATCTGCGGAGCAAGAATGTCATCAAGATAGTGGCGCAGCCGGACCCTTACAAGCTGGGATGTCGGTTTATATGTATTATGGGCTTAGAGGTTAAACTGGCGGACCTGCATGCAGTCGGGGAGGAGCTGGCGCAATGCCCGAATGTCTACTACTTGGCCCACGTCACCGGGGCGGTTGACCTCATGGCGATACTCCTCTTCCGCGATTCGGAAGGACTGGCCGATTTCATCAGGAACAAGATTTCTAGGATCCCCAGCATCTTGAAGACCCAGACTTTTGTCAATATGGATATCGTCAAAAGTCCCTGGGCGGAGGCGCTGGATGTGATGAGTCTGTTGGCGTCCGGTGATTGATCAGTGCCGTTCCCTATCCCGGAGCACCCTCCGCAGCACCTTCCCTACCGGCGTCTTGGGTATCTCTTCGATAAATTCAACCTCTCGAATGCGCTTGTACGGGGCGATCCTTTCGGCACAGAAGCTGATTAGTTCGTCGTCCTCGACGGTGGAGCCTTCCTTTAAGACCACGTATGCCTTGGGCATCTCGCCGGCTAAGGCGTCTGGTTTGCCAATTGCGGCACATTCCTTGACCGCCGGGTGCTCATAGAGGACGGCCTCGACCTCCGCCGGGGCGACGGTGTAGCCTTTGTACTTTATTGTTTCTTTCTTACGATCGAGGATGCGAAAATACCCCTCCTCGTCTATCAGCGCCAGGTCGCCGGTGTAGAGCCACCCGCTTCGCAGCGCCTCCCGCGTATCTTCGGGCTGGTTGAGGTATCCCTTCATGACCTGCGGTCCCCGGATCACCAGCTCGCCCATCTGGCCGGCCGGCAGTTCAATTTCGCCGGTTTGCTCATCCACAATGCGGGCATCGGTACCGATAACCGGTATCCCAATGGTTCCCGGCTTCACCCTTTGTAGCGGCGAGTTATGGGTCTCCGGCGAGGCCTCGCTCAGACCGTAGCCCAGGATCATCCTCACCCCTGTCAACTGCTCCCATCTTTCTCTTATTTCGGGTGGGATGGGCATTGCGCCGCCCTTCACGTACCTCAGGCTCGAGAGGTCATATTTGCTTATGGACGGATTATCTGTCAGTGCGATGAACATCGAGGCGGCGCCGTAAAGGACGGTCGCCTTTTCTCTTGCCACCGTGAGCAGCAGTTCCTCGGCATCGAAGCGGGGCAGGATGATCACCGGGGCACCACTGTAGATCGGCGAGTTGATGCAGGTGCAGGCCCCCCAACTGTGGTAGAATGGGAGCAGGCCTATGACGGTATCTTTACTGCACCATTCGAACCAGACGGCGTTTTGCATGGCATTGGCCACCAGATTTGAATGGGTGAGCAAGACCCCCTTTGAAAGGCCGGTGGTTCCTCCCGTGTAAACGATGACGGCCACATCTTCCCTGGGACTGATGGCGGACTCAGGTGGGAGGGGAGGATATTTCTCCAGTATTCCGGTGAGGGGAATCGCTCCGCTTTCCGAGGCGTCGGTTAGAATGACCATCTGCAGTCTGGTCTCGGCTCGCACCTGCTGCACCAGGGGATAAAGATCCCCGTTGGTCATGATGGCTTTGGCCTCGGTATCATTCAGTTGATGTCTTAACTCCGCCTGCCGGTAGAGCGGATTGACGGTGGCAACTGTGCCGCCAGCCTTCAGTATTCCGTAGTATGCGATAACGAATTCGAGGCTGTTGGGGAGAAGGAGCATTATCCGGTCTCCCTTTCTTACCCCCAGATCGTGGAGCCCGGCGGCCAGCCTGTTGGTTAGCTCAGCGAGCTGTTTGTAGCTCAGCGAGTGTTCCTGACAGCGGAAGGCGATGCTCGCGGGCCACTTGTGAGCCGCCCGGGACAGGAGTTCGAAGAGGGGTATCTCGGGATAATCTATGTGCCGAGGCACGCCCTCTGGCCAGAACTTAAACCACGGCCTCTCTGGTGGTATGTTGCCCACTTCCTCTCTCTGATGTCCCATAACTACTCACGTTGTCAGGTTCACGGTTGGGTACTTTTCACTCGTCAGAGTTCGATCTTGATCGCTGTTTAACCTTGAACCGTGAACCCAGGAACTTTGAACCTGAATAGTTACGATGTCCCATTATTTTGGAGGCGCAGATGGAGCTTTTGGGATATGGC
>JALPYG010000062.1 GCA_023271215.1 Dehalococcoidia bacterium
ACACGATACCGGCTCCCATGTGGAGAACAAACAAAGGCTCTTAGCTATAACTTCCTGCCTGGATAAATCGGGCCTTAACGGGCGGCTAATCCCCCTTTCACCACGGGCGGCCACAGCAGACGAGCTGCTGACCATACACGCCCAAGGGCACATCGATAGGATCGACTCCTATTCTCAGAGGGGTGGGGGGTGGCTCGATGGCGACACGGTGACCTCGCCGGGTTCTTACAAAGCGGCGCTCTATGCTGTCGGCGGCTTGCTCTGCGGAGTAGATGCAGTGTTGAGCGGGGAAATGGACTCGGCCTTCGCCCTGGTAAGACCCCCGGGACATCATGCCACCCCACAGCGGGCTATGGGCTTTTGTCTTTTCAACAATGTCGCCATCGCCGCTCGATACGCGCAGCAGCGGCACGGACTGGAGCGAGTGCTCATTGTCGATTTCGACGTCCACCAGGGGAATGGCACCCAGGAGGCCTTTTACGACGATCCCGACGTGCTCTATTTCTCAACCCACCAGTATCCCTTCTATCCCGGCACCGGCGATATCGATGAGACCGGGAGTGGGGCGGGGAGAGGAGCGACCGTCAACGTGCCGCTCCCCGCTGGATGCGGAGATGATCAGTACCGGCAAGCGTACCGGGAGATACTGGTCCCGGTCGCCCGCCTCTTCCAGCCTGAGCTCATCCTGATCTCCGCCGGCTATGATGCGCACTGGGCTGATGACATGGCGATGATGGGACTGAGTGTCCGTGGTTTCGCCGATATCGTCACCATCATCAAAGACCTCTCGGATGAGCTCTGCGGCGGACGGCTTCTGGTCACCCTCGAGGGAGGATACCACCTGGAGGCGCTCGCCTACGGAGTGAAGGCAACCCTTGAGGTGCTCCTGGGTAATTCCGATGTCGATGACCCTCTGGGTCAGTCGCGGTATTCAAGACAGGCACCCTCCATAGACCTGCTCCTGGAGAGGATTAAAAAGGTCCACCAGTTGTAGTGATTTTGCAGCAACTTGCAGGACGATATCACAATGAAAAGAGTTTACAGTTCGCAAAACAGCACGATGGTGGGCCACCTTAGGAATGTTCTTGAAAATCAAGGCATAATTTGCTCAATCAAGAACGAGAACCTGTTTAGTGCAGCAGGAGGACTTCCTCCTATCGATTGCTGGCCAGAGCTCTGGGTGGCGGAAGATTCCCAATACGATCAGGCTAAGGGCCTCATAGAAACAGCTTTGTCTGGCGAGGTTTCGCCTGGTTTACCGTGGAAATGCCCTGGTTGTGGAGAAGAGCACGAACCCCAGTTTGCAGAGTGCTGGAACTGTGGGGAAAGTCGTCCCCCGGGAATGGCTATCTAACCTGGAAGATCAACGTCGATGAAAGATTGTCCGCTTTCCGGGCTTAGAGTCCTTGACCTGGGCCAGTACGTCTCCGGCCCCTATTGCACCAAGCTACTGGCCGATTTCGGAGCGGAGGTCATCAAGATCGAAAGCCCGAACGGCGGAGACATCTCACGACGCTGCGGTCCCTTCCCCGGGGACGCTCCCGACCCTGAGAAAAGCGGGCTTTTCCTCCATCTCAACACCAATAAGAAAAGCATCACCCTGGACTGGCAAAGTGAGGCCGGGGTCGAGATACTCCAGAAACTGATCCTCCAGGCAGACGTTCTGGTGGAAAACTACGACCCCGGTGTACTGGACTGCCCGTCCTTGCATGAATTGAACCCCTCGCTGGTACTGACCTCGATTTCATACTTCGGGCAGGACGGCCCCTACCGTGATTACAAGGGTGCCGATATTGTGGCCCAGGCCCTCGGCGGAATAATGAAGCTCACCGGCCTCCCCGATCGTGAGCCCTTGAAGATAGCCGGCCCACAGGCCGAATATCAGGCAGGGCTCAATGCTGCCGTGGCTACCATGACCGCCCTCTATCTTCGAGATGAAACCGGCCTGGGGCAGCGCATCGATGTCTCGGTTATCGAGGTTCTGGCCTCCATACTCGAGGGAGCCCTGCTCAGTTGCTCCTACGACCGCTCCGTAAGGAAGCGAGATGGAGCCCGTCACCGGATCCTCCACCCCTCCACCATCCTCCCCTGCAAGAATGGCTATGTTCACATCGATGCCGGTGCCGATTGGGAAACCTTCGCCCGGTTCCTGGAGATACCGGACCTGCTCCGCTATGAGCCGGAGGAAGCCCGCCAGAAAGCCGATGAGGTCGACGCGCATCTGATCCCCTGGCTTGCACCGCGAGAGGCGGAGGAGATATTCCACCGCGCTCAGGAATGGCGTCTTCCCTTCGCTATGGTGCTGGGAGCGGATCAACTCCCCGCCGACCCGCAGCTTCGGGCACGGGGGTTTCTTGTCGACATCGATCACCCCATCGCCAGTCGCCTCACCTATCCCGGCGCTCCCTTCAAGATGAGCGAAAACACGTGGAGAGCGTGGAGAGCACCACTGCTCGGAGAACACAACCAGGAGATATACTGCAGCTTGCTGGGATATACTACTCAAGATTTGAGACAACTCAAGAATATGGGAGTCGTCTAAATGACAGAGCTGCCGCTGGAAGGACTGAGAATCATCAGCCTGAGTCAGGTCTATGCCGGCCCCTATGCCGGCAAACTCCTGGCGGATATGGGCGCCGAGGTTATCAAGATCGAATCGGCGGTGCGCTCCGGCAGAGGCGGCCGCCAACCACAGCCAGGAGCTGTTTACCCCGATGGCCAGCCCGGCGAGACGCCCTACAACCGCTCGGCCTATTACAACGAGCTCAACCGCAATAAATATGCTGTCGGTCTCGACCTCTCCGGAGAGCAGGGGCGGGAGATTTTCAAGAAACTGGTGCGGATCAGCGATGTGGTGCTGGAGAATTTCAGCCCCCGGGTGATGGCTAACTTCGGACTGGACTACCCCACGTTGAGGCAGATCAAGCCGGAAATCATCATGGTCTCGATCTCAGCCTATGGGCAGACCGGCCCGTATCGGGATTACGTGAGCTTCGGGCGCGGCATCGAAGCCATGAGCGGGCTCTCTCAAGTCACCGGCTATGAGGACAGCCAGCCCCTGGGGCCGGGAATAGCCTATGCCGACGCCACCGCCGGCCTGCACGCCGCCTTCGCCACGCTCGTCGCCCTTCGCCATCGTCGACGCACGGGTAAGGGCCAGCACATCGACTTGTCTCTCCGGGAAAGCCTGATCCCTCTGCTCGGCGAGCACCTTCTGGACTACTCCATGAACCGGAGATCACCACAGCGCCGGGGGAATCGCGACTCCTCCGCCACGTTCCAGGGCTGCTACCGCTGCCGCGGCGATGACGCCTGGATAGCCATCGCTATCTGCGATGACGGCGAATGGAGAGCCTTCTGCAGCGCCCTCGGCAATCCCCCGTGGACAACTGAAGAAAGGTTTGCCACTTCCTCACGCCGGCAGCAAAACCAGAGGGATCTGGAGAGGAATATTGAGAGATGGACCACCGGACATCAGCCCGGCGAAGCAATGTGCATTCTCCAACAGGCCGGCATCAGGGCGGGCGCGGTGCGCAGTGCGGATGAGCTCACACGCGACCCTCACCTCTGGGAAAGGGACTTTTTTGAGATGGTCACCCATCCCGAAGCCGGCACCCACGCCCACCCCGGCATATCCTGGAAGCTAAGCCGTACGCCGGGAAGAATCCGTATGCCCGCCCCTTGCTTCGCCGAGCACAACGACTACGTTTTCGGCGAGCTGCTGGGGATGTCGAAAGAAGAGATGGCTAAGCTGGCCGAGAAAGGCGTGATAGCCACAGTGCCGCTCCGGTAAATCTGACCAGGGAAGAAACGAGAATGTCTGAGGGGTGGGCGAGAGGATAGAAGGCATATCCTCATAGTGCTATTCCAGGAAGAGGAACTCGGCTAATACTTCGAGGTCCCGATCTCCTCCATCTTCCCGGTGACGGTGAATACCACCCGCTCGCAGACGTTGGTCACCCGGTCGGCGATGCGCTCCAGATTGTGTGCCACCCAGATCAGCCGGGTCGCCCGGGTGATGGTGCGAGGGTCCTCCATCATGAAGACGAGCAACTCGCGAAAGACCTGATCGTAAAGGTTATCTACCTCATCGTCCTCGGCATTTATCCTGATGGCTTCCTCAGAATCACGGTTAATGAAAGCCTCCAGGCTCCGCCGGAGCATATCCCGTGCCTTTTCAGCCATGCGGGGGATATCGATGAGCGGCTTTAATGGTGGCTCATCACCGATCGTTAAAGCGATCCTGGCAATTCCCTCGGCGTAATCGCCCATCCGTTCCAGCTCGGTGATGAGGTTGAGCACGGTGATGATGATGCGCAGGTCGCCGGCCATTGGCTGCTGGGTAGCAATGATGGTGATGCAGCTCTCCTCGATAGCAAACCGCTTCCTGTTTATCTTCTGGTCATCCTCTACAACCTGTTCGGCCAGCTTAAGGTCGCGTTTCTTCAAGGCCTCGACGGAGCGAGCGATGGCCTTCTCCACCATGCTGCCCATGATCAGGATCTCATCCTGAATTTCCCGCAATCTTTCGCGAAAGGTTGTCCTTATCTCCATCGCCAAAACCTCCAAGCAGCTTTTACCCGAACCGGCCGGTGACGTAGTCCTCGGTTCTCTTATCCTTAGGGCGGCTGAAAATCTCACTGGTCAGGCCATATTCCACCATCTCCCCAAGAAGGAAAAAGCCAGTCAAATCCGATACCCGAGCTGCCTGCTGCATACTGTGAGTTACGATGACTATAGTATATTTGCTTTTTAAGTCTCGAAGTAAATCCTCAATCTTAGCAGTAGCAATCGGATCCAGAGCTGAACAGGGCTCGTCAAACAGGATCACCTCCGGCTCAATGGCCAGTGCCCTGGCTATGCAGAGTCGCTGTTGCTGCCCTATGGACAACTCAAAGGCTGATGTATTCAATCTATCCTTAACCTCATCCCAGAGGGCGGCATCTGCCAGCGCTTTCTCTATCCTTTCTCTGAGGCTACCACTTTCTCTTGTAATAAGACCATTAATCCTGAGTCCATAGGCAACATTTTCAAATATAGACTTCGGAAAGGGGTTGGATTTTTGGAATACCATCCCGACCCTTCTCCTGACTTCCACCGCACTTACATTATTGCCGTAGATATCTTGCCCCTCTAACGTTATTTTCCCCTCAACTCGTGCCCCCGGGATAATATCATTCATCCGGTTAAGTGTTCTGATAAAGGTAGACTTGCCACAGCCTGAGGGCCCAATGACAGCAGTGACTTTGTTTGCCTGAACGTCCAGGCTCACATCCTTAAGAGCCTGTGTTTTCCCATAATAAACATTCAGGTTACGCACCACTATTTTTAGTCTCTCACCCGTATACGACATTCGCTCCCCTCCCGCCGATCCTCTTAATCTTACACTATTAATGGAGATTTAGTCAAGACATGCGCCCGCTATCTCTCTTGTCTTAAACCCCTGGTATAGTAGTTCTTAATTGCACGTGAGGATAAATTAGCAATAAGCACCGTTAATATCAAGAGCGTTGCCGTGCCAAAAGCCCTGGCTACGGCGCCAGGGTGAATTTCAGCGATAGCCAGGAGGTATACATGCAACGACATCGGCCTGACCGAACTAAAGAGCGAGGTGGGAAGCGCCATAAATGACCCAGCCGTCAACATAATGGCAGCGGTTTCGCCCGCTGCTCTCCCAATCCCAAGTATTACTCCGGTGAGTATCCCTGGAGCAGCGCTTGGGAGCACCACCCTGCTGACAGTCTGCCACTTTGTAGCACCTAAGGCGTAACTGGCTTCCCGATACGACCCTGGCACTGCCTTTATAGCCTCCTGAGTAGTTCTGATGGTCTCATTCAGAATCATACAAGCCAAAATCATCCCTCCTGACAAGATAGAGAAGCCCCATTCTAACAATACCACAAAGAAAGCAAAGCCAAACAAGCCAAATATTATGGATGGAATCCCGGCCAACCATTCAGCTCCAAAGGTGACTATCTTTGACAAGGGATGTGTGCCGGCATATTCAGTCAGGTAAATCCCGCTTGCGACCGCTACGGGAGTGGCAACTATTGTCGAGATTGCAATGATACACAAAGTCCCAACTATCATCGGCAATATCCCTCCCTCGCGGCCCCCTGCTATGGGCATAGCGGAGATAAATTCCAGATCGATTGCCCCAATACCGCGTATCACCACAAAGCCGGTAATAACCAGGAGAATAGCCAATACTGTTAAACCAGAAGCCCACATTACAGCTCTGGCGGTTTTTTCGTGAGTGGATGGGGAAGTCACCCATCGCGTAAGCTCTGCAATCTTTTCGTGTGCTGAGATCACAGTTGCTGCCCCCGCCTTAACCTGTTTGAGATGACAACCAGTATTGATATGGCGACAAACAGGACAATCCCGGTAGCAAAAAGGGCCTGGCGATGTGGACCATGGGGAGCATAAGCCATCTCCAGAGCAACATTAGCGGTAAGTGTACGGATAGGGTCTAATACGGAATCAGGGATAGCCGGAATATTTCCCAGCACCATAATGGCAGCCATGGTCTCTCCGATGGCGCGTCCGGAGCCTAACACCACTCCTGCCAGAATTCCCGAACGGGCAGCAGGCAGAATCACATTTTTGATGGTCTGCCAATGAGTAGCCCCCAGTGCGAATGAAGCTTCTTTATAACTTTTGGGCACTGCACAAATAGCATCTTCAGATATAGTAATAATTATAGGTAAGGCCATTATTGCCAGAACAATTGAGCCGGCAAGCAAACTAAACCCGGGCGGGCCGAAGTAAGTTCTGATGAAAGGCACAAGCACGATAACCCCAACGAACCCATATACCACCGAAGGGATTCCGGCCAATAACTCAATCACTGGTCGGAGTATATTTCTGATTACATCAGGAGCGACCTCAGCCAGAAACGTTGCCGCCAATACCCCTAAGGGGACGCTGATCAACATTGAGAGAAGGGTTACCAGGAGGGTGCCAATCATCATTGGGAAAATTCCAAATATTTCATGTCCGGGGCGCCAATGCATGCCAAAGAGAAAATCAAAAAGCCCTACCTCTGCAATTAAGGGGAGGCCTGTTCTAAAGATAGTTATTATGATAAAAGCAATGATGACAACTGAAACCATCGCCGCTGCAATCAATAACCTTTCAATAACCCATTCTCTATAGCTACATGGCATGAATTTCATCCCCTTGGGCCCCTTTATGAAATAGCTTGGAGGGCCGTGTGAAGTCCACACAGCCCTCCATATCATTACTTACTTTGCTGTAGACCCAGACAAAGTCTTAGTCAACCCTTACCATTCCTTCATCGGCGAGCATGTCCTGTCCCTCCGGGCCAAGCACAAAGTCGATGAACTTCCGCTCCAGCGGGTCAGGCTCACCATAGGTCAGGAATAGAAACGGCCTGGCAATTCCATAGTCTCCTGCCAGCACAGCCGCAGCAGTAGGCGCAACCCCGTCCACTTTAAGAGCCCGGACCGTTTCATCCAGGGCAGCGATAGTGATGTAGCCGATAGCCGATGGATCGCCAGCCACAGCGGCTCTCACGCCACCAGTTCCTATCTTGATAAGCGTTGGTACCGGCTCTATATCCTCGTGGACGATATCCTCAAAGGCACCTCTTGTCCCCGACCCTTCTTCTCTAATTATGACCGTAATTGGCACGTCTTTGCCGCCAACCTCATTCCAGTTTGTAATCTCCCCCAGGAATATTTTCCTGACCTCTTCCATAGTCAGGTTCTCTACTGGGTTATCGGGATGTACTATTGCGGCAATGGCATCGTGGCAGATCACAAATTCCCCCAGACCCCAGCCAGGCTCATCCCCCTTTAACCAGCGGGAGGACATTCCTATATCAAACGTCCCTTCGTGAGCACCCACAACTCCAGCAGTCGAGCCTACGGAGTGAGTTTCCACCACTATGTGAGGATGCTTCTCCATAAACCTCTCCGCCAGAAGAACGGCTACCACATATACCGATGACGAACCGCCAACGACCAGCCTTTCTTCTACTGGATCTTCTGCAGGTGGATCTTCCTCTTCTGGGGGACACCCAATAGCAACCACGCTCGTGGCAAGCAACAACACTACCAGCAAGCTTGACAATACTCCCTTTTTCATTGTCATATCCTCCTTTTATTTGTTTGAGACACCTTGCTTTTACCGGAAGATACTTAAATCATACCATCATTCGCACCTCCTTTTCAACTGCTTTGTAACCACTCAGGTTGTCAAGCCTGCCCCCGACCGCAGGCCCAGGGGTTCACGGTTGCCTGCCGACTACCGGGAACCATGAACCTCAGTAGTCACCCTTCTTTTTAATTATAGCAGGCGATCTTTAAGGTTTTGTTAAGGTTTTGTTAAAGTTTTGTTAAGAAAAGGCTATTCTTCAAGATTTGCTGCTTCCTCTCGTTCCAGCGGTGGGACGCACCCCGTAGGATATTGAGAATATCCCACGGGGTGGTAAAAGGCAACTCAACGCGACGCACCCAGCCACTCACCAAACAGGGTGTAGTACATGATGCGGTAGATATCGGTATTGTCGACGACG
>JALPYG010000063.1 GCA_023271215.1 Dehalococcoidia bacterium
CAGAGGAATCCCCGGCTCCATCCTGAAGGCAGCGCTGTTATCCACCACCACCGCACCCGCCCTGGCCGCTTCCGGGGCAAAGACGCGGCTGATCTCTGATCCGGCGGAAAACAGGGCCAGGTCTACATTCTCCAGCAAGCGAGGGGTGGCTTCTTGAACCTCGATTTCATCACCATCAACAATGACCTGCTTCCCCGCCGAAGCCCCTGAGGCAAGCAGCACGAGGGAATCCATCGGGAAATTTCGCTGCTTGAGCACCTTGATGAATTCCTGCCCCACAAGGCCGGTTGCACCAAGGATCGCCACACGAAAGTTCTTCATTGCCCTATAAATCCAGAAGCTTGTCCAGCCCGAAGGTCAGGCCCTGGGATTTCATCACTTTCTTTACCGCCAGCAGAACGCCGGGCATGAAGGCCTCCCGATCGATCTGGTCGTGACGAATTCGCAGTGTTTGCCCCATCTCACTGAGAATGACCTCCTGGTGAGCCATGAACCCTGGCGAGCGCATGCTGTGTATCGCTATCCCACCCAGCTCCGCCCCACGCCCGCCGGGGAGGGTCTCCTTCTGAGTCCCCGGATAGGTGAAAGGCCCGTCCCTGGCCTCGATCATCCCTCTGGCAGTGGCGATGGCGGTGCCGGAGGGGGCGTCTATCTTCTGCTCACGATGCATCTCGATGATCTCGGCGTAGTCGAAAAACCTGGCGGCTATCTTCGACAGGTGGATCATAAGGGCCGCCCCCAGAGAGAAATTGGGGGCCACTACTGCCCCCACGCCGTGTTCCCGCGACAGCTTGTCGATCTCCTCAAGATCAGCCTCGGAGAGTCCGGTGGTTCCGATGACGAGGCTGGTGCGGTGCCTGGTGGCCAGGTGCACCGCGGGCATGGTAGCCGCGTGCTGAGTGAAGTCCACCATGACGTCGGGTGTGGAGATGTCAAGAAGGGATTGAAGATCGGCGGAGAGGGGTACTGTGCCTGAGCCGTCGGGCAACTGAAGGGAATCCTTATTGGCTCCGGAATCCACCGCCGCCACCGGCTTCAGTTCCGGGTCGCGGCAGACGGCACTGAGCACCTGCTGCCCCATCCTTCCCAAGGCTCCATGAACCAGGACTCTTACAGGTTGCAAGCCTCCCCCCCTACTTGCGAGGATCCGGTCTTCTCGTAAAAGGTTGCCTCGGTCGAGCGTCTCTCGGCCCGGTAGGCCTCCTGTCTCCACGGGCTTCACGGTAGCGGGGGCCCGTATCTCTGAGTGGTCCCCTCGGAGGTTCCCTTTGCCCGGCCTTCAGGGGTGCCCGCGGCACCGGGTGCGCTTTCTCAAGTAGCGCCCGTCTGGAGAGCTTTATCTTCCCCTGCGGGTCGATGCCGAGGACGATAACGGTGATCTCATCGCCCATCTTGACCACATCCTCAACCCGGGCGACGCGGTAATTGGCCAGCTCGCTGATGTGAACCAGTCCGTCCCTGCCGGGCAGTATCTCTACGAAAGCACCGAAATCCACGATCGCGGTTACCTTGCCGGTATAGATCTCGCCGACTTTCGGGTCTCTGGTCAAACCATCTATGATGCTGATGGCTTTCTGAGCTGATTCCTCGTCGGGCGCTCCGATGATGACCGTCCCGTCGTTTTCTACATCGATGGTGGTCCCGGTCTCCTCGGTGATGGACCTTATCACCCGACCGCCGGGGCCTATCACATTGCGGATCTTCTCCGGGTCAATGGTTATCCTCGTCATCTTGGGAGCATACCTGCTGAGCTCGGTATGGCTGGCGCTAATGGTATCCTTCATGCATTCCAGTATGAAGAGTCGCCCCGCCAGCGCCTGCTTCAGGCCGGCCTCGATGATTTCATAGGTTATCCCTTTCGTCTTGAGATCCATCTGCACCGCGGTGATTCCCTCAGCGGTGCCGGCGACCTTAAAGTCCATGTCTCCAAAGAAGTCCTCGATGCCCTCTATATCCGTAAGAACTCCGTACCTGCCATCCTCCCCGGTGATGAGGCCCATAGCAATCCCCGCCACCGGCGCCTTAATCGGCACCCCGGCATCCATCAGCGAAAGGGTGCTGCCGCATACACTGGCCATGGAGGTGCTCCCGTTGGAGCTCAGCACCTCGGAGACGATCCGGATGGTATAGGGGAAGGTCTGTTCGTCGGGAATGACCGGCAGCAGGGCCCTTTCCGCCAGCGCTCCGTGCCCTATCTCCCGGCGCCCGGTACCTATTCGCTTTACCTCCCCTGTGCTATAGGGAGGGAAATTGTAGTGATGCATATAGCGCCTGTTCTCCTCCGGGCCGATGCTGTCGATGACCTGTGTCTGTCTCAGGGAGCCGAGGGTGGTGATGCTGAGCACTTGAGTCTCACCGCGGCAGAAAAGCCCCGATCCGTGGGTGCGAGGAAGGGTCCCTACCGCACACTTAATTGGCCGGACCTCGTCTAGCCTGCGGCCGCCGACGCGAATGCCCTTATCCAGAACGGATGCGCGGATCTCGCTCTTCACCCAGGCATCCACCGCAGCGCTGATTTCCTGCGCCGAGCACCTATCCCCCAGTTGCTCCGCCAGTTGTTCCTGAGCCAGAGCCTCACGCCTCTGGCGTTCAGCACGCTTCAGGGCCACTATACCCTCAGGGAAGAGTCCCTGCAGTACGGCGGAAGCCTCTTGCTGCAATCCATCATTGGGAGTAGCCTTGAATTCCATCTTTGGCCTGCCATGTGTCTCGATGAATGCTTCCTGGGCCTCGATGATTTCCCCGTTGATCACCTGCCCGAATTTGATAGCCTCCAGAACGATCCCCTCGCTTACCTCCTTGGCCCCCGCTTCCACCATGATCACCGCATCCCTGGTTCCGGCAACCACCAGATCCAGCCGGCTCCGGGCAAGCTGGGTAAAGGTGGGATTGGCTACGAACTCGTCGTCTACGTATCCTACCCGAACCGCACTGACCGGGCCGGCAAAGGGAATAGAGGAGATTCCAAGGGCCACTGAGGCACCTATAATGGCGAGGATATCAGGATTGTTCTCCTTGTCCGCCGAAAGCACGGTGACCACCACCTGAATCTCCTTGTAGAAGCCCTTGGGAAACAATGGGCGTATGGGACGATCGATGAGCCGCGCCGCCAGCGTCGCCTCCTGTCCGGGACGGCCTTCCCTTCTGAAGAAGCTGCCCGGTATCTTGCCGGCAGCGTAAAGCCGTTCCTCGAAATCCACCGTCAAGGGGAGGAAATCCTCCCTCTCCCGGCGTTCCCGGCCGACACAGGCGGTGACCAGCACCAGGGTATCACCATAGCGAACGGTGACCGCTCCATCGGCCTGCCCGGCGAGATTCCCGGTTTCAATCAACAGTTGTTGTTCACCGATCTCGACTTGTAGAACACTGGATGTTTCTGACATCTAAACAACCTTTCATTCTTAAGTTTTAAGTCTTAAGTGTTGAGTTTTAAGTTTGTAACTAGTCAGGTTGTCAGGCCTGCCCCCGGCCGCAGGCCCAGGGGTTCACGGTTGCTTGCCAAACCGTTCAATCTTGATCGGTCTAACCTTGAACCTTACTGTCATTCTGAGCGAAGCGAAGAATCCCGTGGCGCTCAGGGCAGGCTCCGCGAAGAATCTCGGAGACCCTTCACTTCGTTCAGGGTGACATAGGGTGGCTGAACACTTACTTGTTTTCTAACCCTTCGGGGTGACCCCTCAGGGGAACCCTTGAACCCCGGAACTTTGAACCTGATAGGTAAGCGTTATGCGCGGAGCGCTATGAATGAGAAGGAGGCTGCAGTCGTGTCCTCAGCCCTTGAAGGGGCTTCGCCTATAGGCGCTATCGGAGCTTGAGTTCCTTCACCAACGATTTGCGGCTCTGGGGATTGTTCCTGCCGAGGTATCTCAGGAGACGCTGCCTTCGCCCTACCAGTTTCAGAAGTCCCCGTTGGGTGTGGTAGTCATGCTTGTGCACCCTTAGATGCTGGGTCAGCTCATTTATCCTCTCGGTGAGAACAGCGATCTGGACCTCCGAGGAACCGGTATCTCGCTCGTGGATCCTGAATCGTTCCATGATGGCATTCTTTCGCTCTTGTTGCATCCTCAACCTCTCTCTTCGAGTTTCATTATAGCATAGCCCGCCCCCGTTGTAAAGGCAAAGCCTCTCCGGGAATCAGATCTCAATTATGGCGTAGCCTCTGCGGCTGAACTTGAAGAGGTTGAAGGCCAGCGCCTCGGCGTCGTGATTACGCCCGGAGATCACCACCAGGTTCGATTCCTTATTCCCCTTAGCCAGCCCCTCGAGCAGGGCGGCCGTGGCCGGGTTTTCCCGGGCCGCCTCCTCCAGGCTTCTATATTCTATCTCCAGCAAAGAAGCTAAGGCCTTTGCCGGATCGCTCTCCACAGATCGCAGCCGAAAAAGGTCTGCTCGCAGCCGGGCCACATCCGGCGGAGCCAGATACTTCAGCGGGCTGACGAAGCTGACCATCCGTTCAGCCACCCCCAGCGCCCTGGTGAGGATCGCCCGCGGGGGGAGAACGGGGGTGGTCAACCTTACACCATCCTGATCATAGGCAGTCAGAGCGGAGGGGATGCTCTCCTGCGCCAGGGAGAGGGCGGTGGCGATGATATTGTAGGCCAGCTTGTCCGCTTCCTCATTATCGGTGACCGCCAGGTTTATCAGTATCAGCGCCGGCTGCCCCTTGAGTTCGCTGAACTCCTTGGACACCAGCTCGTTCAGCTTTGCCGAGTGTTTCCAGTCAATGGACTTCATGCTGTCACCCGCCTGGTAGGGACGGTTCCCGTAATACTCTACCCCCGTTCGACTCGCCGCAGCAGCGCGGAATACACCCGAGGTGGAGAGCAGCGGCAAGTCCCCAGGATTGGTCCCCTCGAGGTATTTCCGGGCCAGCCAGGCGGCATACCTCGCCCGGGGGATGACGTAAAGCCGCACCGGGTTCAGGTCGAAGGCTGATTCTATCAGCCCCCAGCGGTCGAGGAACTCTCCGCCGAGCACAACCTCGGAGGGGCCCGAAAGGGGAGGGGTAACGGAGACGTTCAGGGGGAATTCCCGGGCATGGTGAAGTGTGAGCATCTCGGGGTTCACCCTTATCCAATCGCACGGCGAGCTCAGGAACACCTTCCCACCCACCGCGGTTTGCGGGACAAGCTTGACCACAACATCTCCTTTGGTGCCGGCCACCAGGCGAAGCTTGACCCTCTCCTCCTCCACCGGTTGCGGTGGCAGCCCCCGGAGTACAACTGCCAGAAGAATCAGCAGGTAGGCCAGCGAGGCGGTCGAGGTCAGACTCAAGACCTGGTTCCCGAGGGGGAAGGAAAGGAGAAGTATCAGGGCCGCTATGCAGAAAAGCGTCAGGGAAACGTTGCTCGGCCGGCGCCGCGCGGGGTGCAAGGGGGCCGGCGAGAGGCGTCCAACCTCCTCCAAACTGAGGCTCAAAGCCCCCAGCATCGGGAGGGGAACCAGCACTGCGAAAAGGCCCAACAGCGGCTGAAACAGGAGGGCCAGGGCAAAAAAGAGGAAGAAGTCCGTCAGCAGGCTGAGCTGAGCCCAAAAGAGGGTCCTCCTGCTCGTACGGAGATAGAGGTAAAAAACCAGGAGGGCCAGAGGGACAAAGGAGAGGTAGGGGGAAGGCGAGAGAAAGACGGCCGCGATCAGCCCCACAACCGGATAGATTCGGAAGAAAGTTTCACTCACGCTGAACCCTTGTTCTATAGTTCTCTCCCTTAAATCCCTGCCTTCGGCACCGGCGTCTTCTCCAGCGTGCGTTCGAGGATGAGTCGGGGGGTAACTTCATCCATCTCCGCCTCCGGCCTCATCCTGAGCCGGTGTTCCACCACCGGGACGGCGAGGTACTTGATGTCGTCCGGGATTACGAAGTCCCGCCCGTCGAGCAGTGCCACCACCCGGCCGCACTTATAGAGGGCAATGCCCGCCCGGGTGCTGGGGCCGGAGTCCACATCGGGGTCCGCCCGCAAGGACTCCACCAGCAGGGTGATGTACTCCACTATCTCCCCGGAGACGTAAACCCTCCTGGCGATCTGCTGCACTTCACCTATCTCGTCCAGCGAGGTCACTGCCTGAATCTCGGCGTCATCGATCCGGTCGATATTGGCTATCACCTCCGTCTCCTCCTCCCGGGAGGAGTACCGGCTCAGGCTTCGGAGCAGAAACCGGTCGCCCTGAACATTGGTCAAGAGGTAGGTCCCCTCGGCCCCGGCCTCTTGTTGGGTAGCGATCACCATGAACGGCCGGGACAGTTGATAGGTCTCCTGCTCGATGGTGACCTGATGTTCCTGCATCGCCTCCAGAAGCGCCGACTGGGTCCGGGGAGTAGTCCGGTTGAGCTCATCGGCCAGCAGGATGTTGGTGAATATCGGCCCCTGGACAAGCCGGGAGTTGCCATCGGGCGAATAGAGATAGAACCCGGTGACGTCCGCGGGCAGCATGTCCGGGGTGAACTGGATACGCTTAAATTCGCCCCCGATCACCTCGGCGAACGTCCGGGCCAACTTGGTCTTGGCCGTGCCCGGCAGGCCCTCTATCAGCACATGCCCCCCGGCAAGCAGCGCTATCAGAAGTGTTCGTTTCAGCTCATCCTTGCCCACGATGACCCGGGACACCTCGGCCATTATCCTTTCGCTGAGTTCAGTTGCTTTCTTAGTATCAATCAAGTTGACCTCCCCTTTCCGTCTAAGGATTACATCACCTTGCTTCATAGTTAGGGTTCACCTCTTTGAGTAAGTCTGATGAATACTCAGGTTCATTTTCTCCGTATGCGTCCTCTAATCTTTGAGCTGATAGAAGCAACCAAGATTCATGTTCATTATCCGGCCCCTGTCTTGGCAGAATGGTTACAATCAGTTTAGCATCTGGTTTCAGGTCAAACGGCTCGTCTAAACAAATTCGCTCACCATCAAAATGAGCGGGTAAACTTACAACAGCCATAATAAACCTCCTTTACAATGAGATATATACTGATTCGATAAGCACAACCAATTCTATCATTTCATGGCTCGGTGCGCAACCCGGCGAACGAGATCGAGGTCAGCATCACGAGGAGAAAGGATGAGAGGACGGTGAGGGAAAGGATTCCCTCGGGCCGCACAAGAATTGACGGTCACACAGCAAAAGGGGGGGCGATGAATCGCCCCCCCTCGGTTGCCTCCGTCAATCACCCGCCATCACGGGTAGACACAACGAAAGGGGTGATTCTCTTTCATAATGCCTTAAGCTTTTTGGAAAATTAACAGCAGTGACAATGTAGGAAATCCTCCACAGTAAGGGAAGCTCTTCGGATCAACGCCCGCAATGTTCCGCGATCCAACTCACGATGATCCGGTATGGATAGATGTCGGCCATCAGGCCGGTAGTAAATCGTGTGACTTCCCGTATGGTGGTCGTAAAGAAAGCCCGCTTTTTCAAATGCCCTGGCCGCCTGGCGACCGGACAACACCGGCAGGCGCTGCATCAAACCGGGACCTCTACCTCAGATAGACGAACCTCAGGCAGTCCCCGCTTGCGCCTCAATTCCAGAATCCCTTCGATGGCGTCCTTTATGTTTGCCAGGGCTTCTCCCTCGGTTTTGCCCTGGCTTACACATCCTGGCAGAACCGGACATTCCGCAACAATATATCCATCCTCTCCCTGTTCCAGTATGACCGGGAATTTCATAACCTGTCTCAAACGAGCACCTCCCTCATTCTTGTGGGCCTTTCTCCTTATCTCGCCCGCTCCACGGCAGTTGTTAGACAAAGCTATCCTCTACTATACGTTGTTTAACGGTACCTTCGCAGTATTCACATTTATAACCATACATACGTATTCTTGAGCATCCATACCCAACCAGATTTCCTTGCCCATCCCCTGTAAGTCTAGAATACTTCGCCGAGGCTGAAGGGTGACCTGGCCACGAACCTGCGCGGCCAATTCCTCCATCAGCCGAAGTTGATCAGCAGGGGTGAGGAGTTGAGATAGTATTGAATCTCCCGGAGCACGCAAGTATCATAACAATATTGCTATAAGTTGTCAAACCAATGGGGTCGGGCCTTGCATGGCCGCGTTTTTCTCGAACGCCCGCTCCCCGGGTTTCAGGGGATCAGGGCAAAGGAGCGGGATTTTATGTCCCGCTTGCATCCTCATCTGAAGCGTTTACTGAGGCATGAGGGAATCCCTTCCCTCACGGAAAGCCTGAGGGAGAGGACTCCCTCAGGCCTCGTAACTCTTCGTGGTCTGGCCGTATATGGCAAAAATAGAGTTGCCCCCATTTTACTAAGTTGGCAGTTTTACGTTTTAAGTGGGGAGCTCTGGCCTCTGACCAGTAATGTTGACAAGCCTCGTAGAACTATGTATTATAAACACGCGAGGC
>JALPYG010000065.1 GCA_023271215.1 Dehalococcoidia bacterium
CGTATGCCTCCAATAGGTCTTCTGGCTGGATTTATTCCCGGTCACCCGCACCTTCCCGGCATTGACCACGATAACGTAATCGCCCGTATCGAGATGGGGCGCATACGTCGGTTTATGCTTTCCTCTGAGCAGGCGAGCAACCTCGGTAGCTAAACGGCCCAACGTTCTCCCGGAGGCATCGACTACGTGCCAGTCTCGCTTGATATCTGAGGCCTTAGTGCTATATGTTTTCATAATCAGTAAATCCAATATTAGAATAGTTGACCCTCATTAAGCAAAGCCCATGCGCCGGTGCTACCGGCTTTGCTGCTCCGATCAGGCCGGAGCCTGCCATCTCGCGGAACTCGTCCACCTCCATATCTCCCGAGCCGATCCTTAACAGACTTCCTGCTGTACGGCGTACCTGCTGAGGAAGGAATGCATTGGCCACCATATCAAAGAACATCAAACGGCCTTCCCTCCGTACCTCAGATTTGAGAACGGTACGTACCGTGTTCTTCGCTCCACCTTCGCTGTTAGTGAAGGGCGCAAAATCATGTTGCCCGAGCAATACCTCACACGCTCTATTCATTGCCTCAGCATCCAGTTTCCCGGTCACACGGTATGCCCACCTACGATGCCGTGGTGAATGCACCGAATCATTGAGAATGGTATAGCGATATTCCCGGCTCAGTGCATCCCTCCGGACATCAAAACCCATCCCCACATTGCAGGCATCCCTGACCGATATATCGGGTGGCAGATAGAAATTCAGCGCTCTCAGGAAGGTTAGCGGGGGAAGCGCTGAAGCGGTCTCGAAAGTTGCCACCTGTCCCCGTGCATGAACCCCGGCGTCGGTGCGGCCAGCCCCGTGAAGGCGAACCGCCTCCCCAGTAACTTTGAATATCGCCCTCTCCAGTTCTCCCTGTATTGTGGGCACGTTAAGTTGAATTTGAAATCCATGGTACCTCGTGCCCTCGTATTCGATAAGCAAGGCAATCTTTGCCAATTCTAAACCAGCTCAAGCTGAATCTCCGGAGCCCCATCGCCGAGGCGCGGCCCCAGTCTCGCCATCCTGGTGTAGCCACCGGCTCTAGCGGCATACTTTGGCGCCACTTCATCGAATACCTTCTTAACCACGTCCTTATCCCTTATGAACGCCAGTGCCTGACGCCGCGCATTCAGGTCACCTGCTTTGCCTAAGGTGATCATTCTCTCGGCCAGGGAGCGAACCTCCTTGGCCTTGGCCTCAGTAGTGACGATCTTTCCATATCGCAGGAGATCTCTCACCTGATTACGGTACAGCGCTAACCGATGGCTTGTACTCCTGGAAAGTCTCCGTCCCGCCACCCGGTGTCTCATTTATTCTCCCTCACAACAAAACCACTCTCCTGCAACTTCTTCATCATCTCTTCACGCTCAGCGTCCTCAGAAATCTCCTCTTCAGTGGGCACCTCACCCCCGCCTTCCCCTTCAGTCTCCGCAACCTGAGGTTTCTCCAGAACTCCGATGGCTGCCAGTCGCTCCTGGATCTCTTCCCAGGATTTCGGGCCGAGATACTTCGTATCAATCAACTCTTCCCTGGTCTTTCCCAGAAGTATCCTTACGCTGGTGATCCCAGCTCGCCGGAGAGCATTGTACGTCCGCGAGTTAAATCCCAATTGATCGAGAGGCATGTCAAGTTTTTCCGATAGTGGCGACGGCTTTTCTGCCACGGCAACCGCTTCCTCCGGCTGCTTACCAAGTTTTAGAAAGGTGGAGAACTGCTGGGCTAGAATCCGAGCGCTGGTGGCCACTGCATCCTCCGGAGAGATGGTGCCATCGGTCAATACGTCGATTATCAGTCGATCATAGTCACTCCTGTCCGCGATCTTGGTCTTCTCCACCTTGTAGTTCACCCTTCGGATTGGCGTAAAGACGGCATCCAGGGGTAGGACCCCTATGAACTGTCCGTCGCTGGGGCCGGCACGGACGTAGCCCTTGCCGATCTCAACGGTGAACTCGACGTTCAGGCTCGCCTCGGGCGAGTCCAGGGTAGCCAGATAATGGTCCGGATTTGCGATCTCAAATTCGGCCGAGGGTTTTATGTCGCCGGCGCGAACCTCCCCCTCCCCACTGGCCTCAAGAACGAGTTTGTCGGATCGATCTGAGAGGCAGCGCAGTCGTATTCCCTTGACGTTCAGCAGGAATTCCAGGGTATCCTCCTTCATGTGAGGAATGGTGGAGAATTCGTGCTGTATCCCCTCGATCTTGACGGCGGTCACCGCGGCACCAGGCAACGAGCCCAGCAGAACCCGTCGCAGAGCATTGCCCAGCGTGAGACCATATCCGGGATCCAGTGGCTCAATAACGAAGTGCCCGTAGTTCTCGGACACCAACCGGTAGTCTATTGAAGCGCTTACAATCTCAGGCAACTCTTAGACCTCCTGCTTAGCGTGTAGATCATAGCGTGTAGGGGGTAGGTGAGGGGCTACCCGCTACCTACTACCCGCTATCTTATCTGGAATAGTATTCTACAATCAGCCTTTCGTTGATGGTGATCCCGATTTCCTCCCGCGACGGGAGCGTCAAAACCTTTGCGGTGAGCGACTTATCATCTACACTCAACCATCCTGGTATATGCCTGGATCCGATATCCTGCAAAGCAGCTTGATAGGGAATAAGCCCTTGTTTGCTGGTCATCCAGGCAATGACATCACCTGGTTTGACCAGACACGATGGAATGTCTGTTTTGCGTCCGTTGAGAGTAAAATGTCCGTGTCGAACCAGTTGTCTCGCCTGACGGCGGCTGTCAGCAAAGCCGAGTCGATATACTACACTGTCCAGCCTCATTTCCAATATCCGCAGCAGGTTCTCACCGGCAAGCCCGGGAATTCTCTCGGCCTCGGCGAAGTGCTTCCTGAACTGACGTTCCAGGATGCCATAGATATTCTTGGCCTTCTGCTTCTCCTTCAATCGAATGCCATATTCGGACATCTTCCTCGGGCGCGAGCGTTGTCCGTACCCCGGTGCATTATGCTTTCGCTCCAGGGCACACTTTGGACTAGCGCACCTTTCGCCCTTGAGCATCAATTTTTCACCCTGGCGTCGACATAGCCGACAGACGGGCCCTGTGTAACGGGCCATATTCCCTCCTCAAATTCGTCTCTTCTTCGGGGGACGGCACCCATTGTGAGGCGTAGGCGTAACATCCCTGATGCTTAATACATTGAGACCGCTGGCTTGCAGCGTACGGATAGCAGCCTCACGCCCGCTGCCGGGACCTCTTATGTACACGTCTACGTGACGCAACCCGTGCTCCATCCCTCGCCGGGCCACCTCAGAGGCAGCCCTTTGCGCGGCGAACGCGGTTCCTTTGCGTGATCCCTTAAATCCAACGGTGCCCGAACTGCCCCAGGCGATTGCATTTCCCCTCTCGTCAGTCAGGGTGATCACGGTATTATTGAAGGTGGACTGTATGTAAGCGCGGCCTTTCACTACCCCCTTGCGCTCACGTTTCCTGATCCCCGTGCTCTTCTTTCTTACTGCCATCTTATCCTCGCTATTTCTTGGCCATGCCGCGGCGCCGGCCTCTGCCGGCCACGGTCTTGCGCGGCCCGCGCTTGGTTCGAGCATTGGTCTTGGTCCTCTGGCCATGAACGGGAAGCCCCCTCCGGTGTCTTATCCCGCGGTAGCATCCCATTTCAATGAAACGCTTAATATTGAAGGTGACTTCTTTCCTTAAGTCGCCCTCGACCTTGTATTGTTTATCGATGACTTCACGGATGCGATTGAGCTCCTCGTCGCTGAGGTCTCTAACCCTGGTGGCGGGATTAACGCCGGTCTGAGTCAGTATCCTCTTGCTCAGGGTGGGGCCAATACCATAGATGTAGCGAAGGGATATCTCCACCTGTTTGTTCGCCGGAATGTCAACACCTGCAACACGTGCCATTTCTACTCCCCACATTAGCGCCTCCGGCGCTAACCTTGTCGCTGCTTGTGCCTGGGATTAGAGCAAATAACCCGCACCACGCCTTTACGTCTCACAATCTTGCATTTGTTGCAACGGGCCTTAACCGAAGCCTGGACTTTCATCGAATGACCTCAACAGGGCCGCATCCTGGATGCGGCCTTCCTCTATTTAAAACGATAGGTAATACGTCCTCGCGAGAGATCGTAAGGCGAGAGTTCCACTAAGACCCGGTCGCCTCGCACGACCTTGATGAAATAGCGCCTCATTTTCCCCGAAGCATGGGCTAACACCAGGTGTCCGTTGGGCAGCTCCACGCGAAACATGCCATTGGGCAAGGGCTCGACCACTGTACCCTCAACTTCAATGGCTTCCTTTTTACCCATAAATCCTCTCGCTAGACCTCCAATAACTACTCAGGTTGTCAGGTTCACGGTTGTTTGCCTAACCGTTCAATCTTGATTGGTCTAACCTTGAACCGTGAACCCCGGAACTTTGAACCCCTGGGCCTGCGGCCCGGGGGCAGGCCTGAGTAGTTACAACCTCCATTTGTATTATAGTGTGTCGCAGAAATCGCTGCACCTGGAAGAAATCAGGCATTCGTTAGATCACAGTCAGTATCTCCGCTACGCCGTTGGTGACGGCGATAGTATGCTCAAAGTGTGCCGAAAGGCTGCCGTCCGCCGTGACCACCGTCCAGCGATCGGGGAGCACCTTGGTGGCCCAGCCGCCCGCGTTGATCATCGGTTCGAGCGCCAGAGTCATGCCTCGTTTCAGTACCGGCCCTTTGCCGGGCGGTCCAAAATTGGGAATCTGCGGTTTTTCGTGCATCTCTCGCCCAATCCCGTGCCCCACATACTGTCTTACCGGCGAGAAGCCGGCGGACTCAGCACAGAACTGGATCGCCGCTGAAATATCGCTGAGATGAGCCCCTTCCTGGGCTGCCGCGATACCGGCTTCCAGAGATCGGCGAGCGGTATCGATGAGCCTTTTTGCTTCGGGGCTTACCTTGCCCACTCCCACGGTTATCGCCGCATCCCCCTGAAAACCATTATATATCGCTCCCACGTCGATGGCAATCACATCGCCTTCTTGAAGGACTCTCCCCCCCCGGCCGGCCATGAACCACCTCTTCGTTCACTGAAGTGCAAATAGAGGCTGGAAAACCTCGATATCCCTTGAACGAGGCCCGTGCCCCGTACTCTTGAAACATCCGCTTGGCGATGGCATCCAGCGTCCCGGTGTCTATGCCCGGCCTTATCTCTTTATTCAAGGCGGCGAGAATGGCTGCTACGATCCGTCCCGCCTGGCGCATGATGTTTATTTCGTTTGGCGACTTAATGATGATACCCATTGTTAGTCGAGGGTCGAGAGTCGAGAGTCTAGAGTCGAGAGTCTCCCACCTCCCTCATCACTCCTCACTCTTTAGAGCACTGAGTATCTCCTCGCTTACCATCTCTACGCTCTGAGCACCCTCTGCCTCCAGGAGCTTCCCCTTCTTAGCATAATAGTCGATCAGGGGAGCAGTCTGAGAAAAATAGACCTCTATGCGTTTTCGTACGGTTTCCTCTGCATCGTCAGGACGCTGGTAAAGCTCTCCGCTGCAACGGTCGCATTTACCCGACACCTCTGGTGGCTTATTGACTGCATGATATGGCGCCTGGCAATCACGGCAAATCCACCGTCCGGAGAGGCGTCTCACCAGTTCCTCATTCGAGACTTTGATGTAAAGCACTCTGTCGATGCTCTTGTTCTCATCCCTTAAGGCTCCCTCCAGGGCCTCGGCCTGCTGCAGGGTTCGAGGGAAGCCATCTAAGATGAAACCCTGGCCACGATCGAGTGTCGCGATCTGTTCCAGAACCATCCTAACCGTCACCTCATCGGGAACCAGAAGTCCTCTCTCCATATAAGAGCTAACCATATTCCCGAGCTCTGTTCCACTGCTCTGTGCCTGTCGAAAGAGATCGCCGGATGCGATGTGAGCTAGTCTTAACTCTCTAGAGATCATCTCTGCCTGAGTTCCCTTGCCTGCCCCTGGGGCACCAAGAAGAATAACGTTCATCCGATTCTCCTTCACTTTATGAATCCTTCGTAATGACGCATCAGGAGCTGTGCTTCCATCTGTCGCATAGTGTCCAGAACTACCCCAACCACAATGAGCAATCCGACCCCGCCGATGATCATCACGGGTTCGTGCAGTGGGACGCCGGCCATCCACTGGCCGATCACCGGCGTGATCGCAACAAACCCCAGAAATATCGCCCCGCCCCAGGTTATTCGCATGAGAACTCCATTTACGTATTCCGCCGTGGATCTTCCAGGACGAATGCCCGGAATGAAAGCCCCTTGTTTCTGCAAGGTCTCGGGGATATTCTGCTGCTCAAAGGTAATTATGGTATAGAAGAAGGTGAAGCCAAGGACAAGGAGGAAAAGGAAGCTATAATAAGCCCACCAAAAGTCTCCTCCGGCGGTGAAGTTGTCTATAATCCAATTGGCAAAGTTGGGATCTACCCCTGGCGGATTGGCAAACCAGGTGGCTATCGTCGCCGGAAACATTATGACGGCAAAAGCAAAGATGACGGGAATCATCCCGGCCGAGTTTACTCGGAGGGGGATATGGGTGCCACCACTCTGCCGGTAAACCCGCCCACCACGGAAAGTGCTCTTGGAATACTGAACCGGAATGCGCCGGTGGCCTTCGGTGACAAACACTATAAGCAGCGCAAGGGCCCCCAGCATTAGCAGCAGCATCATTACGCCCCAGAGTTCGGCAACCACGTACGTGCGTCCGATTTGCTCCGGCATGCCGGCCACGATCCCGCCGAAGATGATTATCGAGATACCATTACCGATGCCGCTCTCGGTGATCCGTTCTCCCAGCCAGACAAGCAGCATCGTGCCGGCGGTGAGGCTGAGTACCATGGATATCGTGGGGAGCAGGAGCTCTCCGTATAGGCCAACGCTGATGGCAGCCGGTACCCCCGCCGCCATGGGGCGACTGAAGAGGACCAATTGCCCATACCCGGAAAGCATAGCCATCGGGACAGTCAGCCAGAGGGTATACTGCTTCAGTTTGTTTCTCCCCCCCTCTCCCTCTCGCGATAGCATCTGAAGTCTTGGAATGACCGGTACCATCAGTTGCATGATGATCGAGGCGGTTATATAAGGGAAAATCCCCACGGCGACTATGCTGAGATTCCGCATCGCTCCCCCGGCGAAGAGGTCGAGCATGGCCAGGGCTGGGATTGCATCGAGAGTCTCACGGAGTGCGCCGACATCAACCCCGGGCAGTGGAATATGAGCAGCTAAGCGAAAGACCACCAGAATGCCGAAGGTAAAAAGCAGCTTCCGCCTCAAGTCGGGGTGATGGAGAGAGTCCATCACCGCCTGCAGTAGCTTGGGCATCCCACCCTGTCCTCCAGAACGCTGTATCATGTGATCACCTCCGCTCTTCCCCCAGCACCTTCTATCTTATTCCTAGCTGTCTGTGAGAACTTATTGGCTTTCACCACCAACTGGTGAGTAAGCTCACCCTGCCCCAGAACTTTGACCGGATCCTTGAGTCCTTTCACGATCCCCGCGGATACCAGTTCCTGTGGGGTTACCTCCGCACCCTCAGGAAAGACATTTAATCGCCCTATATTAACGATGGCACATTCCGTACGGAAGATATTGGTGAAGCCTCTCTTGTAGGGCAATCGCTTTACCAGGGGATTCTGTCCCCCCTCAAAGAGTGGACGAACTCCGCCCCCGGATCGAGACTTCTGCCCCTTGAGGCCACGGCAGGAATAGGTGCCGTGCCCGCTGCCGACACCACGCCCCACCCTCTTCCGTTTATGTTTGGCGCCCTCCGGGGGGCGCAACTCGTTCTGTTTCATGCCTCACCTTCCCGACCGATTTCTTCTACCTTAACCAAATGTCTGATCTTCCTGATCATGCCGCGAATCTGCGGAGAATCATTATGCTCAACTACGCCGTTCAACGACCGAAGGCCCAGGGCCTTGACCACCAGTCTTTGATCCCTGGCGTAACCGATAGCGCTCTTCTTCCAGGTAACGCGCCGTCTAGACATTTTAGTTCCTCTCCTTGCCCCTCT